>CAXBDI010000096.1:0-15626 GCA_963974445.1 uncultured Alphaproteobacteria bacterium
TTTCTACTGAGGCAACGACACTATCTTCGGCAACACTTCAGGCGAGGCAATGCGCATTCGTACGAACATGACGCGATCATGCTCGCGTGCATTGATAATATCCCGCTCCGCTCTGAACTCGACGCCACACCAATCCTTGCGTTGATAGTCGCGGCCGGCGAACACAACGACCATCCGGGATCGATTACGGTACATCTCCTGGAGAAACGTATCAAAGGAGGGACGCGCGAGCTGTGCGGTGTAGTTCCGATCATAGAAGTATCGATTTGGACCAAGAAGCCGTTCTAAATGCTGTGCAACCCTCTCGACATAATCCCGGACCTCGCCTGGAAAGGAGAGGGCGACGTCGAACTGGTGATCTGTGAGGTTGATTCTCGGTCCTGCACTTACAGCCCAGCGCGGAAGGATAATGCCCTTACGGCTCAACTCGGCGGATCGTTTGTCCGCCGAGCAAGACGGTGCTGATCGACCGCGATGGCGTACGGCCCGGGTCATCCTCGCTTCCATGCCGGCTTTCTGGACTTCGCCAGGCACCATGGCATGCGGCCCCGGCTGTGTGCGCCATACCGGGCGTAAACCAAAGGCAAGGTGGGTATCTGAAAGAGAGCTTTGTCTGGCCGCTGGAAAGCCGCCTGAAGCGGCTAGAGCGTGTCGCCGGCCATTTGGTGCTCTAACTTGAACTGATGGGGTGGATGCCCCCTCAGTTCAGTTCAGACCGGGACCGGACCGGCCGAGCGCCTGCACCAGCAGGCCGCGGCTGTCCTCCTCGACCAGGGCGTCGATGCCGTAGACCTGATGCAGCAGTGCCGGCGTCAGCACATCGCGCGGCGGTCCGTCGGCGACCAAGCGGCCCTCGTGCAGCAGCACGATGCGGTCGCACCAGCGCGCGGCGAGACCCAGGTCGTGCATCGAGGCGAGCACACCATTGCCCTGCCGCGCCAGGCCGGTGAACACCGCCATCAGGTCGATCTGATGGGCGGGGTCGAGGCCGGCGGATGGCTCGTCGGCGAGCAGCAGCGGCGCTTGCTGAGCCAACGCCCGGGCGATCAGTACCCGCGCTCGCTCGCCACCAGACAGCGACGTCGCCGGACGCGCCGCCAAGTGAGCAATGTCCATGCGCTGCATCGCGTCGGCGATGGCCGCCCGATCCGTTGCCGTCATCGCGCCCAGTCCGCGCCGAAAGGGCGTCCGCCCCAGCGCCACCAACCGCTGCACCGGGATTGGCCAGGCGATTTCCCGGTCCTGCGGCAGCCACGCCGCGCGTCCGGCCCTCTCTCCAGCGGTGAGCGCTTCCAGCGGCTCACCCGCCAACCGGCATTCGCCGCCTGCCCTCGGCATCAGCCCCAGGGCCGCGCGCATCAGCGAGGTCTTGCCGGCGCCGTTCGGGCCGATGAGGCCGACGAACTCGCCCGGTTCGATACGAAGCGAGACGCCGCAGAGCACTTCCGCCCGGCCATAGCGCACCCGCAACTCCTGGACTTGCAGCAGGCTCATACCGCCTCCCGCCGGGTTTTCAGCACGAGCCAGACGAAGAATGGTGCGCCGACCATGGCGGTCAGCACCCCCAGCTTCAGGTCGCGGTCCGGCGCGATCAGGCGCACGGCGATATCTGCCGCCAGCAACAGAGCCGCTCCACCCAGCGCCGAGGCCGGCAGCAGTCTGGAAGGTTGCGCGCCCACGAACGGCCGCAGCAGATGCGGCACGACCAGGCCGACAAAGCCGATGGCGCCGGCCACGGCGGTCGCCGCACCAACCGCCAACGCGGTTCCCAGCACCGCCAACAGCCGCAACCGCCCGAGCCGCACGCCGAGTGCGGCCGCTGCGTCCTCTCCCAAGGTCAGCGCGTCCAGCCCTCGCCCGACGAACGCCAGCATCGCCCATCCGGCCAGCATGAACGGCGCGGCGAGCGCCAAATGCTGCATGGAGCGGTCGGCCAGCGAGCCCAGCATCCAGAACACGATCTCCAGCGCCGCAAACGGGTTCGGCGACAGGTTCAGGACCAGCGAAACCAGTGCGCCGGCGAGGCTGGAGACGGCAATACCGGCCAGGATCACCGTCATGGCGCCGCCGCGAGCACCGGCCATTGCGAAGACAACCGCCACGGCCACCAGAGCGCCGCCAAGCGCCAGCAGCGGCAGGGCCAGCGGCAAGGCCGCGGCCAGCCCGGTATAGATCGCCAGCACCGCACCTAGAGACGCGCTGGCCGAAATGCCGATCAAGCCGGGCTCGGCCAGAGGGTTGCGCAGATAGCCTTGTAGGACAGCCCCGGACAACCCCAGGCTCGCGCCGACCATCAGGCCCAGGACAGCGCGCGGCAGGCGGATTTCGCGCATGACCAGGGTGACGGCCTCGCGCTCGCTATCGCCGACGACCAATGCCCGCAGGCTCTCGCCCCAATCGAGCGCGGCGGGGCCGACCAGCAACGAAGCCATAAACAGCCCGGCAACAATCAGACCCAGCAATGCCAGCAGCAGCGCGAAGCGCGTGCCGTCCGTCACGGAGCGCGGCTCCGACGGGCCGCCGCCGCGGCCTGCATCTCGATGCGAACCGCGGCCAGTTGTCGGGCGACCGCCAGCGTAAAGGGCGTGCCGCAGGTGAAGGTCTGCCCGGCGATTACCGTGCGGCTGCGCCCGCGATGCAGATGGCGCAGCGCCGGGTGGTCCAGCACCGCCTCGCCTACCGACGGCGGATCGTAGCGCCCGGTGGTCAGCAGCAGGTCCGGCCTGGCCAGCACCAGCACCTCCAGCGGCAACCGGGCTGTGCCGTACAGGCCGCGCGAGGCGGCGATATTCTCGAACCCCGCCGCCTCCAGCATAGCGTGCATCAAAGTGCCGGCACCGGCGGTATAGCTGTTGGCGTCCAGGAATACGGCGCGCAAAGGCTGGCCGACGCTCCGCATCTGCTGCAATTGCGCCAACGCATCTTGCTGGCGCGCGACAAGCGCCTCCGCCGTCTCTTGCCGGCCGAGCAATTCGCCCATGCGGCGCAGGTTGCGGATGACATCTGCGAAGGTGTTTGCCGGCGCAAACCGCTCCACCGGCACGCCGAGGCGCTGCAGCATCTGCACGGCTACTGCGGTGGTGTAGGTTCCGGCCAACACCAGGTCGGGCCGCAGCCGGAACACCGCCTCCGCGCCGCCACGGGTCACCGC
Source organism: uncultured Alphaproteobacteria bacterium (assembly GCA_963974445.1). GTDB lineage: Bacteria > Pseudomonadota > Alphaproteobacteria > Bin95 > Bin95 > JACKII01. Next base: position 3,152 of record CAXBDI010000096.1, read on the forward strand.
ATAGCGCATGGCCTGCTCGACCATGGCGGACGAGCGCGGGTCGCGCGCCAGGTGCGAGACGGCGTGCAGTTGGCCGGGTGCTGCGATCAGCATCGCCAACTGGTCGGTGCACAAGTTCAGCGAGACCACCCGCTGCGGCGCGGCACCCGCCGGGGCGATGGCGAGCAGCGGCCCGAGCCAGAGCAGGCAGACCAGCGTCACAAATACGCGGCGGCCCGGCAGAAACCGGGCGGCGAGAGTGAAACCGTCTGGCATCAATGCTGGCGGCAGGCGAAACCGCTAGGCAGCCGCCTCTTCCGCGGCGCGCTCCGCCATGCGCCTGTCCAGGTAGCGCTCGACAGATTTCACCATCGGGTCGATGTGATTGCCGAAGGTGTGGGTCGCGCCTGGGATGCGGTCGAAATCGATGGAGATGCCGCGTTGCGCCCGCAGCTTCTCGACCAGCTTCTTCACCGCGTCTTCCTCGACGATCTCGTCCTGGCCGGCGTGCAAGAACAGGCCGGAGGATGGGCAGGGCGCCAGGAACGAAAAGTCATAAAGGTTGGCCGGCGCGCCGATGGAGAGGAAGCCGCCGACCTCGGGCCGGCGCATCAGCAACTGCATGCCGATCCACGCGCCGAAGGAATAGCCCGCGACCCAAACGTCCTTGGCGTCCGGCTTCAGCGTCTGCATCCAATCGAGCGCAGCCGCAGCATCGGAAAGCTCGCCTTCGCCGCGGCCATAGGCACCCTGGCTGCGGCCAACGCCGCGGAAGTTGAAGCGCAGCACCGAATAGCCGCGGCGCTTGAATATCTGAAACAGTTCGTACACCACCCGATTGTTCATCGTGCCGCCGTGTTGCGGGTGCGGGTGCAAGATAACGGCCAGTGGTCCGTTCAAATCGGTGTAGTGATGGTAACGGCCTTCCAGGCGACCGTCGGGTCCATTGAAGATGACCTCAGGCATTGGGTTTTTCTCGATTCCCTGCGTGTTCGAACGGCCGAATAGTCGGCCTCACGCCGATTGCGTTCTGAACGGCGCGGCGACGCGCGTCGTAGTTTTGTTGGATGTAAGACAGAATATATAGCATGCTGTGGAAAATTATCATCTGAAATCGTCGTTAACGCGACTCCGCTTTGGGCTGCGACCGAATGGCGAGCGATTCCGTGTACCTCGACTATAACGCCACCGCACCGGCCAGAGCCGGCGTCGCCGCTGCGGTGAGCGCCGCCATAGCGCTGGGCGGCAACCCTTCATCCGTTCACTCCAGGGGCCGCGCCGCCCGCCGATTGGTGGAGGATGCTCGGGCCCGGCTGGCAACGCTGATCGGCGCTCGCCCCGCGAATATCGTGTGGACCAGCGGCGGCACCGAGGCTAACCGGCTGGCGCTGACCGCCTGCGGCAGACGTCGCGTTCTGGCCAGTGCGGTGGAGCACCCGTCGGTGGCGGCCCTCTGCCCGCCGGCACAGCAATTGCCGGTCGATGCGGCTGGGCGGCTTGACTTGCAAGGACTGGAGCGGGCGTTCGCGCATTCCGACGAGAATGCTATGGTGTCTCTGATGCTGGCCAACAACGAGACCGGCGTGATCCAGCCAGTGGCAGAAGCGGCTGCGATCGCCCACGCCGCCGGTGCCCTGCTGCATTGCGATGCCGTGCAGGGGTTGGGAAAATATCGCCTCGACCTGACAGAGTTGGGTGCGGACTTGATGACGGTATCGGCGCACAAGATCGGCGGCCCGGCGGGTGTCGGCGCGCTGATCCTGGCGCCGAGGATCACGCTCGACACCAATCGCGACGCCGGCGGTCAGGAGCAAGGACGGCGGCCCGGCACCGAAAACCTGGCCGGTATCGCCGGGTTCGGTGCGGCATTGGAGCACCTCGCCGCCGATCTCGCCGACCAGCCGCGGCAGGCCGCCCTGCGCGACCGGCTGGAGCAGACGCTCGGCGATGCCGCCATCGTCTTCGGTCAGGCCGCGCCGCGCATCGCCAACACCTCCTGCCTCGCCATGCCCGGCGTGCCGGCGGAAACCCAGGTGATGGCCTTTGACCTCGCGGGCTTCTGCGTCAGCGCCGGCGCCGCGTGCTCCAGCGGCAAGGTGCAGGCGAGCCCAGTGCTGCTGGCGATGGGCGTCGAGCCGGCGCTCGCGGCCTCGGCGATCCGCGTCAGTATCGGCAGCCAGACGACAGCGGACGAGATCGACGCCTTTGCGGCAGCGTGGAAACAGTTGTTCGAACGCAAGCAGGCAGCGTGATAAGGGTGACAGACGCCGCCCGCGATCCTATGTGATGAAGCCATGAACGCTCCGATCTATCTCGACTACCAGGCGACCACTCCCACCGACCCGCGGGTGCTGGATGTGATGTGGCCGTATTTCGGCGAGCGGTTCGCCAATCCGCACTCGGTCGAGCACGCCGCCGGCCGCGCGGTCGAGGAACGGGTCGAGGAAGCGCGGGCCGAGATCGCCAAACTGATCGGTGCGGAGCCGCGGGAGATCGTCTTCACCTCCGGCGCAACCGAAGCCAACAATATGGCGATCCTCGGCGCCGGCCGCTTCCGCGCCACCATCGCCAAAGACCGCAACCATATCGTGACGTTAGAAACCGAGCACAAATGCGTGTTGGAGAGCGTGCGCCAACTGGGGAATGAGGGGCTGCGCGTCGATTTCCTGCCGGTAGAGCCGGACGGTCTGGTCGATCTCGACCGATTGGCCGATGCCATCACTGCGGAGACGGCTCTGGTCTCGGTCATGGCCGCCAATAACGAGATCGGCGTGCTGCAACCGATTGCCGAGATCGGCGCGCTCTGCCGGGCGAAAGGCGCGTGGTTTCACACGGACGCCGCCCAGGCGTTCGGCAAGCTGCCGCTCGACGTCAGAGAGCAACACATCGACCTGCTCAGCATCTCCGGTCATAAGATCTATGGGCCGAAGGGCATCGGCGCGCTCTACGTCCGCCGCCGGCCGCGGGTTCGCCTGCAGCCGCTGTTTTTCGGCGGCGGCCAGGAGCGCGGCTTCCGCTCCGGCACCTTGCCCGCGCCGCTGTGCATTGGTCTGGGCGAGGCGGCGCGGATCGCCGGGGAGGATATGGCAGCGGATGCCGAGCGTCTCCGCAACCTCCGCGACCGCCTGCTGGCCCGTATCCGGGCAGGCATTCCGGATGTCAGGATTAACGGCGATTCGGAACGGCGCTTGCCGCACAACCTCAACCTCACCTTCCCCGGCGTCAACGCGCAGGAATTGCTGGCCGCGGTGCCGGAATTGGCGCTCTCGACCGGCTCCGCCTGCTCTTCCGCCGCGGTGGAGCCGTCTTATGTGCTGGCGGCCCTCGGCCTGTCGGAGGCGGATGCGCGGTCTACGGTGCGTCTGGCGCTGGGCCGGCCGACCACCGCAGCAGAGGTGGATGCCGCCGCGGTTCGCCTGGTCAGCGCCGCTCAAACCCTCATTGCGGAACGCCCTGCGGCTGAATAGTGGGCGAAATCCGCGCTATAGCGCTTGCCCGCAGGCATCTGAAACGGCTATGGAGGCGCCTATGCCGAAAGTCACATTCATCTTCCCCGATGGCGAGCGCACCACGCTGGAGCCGCCCGCGGGCCTCAGCTTGCTGGAGATCGCCCGCAAGTACCATATCGATATAGAGGGCGCCTGCGAGGGCTCGCTCGCGTGCTCTACCTGTCATGTGATTGTCGATCCGGAATGGTTCGAAAGCCTGGACGACGCATCGGAGGACGAGGAAGACATGCTGGACCTGGCGTTCGGCCTGACCGAAACGTCGCGCCTCGGGTGCCAGATTATCGTCACGGACGAGTTGGACGGCCTGACTGTTAGGTTGCCGTCCGAAACCCGCAACATGCTGGGATAGACTGCGCCATGCTGTTCGCCGCCGATAGCCTCTTCGCCCGTCTGCGCAATGCTGCCGGCGATGACTGGACCGCCTATGTGCACCACGAGTTTGTGCAGCAACTCGGCGACGGCACGCTGCCGGAGGCCAGCTTCAAGCGCTATCTGGTGCAGGACTACCTGTTCCTGATCCACTTCGCCCGCGCCTACGCATTGGCGGCCTATAAATCGCGCGATCTCGCCGATATTCGTCACGCGGCCCGCGGTCTGCAAACCATCGCCAACAGCGAGACCAATCTGCACGTGCAGTTCTGCCGGGGCTGGGGCCTGAGCGAAGCCGACATGGTGGCGGAACCGGAGGCTCAGGAGACCATGGCCTACACCCGCTATGTGCTGGAGGCCGGCATGGCCGGCGACGTGCTCGACCTGCACGTGGCGCTGGCGCCCTGCATCGTTGGCTATGCGGAAATCGGTTCGATCCTGGCGAGCGAAGGCCGCATCGACGGCAACCCCTACCGCGCCTGGATCGAGATGTATGCGAGCGAGGACTACCAGACCGCGGCCCGCGCCCAGGTCACGCACCTCGACCATATGATGACGCAGCGGGGCGGCGAAGGCCGGTTCGCCTCTTTGGCCGCGACCTTTACCGAAGCCACCCGCCTGGAGGGCGCCTTCTGGGAGATGGGGCTGAAGGGATGAGCGCGCTTGCTGAACTCTCGGCACGCCATTGCCGGTCGGACCTCGGCCTGCCGAAGCCGCGGGCGCAGACCCGGGTAGTGGTCGCCATGTCCGGCGGCGTCGATAGCTCGGTTGCCGCCGCGATGGTGGCCGATGTGGGCTATGAGACCATCGGCATCACCCTGCAACTCTACGACCACGGCGCAGCCGTGGAGCGCAAAGGTGCGTGCTGCGCCGGCCAGGACATCCACGACGCCCGCAACGTCGCAGACCGCATCGGTATCCCGCATTACGTACTGGACTATGAAAGCAAGTTCCGCCAGAGCGTCATGGACGATTTCGCCGACGCCTATCTGCGCGGCGAGACCCCAATCCCCTGTGTGCGTTGCAACCAGACGGTCAAGTTCCGCGATCTGCTGGCGACCGCCCGCGACCTGAATGCCGACGCGCTGGTCACCGGCCACTATGTGCAGCGGATCGCGGGCGCGGGCGGTGCGGAACTGCACGCCGCGGCCGATGCCTCGCGCGACCAGTCCTATTTCCTGTTCGCGACGACGCAGGAGCAGCTCGATTTCCTGCGCTTCCCGCTCGGCGGGCTGCCGAAGACGGAGACTAGGGCGCTGGCTGAGCATTTCGGCCTGCCGGTCGCGGCCAAGCCAGACAGCCAGGACATCTGCTTCGTCCCGAACGGCTCCTACGCCCAGGTGGTAGAGAAGCTGCGGCCCGGTGCCATCGAACCCGGCGATATCGTCGACCAGGCCGGCCAGGTTCTCGGCCAACACAAAGGCATTATCCATTTCACCATCGGCCAGCGCCGCGGCCTGAACCTCGGCAACACCGATGGCAAGGGCGAGCCGCTCTACGTTATCCGCCTGAATGCGGCGCTGAAGCAGGTTGTGGTCGGCCCAAAAGCCGCTCTCGGCCGGCGTTATGTGCGGGTAGAAGGCCTGAACTGGCTCGGTGGTGAGGATGCCGGCGATGAGCCGCTCTCCTGCCAGGTCAAACTGCGCTCGACCATGCCGGCGGTCGCCGCAACGCTGACCCGTGACGGCAATGGCGGCGCGCACGTTGTGCTGGACGCGCCAGAATTCGGCATCGCGCCCGGCCAGGCCTGCGTGATCTACGACGGCAGCCGAGTTCTCGGCGGCGGCTGGATTACCGCGACCGCCGACCAGCCTCGCTCTCTTTAAGTATGCAAGGCTTCGACCGGCGCGACGCCCGACAGCGCTTGCGGGCGATGCACGCCTCGTTGCCGCGCGAATGGATCGCCACCGCCTCGGCTGAAATCGCTCACCGGCTGGAGCAGTTGCTGCCGCGCCTGCAAAGCGCCTGTTTCGCCTTCACCTGGCCGATGCCGGGCGAGCCGGACCTGCGGCAAGCGGCAGCGCGATGGATCGCGGCCGGCGGCAGCGCCGCATTGCCGGAGACCGTTCGCGGCCAACCCCTGATCTTCCGCCCCTGGTCGCCCGGCGCGCCGATGCGGCCAGGAGTCTGGAATATTCCCGTGCCCGAGATCGAGCAAACCGCGGTGCCGGAGATCCTGCTGATCCCCTGCCTCGGCTTCGACGCTGCCGGCTTCCGCCTCGGCAATGGTGGCGGCTTTTACGATCGCACTTTGGCGGCGCTCAACCCGCGGCCGCTGGCGGTCGGTGTCGGCTGGAGCCATGCCACCCTGACGACGATCCAGCCCCAGCCCCACGACATTCCCATGGACCTGATCGTCACCGAGCAGGCGGCGATTTGGCACCGCCTGGAAATGCCAGAGAATGTAGCCAGCCCGTTGACAGACGCGCCCCGCGACGGCATATAACGCCCTCTCGCGCGACCCTTTTGGGCACGCGCGGGCAGCTTGGTGCGGCGGGGTAGCTCAGCGGTAGAGCAGGGGAATCATAATCCCTTTGTCGGGGGTTCAAATCCCTCCCTCGCTACCAAGATCAACGACTTAGCATAGGGTGCAGAGTCACTTTTGACCAATACCTCCGGTTGTTGTGCCGGAGGTATTGTTGCATAGGCCCGCGGAAACCAAACTTCCACGGCTCTACATTACAAACAATTGCTGGTGATGCGCAGGCGATCATCGGAAAGCTGCGCCTCACCGTCGAATATGTCGGTTTCGGTGTTGCGGAATTCGAAACCGCCGTTTACCCAAATCGACATACGCTTGGCGCGTTTAACCGGGTATTCCAGCCTGACTTCCGCTTCCAACTCCTCGCCTTCGATATCGACTAAGGAGTTGATGTAGGTGAACTGCGTCGAGAAAGATAACCCTCGTTCTCTCGCCGATGCACGCCTAGATTTACAGCGAGGTTACCGGAGAGTTTTATGAGTGTTCGGAAGCAACTTTCGATCTTGCTGGCGCTTGCCGCGGCATCGGCCGCCGCTTTTGTTGCCTATAGCAGCTATCTCGGGTCGAACGCTGCGGTTTCACAGAGCGAGAGCCGAGACCGGCAGACCACCGTCGAAGTGGCTCCCGTGCGCATGGCGACCTTGCGCCGGACGGTCGAGGCGGTCGGCACGACCCGTGCCCGCAATTCCGTCGAAATCAAGCCAGTTACATCTGGCGCTGTCGTCGAAATGTCTTTCACGCCGGGACAGACCGTTGAAGCCGGCGCCCTGCTCGCACGCCTCGACGACGATATCCAGCGCGCCGACTTTATTGAAGCAAAGGCCATATTGGCGGAGCGACAGCAAACGATGACCAGGATGCGGCAGTTGCGCCAACGCAACACCGTCGCCAAAACCACGCTGGAGCAAGCAGTTTCAGCGTTGGCAATTGCGGAGGCCGCTGTCGTCCGCACGAAACGCCGGCTGGAAGACCGGTCGATCCGTGCGCCCTTCCGCGGTGTCGTCGGCCTCACCGATGTTGAGGTCGGCGCGTTGGTCGATGACCAGACCATGCTGACCCGGTTGGATAATCTGGTAGAAGTAGAGGTGGCGTTTTCGTTGCCCGAACGCTTGTTCGGCGCCATCGAGTTGGACCGCGAGGTTACGGCGCAGAGTTCGGCTTTCCCCGACCGGCGCTTCACAGGACGCATCTCAGCCATTGATAGCCGGGTCGATCCAGTGGGCCGCGCCTTCAAGGTGCGAGCGTCCATTCCCAACCCGGAGGGCCTGCTGCCGGCCGGCATGTTTATGGCCATCGTCGTGACTCTGGCGGAAACGCGGGAACTGGTCGTGCCGGAGGAAGCCATCGTCGTGCAGGCGGCCGATACTTATGTGTTCGTTGCCGACGACGGCAAGGCGAGCCGGCGTTCGGTCGTCACCGGTCAGCGCAAGGACGGCATGATCGCCATCAAATCCGGCCTAAGCGAAGGGCAGCAGGTGGTCATCCGCGGCCTGCAGCGCGTGCGGGATGGCGGCGCCATCAATATCCTGGGCGAGCCAACCGCGGGCGGCGGACCGGCCTCGAAGGCGCCATCATGAGGCTGACCGATCTTTCTGTCCGCCGTCCGGTGCTGGCTGCGGTCGCCAGTCTTTTGATCGTCGTCTTCGGCGTCGCCGCACTCACCACCCTGCCGATCCGCGAATTGCCGGACATCGACTCCGCGGTCGTCACCGTCACGACCCTCTACCGCGGCGCGGCGCCGGAGGTGGTCGACACCGATATTACCGAGGTCATAGAGAGCGCTGTCTCCGGCATTGCCGGCATCCGGTCCATCAGTTCCGTCAGCCGCCAGGAGCGCGGCGCTACGACCATCGAATTCAATGTCGGTCGCGACATCGATGAGGCGGCGAACGACGTACGCGATGCCGTGGGCCGCATCCTCGGCAAACTGCCGGAGGAGGCGGAGCAGCCACAGGTGATCAAGAGCGACGACGACGCCTGGCCGGTCATGCGCCTGGCCGTCACATCGACGGTGATGACCACGGCGGAGATCACTGACTATGTCGAGCGGTTCCTGGTCGACCGTCTCGCGACCATCGACGGCGTCGCCAATGTGCGCATCTACGGACAGCGACCCTTCGCGGTCCGCATCTGGATCGACCGGCGGGCGCTCTCCGCCCGCAACCTCACCGTTGCCGACGTCACCGATGCGTTGCGACGCAACAATGTCGAACTGCCGGCGGGCGAGATCAAATCGCAGCAGCGCCAACTCAGCGTGCGCCTCAACAGCCGCCTGACGACCCTGGACGATTTCCGCGACATCGTGCTGGGGCGGGAGGCCGGCTATCCGGTGCGTCTGGGCGACGTCGCCCGCATCGCGCCCGGCGTTTCCGACGAGTCGACGATTGTGCGCAGCAACGGCGTCGATGCCATCGGCATGGCGATCCAGCGCCAAAGCCAGGCCAACACCCTCGCCATCTCCGAGAGAGTGCGCGCCGAAATCGCACGCATTACCGAAATATTACCAGAGGGCATGGCCATCGAGGTCGGCTCCGATGATGCCATTTTCGTCGGCGCCTCTATTAAGGAAGTGCTGATCGCCCTCGGCATCTCGCTGACGCTGGTGGTGCTGGTGATCCTGCTGTTCCTGCGCAGCTTCCGCGCGACCATGGTGCCGGCCATCACCATTCCCGTGGCGTTGATCGGCTGCTTTGTCCTGATCGGCGCGTTCGGCTTCTCGATCAATACCCTGACCCTGCTAGCGCTATTGCTGGCCATCGGCTTGGTGGTCGATGACGCCATCGTCGTGCTGGAGAACATCCAGCGCCGGATCGAGCAGGGTGAGAGCCCGGTCGCCGCCAGTTTCCGTGGCGCACGCCAGGTGACATTCGCGGTGTTGGCGACCTCGATCACGCTGATCGCCGTGTTCGTACCGCTGTCGTTCCTGCCGGGACAGGTCGGGCGGCTGTTCGTCGAGTTCGGCTGGGTCATGGCGAGTGCGGTGCTGATCTCCACGTTCGTGGCCCTCACCGCCTGCCCGGCGCTCGCCTCGAAAGTGCTGAGGGTCCGCAGCCAACCCAAGCAGCGCGAGGACGTGGTGCAGCGGGTCTATGGCCGCTTGTTGGAGCGCGCCCTGGACATGCCCATCGTCGTCCTGGCAGTCGCCGTTCTGGTGGCAGTCGCGGCGATACCGGTCTACGAGAACCTGGAGCGGGAATTGACACCCAAGGAAGACCGCGGCGTCGCATTCGTGCCGCTGACGGCGCCGCAAGGCAGCACCCTGGCGCATACGGATATCGCCGCCCAGCAGGTGGAGCAGATCGTCGAGCCGCTGCACCGATCCGGCGAGATCGCCACGGTCTTTACCTATACCGGCAGCGGCCAACGCGCCTTCCGCTCCTTCGTCGTGCTGCGCCTCGCGCCCTGGGAGGAGCGGCAGTTGAATGTCGCCGAGATCGTCAAGAAGATCGCGCCGCGCATGGGCGAAGTGACCATCGCCCGCGGCTTCCCGGTGACGCCGGCTGGCCTGGGGTTGCGCGGCAACTCGACCCCCGTGCAGGTGGTGATCGGCGGCCCGGACTACGAAAGCGTGCAGGAGTGGGCGACCAGCCTGCTGGCCATCGCCGAACAAAACCCCGGCCTGATCAATCCGGAGATCGATTTCGAAGAGAACCAGCCGCAACTGGATATCGCCATCGACCGGACCCGGGCGGACGACCTGGGGATTTCCGCGGAGACCATCGCCTCCACCCTGCAAACAATGCTGGCGTCGCGGGAGGTCACCAGCTTCGTGAACCGCGGCCGCGAGTACCCGGTCATCGTCCAGGCGGCGGAGGAGGACCGGCGCGACCCCTCCGACATCAGCAACATCTTTGTGCGGGCCGGCGATGGCCAAACCCTGGTGCCGTTGAGCGCATTGCTGAGCCAGACAGAGAACGCCGCCTCACCATCGCTGCGCCGCTTCGACCGGCTGCCCTCGATCCAACTGTCGGCGGCGTTGGCGGAGGGTTACAGCCTCGGCGCGGCCCTGACATTCTTGGAGGATGCCGCCCGCGAAACGTTACCGCCGGAGGCCAAGATCGGCTTCGACGGTCAATCGCGCACCTTTAAGGACACCTCCGGCGGCGTCGGCATGGTTGTGGGGCTGGCGCTGCTGATCGTGTTCCTGGTGCTGGCCGCCCAGTTCGAGAGCTTTATCCACCCCGTCGTCATCCTGCTGACCGTACCCCTCGGCCTTGCGGGCGCTGTCTACGCCATGGCGATCGGTGGCCTGTCGCTGAACGTTTACAGCCAGATCGGCATCATCCTGCTGATCGGCCTCATCGCCAAGAACGGCATTCTGATCGTCGAATTCGCCAACCAGTTGCGCGACCAGGGCCGCGGCATCCGCGATGCGGTGATCGAGGCCTCGGTGCTGCGGTTGCGGCCTATCGTGATGACTGTCATCTCGACCGTGTTCGGCGCCATGCCTTTGGTGCTGGCCTCCGGCGCCGGCGCCGAAAGCCGTATCGCCATCGGCAGCGTGATTATCGCAGGGCTAGCGCTCTCGTCCGCATTGATGCTGTTCGTCACGCCGGTGCTATATCACCTGCTGGCCGGGTTCAGCCGGCCGTATGGCGCAAAGGAGCAGGCATTGGAACGGGAACTACAAGGCCCGAGCGTCGGTGGCGGCCCGAGCGTCGGTGAAGGATCGAGGGTCGGTGAAGGATCGAGGGTCGGCGACGATGCACATCCGCTTCCTCCTCACCCGGTGGCGGACCCACGTCGGCCTGCCGAGTGATCCGGCTACTGCGGATGGTCAGGTATCGTCGAGCCCGTAAACCTCCACCGCTGTCTTCAGGCTGATACGGCCATCCCGCAGATCGGAAGAGTTTGCGATATGCAACGCTGGTCGGAGTGAGAGGATTCGAACCTCCGGCCCCTGCCTCCCGAAGTCAGTGTCCTATATTTTCATACTTGAACATAGCGTAACAAATTTCAATTATTTCAACATATTGGACAACTCTCTATGAACATAGCTGATCAGGGAGTACCCTCATTGCGCCACATATTTCTGAGACAATTCCGAGACAAAACTCATGTCCGCACTCACCGAGCTCGCCATCCGCAAGTTTCCACACCCCACCAGCGGGAGCGTCAAACACTTTGATCCATCGCTGCCGGGGTTTGGCATCCGTTGCTCGGCCAAAGGCAAATCCTTCTTTATCATGTATGGAGAGAAGCGACGCCTGAAGACCTTGGGCAAGTGGCCAGAGCTTCCTCTCAAAGAAGCCAGGCAAGCTGCCAAGCAGCTATTGATAAGCCCGCCGCTAGTACCCGCCAGCCCGTCGTTTCATGCCGTGCGAGAGCGCTTCTTGACGGACTGCCGCTCCCGTTTGCGCCCAAGCACGGTTGAACGGTACCACTACGCTCTCAAGGAAATCCCCGACCGAAAGCTCGATAAGCTACCCACTGAGATCGAAGACCCGAACCAGCTTAAAGCCCTCAAAGCGCTGTTCAATTGGTGTATTGATCGGAATATTGCTGATCGTAACCCGTATATCCGACGCAAGGTGCGGTTTGCGGTTCGAGATCGTCTGTTAACGGATGACGAGATCGTCGCCATTTGGCACGTCGATCAACAACCATTTTCAGACATTGTGAAAATCTTGATCCTGACTGGACAACGTCGCAATCAGATTTGGCGATTTGATCCGTCATGGATCAATGGTGAAGAGTTGACGTTTCCATCCACCGTAATGAAAAGTGGACGAGCACATGCAATACCGCTGACCGGCTATCGCGCTCATCTCCCAGAGAGCCCATTCTCGTTCAACAGCTGGAGCAAATCCAAGCGCCGCCTGGATAAGGCAAGCGGCGTCACTGACTGGGTATTGCATGACTTCCGGCGCTATTTTTCTAGCACCATGGCCAAACTTGGCGTGCCTCTACATGTCACCGAGCAATTGATTGACCACCGATCGCAACTGTCCGGGGTTGCAGCGATATACAACCGCTACGACTACCTCAAAGAAATGCGAGACGCGCTCATGGCGTTTGAGTCCCATGTCCAGAACCTTGTTGGCAAAACTAGACCGACAACCTGACCCGGCATATTCTGGCCCCCGCCTGGGTATTGTCGTAACCTAGGGCATCGCGATGCTCTTCCACTGCGGAG
>CAXBDI010000097.1:0-15525 GCA_963974445.1 uncultured Alphaproteobacteria bacterium
CCCATAAAAAATGAGCCGCAGCAATCCGCAAAACGCGGAGGCAGAAAGCCTGCGCCCATCTCGTCTCCGAACCCTCATGAATAATCCGGGTTAGCTGCGTCGCGCCCTACTTCCAGATCGGGTTGCCGCTGCCGGGCAGGCCATATTCCTTCCAGCGGTCCGTTACCTGGGACACCACTTCCTCTGCCATGCGGATCGGCACGCCCCATTCGCGGGTCGTCTCGCCCGGCCATTTGTCGGTGGCGTCCAGACCGATCTTCGAGCCGAGCCCGCTCACTGGCGAGGCGAAGTCCAGGTAGTCGATGGGTGTGTTCTCGATCATGGTCACATCGCGGGCCGGGTCCATGCGGGTGGAGATCGCCCAGATCACATCGTTCCAGTCGCGAGCGTTGATGTCCGCGTCCACGACGATCACCCACTTGGTGTAGAGGAATTGGCGCAGGTATGACCACACCCCCATCATCACCCGCTTGGCGTGACCCGCATAAGCCTTCTTCATCGACACCACCGCCACCCGATAGGAGCAGCCCTCCGGCGGCAACCAGAAATCGACGATCTCGGGAAATTGCTGCTGCAACAACGGGATGAAAATCTCGTTCATCGCCTCGCCCAGCACGCTCGGCTCGTCCGGCGGGCGGCCTGTGAACGTCGAGAGATAGATCGGGTCGCGCCGCATGGTGATGGCGCTGAGGGTAAACACCGGAAAACGCTCGACCTGGTTGTAGTAGCCGGTGTGGTCACCATACGGCCCCTCGTCGCCATAGTCGGTGAGCGAGACATGGCCCTCCAGCACGATCTCGGCCTCCGCCGGCACTTTCAGCGGTACGGTCTTGCAGTCGACCAGATCGACCTTGGCGTTGCGCAGCAACCCGGCAAATGCATACTCGCTGAGCGTGTCCGGCACCGGCGTCACCGCGGCCAGGATGGTGCCGGGATCGGCGCCAATGACCACGGCGGCGGGCAGAGGCTCGGGCTTCTCCTTACCCCATCTCGCATGGTGCTGCGCGCCGCCACGATGCTTCAGCCAGCGCATCAGGGTGGTGTTCCGCCCGGTCACCTGCATGCGGTAAATGCCGAGGTTATAGTCATCTTCTTTGCGCTTGCCCGGCCCCTTGGTCACCACCAGCGGCCAGGTGATCAGCGGCGCCGGCTCTCCCGGCCAGCAGGTCTGGATCGGCAAGGCCGCGAGGTCGATCTGATCGCCGGTCAGCACCACCTCCTGCACCGGAGCCTTACTTACCGTGCGCGGCTTCATCGTCATCACGGTCTTCAGCAAGGGCAGCATGCCCATCGCCTCCCGCCAACCGCCGGGCGGCTCCGGCTGGCGCAGGAATGCCAGCGTCTCGCCGATCTCACGCAACTGGTGCGGCTCGCGCTCCATGCCCCAGGCAACCCGCTCCACCGTGCCGAACAGGTTGGTCAGCACGCTCATCGGGTATTTGGAGCCATCTGCCCGCCGCACGTTCTCGAACAGCACCGCCGGGCCGCCCTCGGCCAGCAAACGCGTCTGGATTTCGGTCAATTCCAGCACCGGTGAGACGGGAGCTTGAACGCGGGCAAGCCGGCCCGCAGCCTCCAGCTTTGTCAAAAATTCACGAAGGGAGCGGTATGCCACGGCTGGACTGCGCCTTTTTCGAGCGAGGGTGCGGCAGACTTAAGGACTTTTGCCGACCATGACCAGTGTGCCGCCCGCTATGCACCCCGCCCGCCTTGCCGCGTGGCTCGACCGGCTGGCGCACCATCACGACGAAACCTGCCGGCACTGCGGGCGGGTGGGCAGGCTCGCCGCTTCGCTGACCAGGATAGCTGGCGCGGACGAGGCGTTAGAGGCCGCCATCCTGTCCGCCGCAACGCTGCACGATATCGGCAAGCTGGGCATCCCGGCGGCCCTGCTCGACCATCCCTTGCAGCTGACCGAAGCCGAGCGCGAACGGTTCCAGCGGCATACGGACGATGGCGCGGCGCTGCTGGCAGCCGAGCCGGGCGGGGAGCTGGCCGTCATCGTCGCGCAAAGCCATCACGAGCGTTGGGATGGCAGCGGCTATCCGCACGGTCTGAGCGGTGCCGCCATCCCGCTGGCGGCGCGTCTGACCAGCATCGCCGACGTCTATGATGCCTTGCGCGCGCCAAGGGCCTATAAAGAGGGCCGAACCCACCCCCGCGTTATGGCGACGATGGCCCACATGCAGCAGCAATTCGATCCGCAGCTATTGGCGATTTTCCTGGAGGCCGAGGCAGAGGTCGAACGCCTGTTTGCGTCGATGACGGTGGCAGGTTGACCCCTCTGCCGCCGGACGCACTGGGCCGGGCGCTGGGGTACCCCTACCCGGCTCCCGCTGGCTCCTATCTGTTCTCAGACGGCAGCGAGCAGCCTTTCCGCCTGCCGAGCGAACTTGCCGACGGGTTGCGCGTGCCGATCATCGGCTACGGCTCGAACCGCGCCCCGGCGCAACTCGCCCGCAAATATCCGGGAGCGGCGAAGATCCCGGTGGAGGCGGCCTGGCTCGACGGCTTCGACACGGTCTATGCGGCGCGGATATCCGGCTACGGCGCGGTGCCGGCGACCATCGCCCCCTGCCCCGGCTGCCGGGTGGCGGTGAAGGTATTGTGGCTGTCGCTCGATCAACTGCCGGCGATGCACGCCAGCGAGGCCATCGGCGTCGGCTATGACTTTGGCGTTCTGGAGGCGCCGCTGATCTGCCACCACTCCGGCCTGCTGCCCCGCGCCCTCGTCTACATCGCCCGCAGCGGCGCGTTTGCGCCGGAAGGCGAGCCGCTGGCGTTAGCGGAGATTGCCGCGGAGCAGCGGCGGTGGCGAAGTGCGTCGCAGCCGGCCATTCAAGAGCGGATGCGGTCAGCACTGGAGCCGGCCATGCCGCTAGACGCCTTCCTGGCCGCACAGATCGGCAGGCGCGAGTTGCGGCTCGAACGGGCGGCGTGGCTGGCCAAAACCGCGCTGCCGTGGCACCACAGCCGCTTCCGCGCCCTGACCGCCGAGGACCCGCTGTGAACCGCGCCGCCCTGCTCTCACCGAAGGACCCGCCGCCGTACGAGGTGGTCAATCCGCACGCCACCGTGCCGTTGCTGTTCATCTGCGATCATGCCGGCCATCAGGTTCCCGCGGCGCTGGCGGACCTCGGCCTGACGAAAGCCGATCTGGTGGATCACATCGGCTGGGATATCGGCGCGGACGCGGTCACCCGCCGGATGGCGGCAGTCTTCGGTGCTACGGCAGTGCTCTCGACTTACTCCCGACTGGTCATTGACGCGAATCGGCCACTGGGCCATCCGACCTCCATCGCACCGGAGAGCGACGGGCGGGCGATCCCCGCCAATATCGGCCTTGACGCCGAGGGCCGGAGAGCACGGGCGGAGGCGTGCTTCTGGCCTTATCACCGCGCCGTGGCGGCCCAAAAGCGGCGGCTTTGCAAGCAGACAAGCCCGCCGGTGCTTGTCTACATCCACAGCTTCACGCCCGCCATGGCCGATGGCACGCCCAGGCCCTGGGAGTGCGGTATTCTCTGGGATCGGGACGAGCGCGTCGCAGCACCCTTGCTGCGCTTCCTCGGCCAGACGCTGGGGGAACGGGTCGGCGACAACAAACCCTATACCGGCCGCGGCGGTACCGGCTACAGCGCGCAGGTGCACACCGCCGAGCCGAACCTGCCGCACGTGATGATCGAACTGCGCAACGACCTGATCGGTGACGAGGCAGGCGTCAACCTCTGGGCGGCGAGGCTGGCGACGGCGCTCCGCGCCTGTCCGGATGTCCGGGCATAATCCGTATTCGACAGGCGGGCCGCTTGGCGATACCGTCTCGTGCGGCGTATTCGCTCTCCAGGAGTTCTGCCCATGCGTGTTCACGGTAGCTGCCACTGCGGCAGCATTCGCTATGAAGCCGACGTCGATCCCGAAAAGACGATGATCTGCCATTGCTCGGACTGTCAGGCGCTTTCATCCACCGCCTTCCGCGTTAACGTGCCGGCGAAAACCGAGGACTTCCACCTGCTGCAAGGTCAGCCGAAGGAGTACGTCAAGATCGGCGACAGCGGTGGCCGCCGTGCGCAGGGCTTCTGCCCCGACTGCGGCTCGCAGATCTACGCGACCGATGCGGACGAGCCGCGGGCCATCTACATGCTGCGCGCCGGCGCCATCGCCGAACGCCACGAGCTGGAGCCAAAAAGCCAGGCCTGGCGCAGTTCTGCACTGAAATGGCTGGGCGACTGGCCGCAAATTCCCGCGAAGGAGAAGAGCTGATCGGCTGGAGCCTCCGTGACAGCCAGCAGATCGTGCAAGGAGATAAGCAATGGCAACCAGTATCGAGGAGCGCCTGCAACGGGTCGAAGACGTCGAGGCAATCCGGCAACTCAAGGCTTTCTATGCCAAGTGCGCGGACTCGAAATACACCGACAACCACCGCCGCAAACCTCAAGCCGAAATCGACGCGATCACAAGGCGCCAGGTCGACACCGTCTTCACGGCAGACGCCATCTGGGACGGCGGCCCGCAATTCGGTGAGATCACGGGCCGCGACGCCATCTACGACCATCTGCGCCAGGGCCGCTGGTCGTTCTCGATGCACTATTTCCTGAATCCGCACATCGAACTGGCCGGTAACAAAGCCCACGCGACCTGGATGCTATGGCAGCCCTGCACCTTTGAGGAGGGCAATCGCGCCATGCTGATGTCCGCCACGACCGAAGACGATTATGTGCGGACGCCGTCCGGCTGGCTGTTGCAGCGCTACAGGTTCATCCTCAAGTTCCTGACGCCCTTCGACCAGCCCTGGTCCGAAACCCGAGAGGCGGCGCATACGGGATAATATCACCAACCACTACTGTCCGGGAAAGCGGATCCTGCCCTTCGTCCCGAAAGCGGCGGAGGTTTCAACCTGTCGATGCAGGCCAAAAAAACACCCCACAGCGCGGTTCGCAGTGTATGGTGAGTTTCTTTGACAGAACCACACAACGCGCCTAGAACGCGCGATCTTAAATCGGAAGTGGCCGCACACGGCCACCGCGTCCTTGGGAGGACTATCAGGATGTCAGATGCAACCGCCACACCGGGCGAACTGGCCATCGACCTGTCGGGTGACCGTATTGTCGGGTGGGTGCGTTGGCTTTCCATCGCAATGGGAACCACCGGCATCTTTCTGGCGATGAACCAGGTATTCAACTGGAATTTCTTCGGCGCCCTGGAGATTTTTGGGGTCGACTTGATCATCGACACCTCATTTTTCTACATCATGCTAGGGATATTCTTGAGCATGGTGTACTTGTTCTATCCACTGGTAAGTTCTGAGAAAAACCGCATCCCGTGGTACGACTGGGTACTGTTTGCGCTGACATTGGGCTCCGCCTTCTACATTGCCTATCACGGCCAGACGATCATTCAGGAAGGCTGGGACATCGTCGCACCGACCAGCGCAACGATCATTGCCGGCATTATCAGCCTTCTCGCTCTTGAGGGCGTGCGCCGGACCGGCGGCTGGATTTTGTTCGGCGTCTGCCTGTTCTTCTTTCTGTATCCGCTGTTCGCCGAATACATGCCGGGATTTCTGTGGGGACCGGAAAGCTCCGTCGAGGAGTTCGTGCGCCAGCATGCCCTTGGCACCGAATCCATTATCGGACTGCCGATGCGGGTCGTCACCCGCTTGTTGATCGGCTTCCTGCTGTTTGGCTCGGCCTTGGTCGTCACCGGCGGCGGCGAGTTCTTCATGGCGTTTGCGACTGCCTTGCTGGGCAAGACCCGCGGCGGGCCGGCGAAGGTGGCCATCGTCTCCTCCGGCTTCTTCGGCTCTTTGTCGGGCAGCGTGATCTCCAACGTGGTGACAACCGGCCAGATCACCATCCCGACGATGAAGCGCACCGGCTACCCAGCGACATATGCCGGCGCGATCGAGGCGTGCGCCTCCACCGGTGGCGCGTTGATGCCGCCGGTCATGGGCGCCGTCGCGTTCATCATGGCGGAGTTCCTGAATGTCTCCTACGCCACGGTGGTGTTGGCGGCATTGGTGCCGGCGCTGCTGTTCTATCTGGCGCTGCTGTTGCAGGCGGATAACTACGCCGCCCGCAATGGTCTGAAGGGGCAGCCGGCCTCGGAAATCCCCAAAATGTGGGATGTGTTGAAGAGCGGCTGGTACTATCTGTTCAGCCTGGCGATGCTGATCTACATGCTGATCGGCATGCGCATTGAGGTGCATGCGCCGTATTATGCGACTGGCGTGCTGCTGATTTCGTCGGCGATTTTCGGCGGTAAGAACCGCATCGGTTTCAGGCACCTGATCGAGTTGGCGATGGATGCGACGAAGAACATCGTCAACATCGTTGGCATTCTGGTCGGCATCGGTCTGATCGTCGGCTCGCTCAGCTATACCGGCGTCGGCCCGGCGTTCTCGGGCGAACTGCTGCAGTTTGCCGGCGACAACGTCATCCTGCTGCTGGTGCTGGGCGCGATTACCAGCTTCATCCTGGGCATGGGCATGACGGTCAGCGCCTGTTACATCTTCCTGGCGCTGGTCATGGGTCAGGCGATGGCCAAGTCCGGGTTGGATCCGGTGGCAGGCCACCTGTTCATCCTGTACTGGGGCATGATGAGCTACATCACGCCGCCGGTGGCGGTGGCCGCGGTCGCCGCCTCGACGATTGCCGGATCGCACCCGATGAAAACCGGCGTGATGGCCATGCGTCTCGGCGCCATTCTGTTCCTCCTGCCCTTCCTATTCGTGTTGAACCCGACGCTGATCCTGCACGGCGAGCCGTTCGATATCGCCCATGACGTCACGACAGCTATCATCGCGGTCTGGTTGATGGCATCTGCGTTCGAGGGCTGGCTCTATTGGGTCGGCCGGATCGATTGGGAGGTCCGTGCGCCGTTGATCGTTGCGGCGGTCGTTTTGCTCTATCCGGGGACATACAGCGACTTGTTTGGGGCGATCATCGTCGCGCTGATCTATGGCTATTGCCGGTTCGTGCGCAAACCGAAGGTCGCCTGACACGACCGGGTAAATAGCGTTTGCAACGTTGGCGATAGGCAACGGGTGCTGGTAGGCTTGGGCAAAACTGTTCCGTTCGAGGAATTGCCCATGCCTTCCGGCACCCTTGCAGGCCTGCTGGCCGATGCAGCCGCCGCGGTTCCCGGTCGACCCGCGCTGATCGAAGCGACGCGCACGACGAGTTTCGCCGCGCTCGACAATCTTGCCCGGCGGGTCGCCACTGGCTTGGCGGCTTTGGGAATCGGCATTGGCGACCCCGTCGCGCTCTGGTTGCCGAACACTCCCGCCCACTATGCCCTGACCTTTGCCATCTGGCGGGTAGGCGCGACGGTGGTTGGCGTCAACACCCGTTTCAGAGCGAAAGAAGTGGAGGATATCGTCGGCCGCACCGGCGCGAAGGCGCTGGTCTATTGGCCAGGCTTCAAGGACATCGACTTTGAGGCGATTCTCAACTCCATCGATCCCGAGCTTCTGACCAAGCTGGAGCTGGTCATCGCCCACGACGCCGACGGCGCACCGGACGTGCCGGGATGCGTGCTGGGCCGTCCGGTCACTCGCCTTTCCGGACTGGCGGATGCTTCACCGATGGTGGAAGATCACGGGTCGCCAAATCGGCCGGCGCAGATATTCACGACTTCCGGCACCACGTCCGCGCCAAAATTTGTCCTGCATGCTCATGCGTCGTTGCGTGAACACGCCAAACGGGTTGCAGCACACTGGCAGGCCGATGCAGAGGACGCGGTGCTCTTTCAAACGGCACCGCTCTGCGGCACCGTCGGGCTGGTAAACTTGACGATTTCGGCCGCAGCACGGTCTCCGCAGGTGATCCAGGCGCTGTTCGATCCCGCCGAAGCTGGCGAGCTCATCAAACGTAAGAAAGTCACGCATCTGATCATCACCGACGAGGTGCTGGTACGCATGCTGGAGGGCGAGGCGGCGCAACGCCCCTACCCCTCGCTGCGCCTGGTCGTCGCATTCGGCGTCAACCCGCCGCTCGCCGAACATCTGGCCGCGTTCGAGCGCGCCGGCATCTTTGCCAACAACGCCTATGGCATGAGCGAGTGCCTGGCGTACTTTGCACTGCGGCCGCGGGACGTACCGCTGGCCGAGGCGATGCATGGCGGCGGCTTCGTCATCAACCCGGCGAGCGGCATGCGCATCCGCAACACGGACACAGGCGCACTCTGCCAGCCGGAGGAACCCGGCGAGTTGGAAGTCTGCGGCCCGACCCTGATGCTGGAATACGCCGACAATCCCGACGCCAACGCCAAAGCCTGGACAGCGGACGGCTGGCTGCGCACCGGCGATCTTGGCTATCTGCGGGCCGATGGTTGTCTGGTCTATATCAGCCGCATCAACGACATGCTGCGCCTTTCCGGCTTCCTGGTCAGCCCGGCAGAAATCGAGGCGGAGTTGGAGAAGGAGCCAGCGGTCGAGAAAGCGCAGGTGATCTCGATCAACACCGAGCGCGGCGTCCGCGCCTTTGGCTTCGTCGAGTTGGCGGCGGGCGCGAGTTTCGATGAAGCCGCCCTGATCGCCCGCTGCCGCGAGCAACTGGCCAACTACAAATGCCCGATCCGGGTTGTCGCCATCGACGAGTGGCCGCTGGCGATCAGCCCGAACACGATCAAAATCCAGCGCGTAAAGCTGCGCGACCGGGCGCAGGCGCTATACGATTCGACTAAACAATCCGCGGCCGAATAAGCCGCCCCTCGGAAGGACACACTCTATGATCCAAGGCCAACATCGCTTCACCCGCATGGACAATGTCTGGTTCGGCACGCCCGCGGCTGAGGCCATTGCCAAGGAGTCCGCACGGCAGGGTGCAGAGCGCGTGTTTATTGTCGGCTCCAAGTCGCTGTATGAGAACACCGACGAGATCGCCAAGGTTGAGCAGGCGCTGGGCAACCGGCACGCCGGCACGTTTGTCGGCATCCCCTCCCACAGCCCGCGCGACGCGGTGATCGAATGCGCCAAAGCTGCCGAAGCCGCCGGTGCGGACCTGCTGGTGACGTTCGGCGGCGGCTCCGTCACCGACGCGACCAAGGTCGTGCAGATTTGCCTGAAGCACAAAGTCTTCACGGTGGAGGGTCTGGACGACTACTACGTCAAAACCAGCACCGACGGCTCTACCGTCGCGCCGGAATATGACGGGCCGGATGTGCGCCAGATCAGCGTGCCGACCACGCTTTCGGGTGGTGAGTTCAACCCGCGCGGCGGTTGCACCGACCATCGCACCAAGGTGAAGCAGGGCTATCACCACCCGGACCTGGTACCGGTCGCCGTAATACTGGACGCAGCGGCGACGGTGCACACGCCGGAGTGGCTGTGGCTGTCGACCGGCGTCCGGGCGGTCGATCATTGCGTCGAGGGCATCTGCTCGCCCTACACCAACCCCTATGCCGATGGCGCGCTGCTGCACGGTCTGCGGCAGCTTTCAAGCGGCCTGGCCGGGGTAACAGCCGACCCGAACGATCTGGAGGCGCGGCAGCAATGTCTGATGGGGGCATGGATGTCGATGACCGGCAACATTCCGAAAGGCATCAGCCACGCCATCGGCCATATCCTGGGCGGCACCTGCGACGTGCCGCACGGCTACACCTCCTGCGTGATGCTGCCGGCGGCGCTGAAGTGGAACGAAGGCGTCAACCCAGAGCGTCAGGCGATGGTGTCGGAGGCGTTCGGGCGCCCGGGCGTGCCTGCGTCAGAGGTGCTGGCCGACTTCATCGCCGGCCTCGGCATGCCGCGGACCTTGGGCGATGTCGGCGTGACGCCGGATCAATACGACCTGATCGCCAAAAACACGATGCACGACCGCTGGACCCACATGAACCCGCGCAAGGTTAATGGCGAGGCGGACGTGATCGAGGTGTTGAAGCTGGCGGCGTAAGCCGCCTGGCCGAGAAAACAAGTGTCCCCCGGCCTTGAGCCGGGGTCTCTCTCAGATTCAGGAGATCCCGGCTCAAGGCCGGGATACAGCGCCATTTAGGATACAGCGCTATTTATACGAGGGCAGCCGCCTACTCCGCCGCCGTCTTCACGTCCGCCGGTACGCGGCCGAGCGGGTCCTGGAAGCGGTCGAGCATGACCTGTTCCACTGACAGGCTCGCATCGGCCAGCCAACTGCCGGGGCGGGCACGATAGGCTTCGGGCATGGTCGGTGCGAGCGGCTCCCGGCCTTTGGCCAGGTCCATGGCGCCGGCCAGCATTTTCGTCCGAAAGCGACTGACGGCGACGTCGGTGCCGGTCAGAATTTCCTTGGTGCGGTCAACGATAGGGCCCTGGCTGTGTTGGATCATCGAGTCCTGCTCCGCCAGGCCCTTCACGCCGGTAAAGCTGGTATGCTTCTGGTCGTCCCGGTCGATCATGAAGTCGTTGTGAACATTACGCACCGGCACATAGTTCTCATCCCGCTCGGTGACCAGCGCCCAACCGGCGTCCAGTTTGGTACGCTCCTCGTTCGACAGCGGCCGATCCGGGTTCCAGGAATAGGTATAGGCCCAGCAGGCGGTATCCGAGATCGGCACGATGGTGAAGCCGTGATAGGTCTCGCCCGGCAGGGTGGAGGGCCCGGTGCCGTGGGTCGGCAGCAGGTATTGCGTCATCCGCCAATACTTCTTGCCGTCGGCCACCCTTGCTGCGGCGGCGACGAAGCCGCACTCGTGCTCCAGCACCTCGAACAGCGGCATGGGATCGTCGCGCATCCAGCGCAAGCGCTTCTCGTCCGCCTGGCTGTAGGCGTGGGTTGTCGAGGCGACGCTGGGCGCCGGCATGTGCAGGAAGCTGAAATGTGCCGTATCCAGGTCGCCCTCGATGATCTGGGCCCAGTTGCACTCAAACAATTGCTTGGTGACGAAGCGGTGCGTCGCCGGGATCAACGCGAATTCGAGCTGCGGCAGTTCCGGCAGTTGGCCGCCCGGCAGCTTTGCCGCGGCGGGGCCGAGATAGGCCCAGACCATCTCGCCGAACTCACGCACCGGATAGGCCCTGGTGCGCACCGTCTTGTGCAGGTTGCTGTCCGGCGCGACGTTCGGCAATTCCATCGCTTTGCCGTGGCGGTCGAACTTCCAGCCATGATAGACACAGCGCAGGCCGCAATCCTCATTGCGGCCAAAAAACAGGTGCGCGCCCCGGTGCGGACAGCGGGCGTCGAGCACGCCGAGCTCGCCTTCGGAGTCGCGGAACGCCACCAGTTCCTGGCCCATGATGTTCACGCGCACCGGCGGGCTATCCGGCTCATAGAGTTCTTCGGACAGCGCCACCGGCAGCCAAAACCGCCGGAAATACTCGCCCATCGGCGTACCGGGGCCGGTTTGGGTCAGCAGATCGTTCTGTTCGCGGGAAAGCATGGCGCGGTTCCTCAGCAGCTATGGTTTTCGCCAGACTACCGCGAGCGCCGCCGATTGGGTAGAGGCAAGGCTACTCTTCAACAGCACAACAAAAACCCCCGGACACGCTGGGTGCGTGGCCCAGGGGCATTTGCAGCTGTGGTGGGAGGCCCTGGCAGGCCGATTTGGCGTCGCCGCTACCCCGCCTTCATCATGTTGCGCAGCACGTACTGTAGGATGCCGCCGTTCTTGTAGTAGTCGACCTCGTCCAGCGTATCGATGCGGCAGAGCAGTTTGATCTCCTCTGTCGAGCCGTCGGCACGGTGGATGGTGCAGGGCATGTCCATGCGCGGCTTGAGTTCGGTGACGCCGGAGATGTCGAAGGTCTCCGTGCCATCCAGCTTCAGCGTTTCGCGGTTCTGGCCACCCGTAAACATCAGCGGCAGCACGCCCATGCCGACCAGATTGGAGCGGTGGATGCGCTCGAAGCTTTCGACGATCACCGCCTTGACGCCCAGCAGATAGGTGCCCTTCGCCGCCCAATCGCGCGACGAGCCGGTGCCGTATTCCTTGCCGCCGATGACGACCAACGGCACGCCTTCCGCCTTATAGCGCGCGGCGGCGTCATAGATGCTCATCACCTCGCCGGATGGCAGGTGCTTGGTCACGCCGCCTTCGGTACCGGGCGCCAACTGGTTGCGGATGCGGATGTTGGCAAAGGTGCCGCGCATCATCACCTGGTGGTTGCCGCGGCGCGCGCCATAGCTGTTGAAGTCGACCGGGCGCACCTGATGCTCGGTCAGGTATTCGCCGGCCGGGCCGCCGCGGGCGATGGAGCCGGCGGGAGAGATGTGGTCGGTGGTGATCGAGTCGCCCAACATCGCCAGCGACCGCGCGCCCTCGATATTGCTGACCGCGCCCGGCTCCTTCGTCATGCCCTCGAAGTATGGCGGGTTCTGGACGTAGGTCGAGCCGCTGTTCCACTGATAGGTCTCGCCGCCCGACACCTTGATCGCCTGCCATTCCTTCGGCCCGTCCAGGACGTTGGCATAGCGCTCGCGGAACATCTCGGGAGACAGGTGAGCCTGCAGCGTCTCGTGTACCTCCTGATTGGAGGGCCAGATGTCTTTCAGGAAGACGTCGTTGCCGTCCTGATCCTTGCCCAACGACTGGGTGGTGATGTCGACCTTGAGAGAACCGGCGATGGCGTAGGCGACCACCAGCGGCGGCGAGGCCAGGTAGTTGGCCTTGACCTGCGGATGCACCCGGCCTTCGAAGTTACGGTTGCCGGAAAGGACGGAGCCGACGGTGATGTCGCCGGCGTCGATGGCATCGGCAATCGGCTCCTTCAGCGGGCCGGAGTTGCCGATACAGGTGGTGCAGCCGAAGGCGACGATGTTGAAGCCGAGGGCGTCCAGATCGTCCTGTAGGCCGGCGTGCTCCAAATAATCCTGCACGACCTGCGACCCGGGCGCGAGCGAGGTCTTCACCCACGGCTTCACGTTCAAGCCTTTTGCCCTTGCCTTGCGCGCCACCAGACCGGCGGCCATCAGCACGGCCGGGTTGGAGGTGTTGGTGCACGATGTGATCGCCGCAATGACGACGTCGCCCGGGTCGATCTGATAATCGGTGCCTTCCGCCGGCGTTGACTTGCCGCTGCCCATTTCCTCAAGCGCCTTGGCGATGGAAGCCGGGATATCCGGCAGGTCAACGCGATCCTGCGGCCGCTTCGGCCCTGCCAGCGCCGGCACAGCCTGGGAGAGGTCGAGTTCCATGGTGTCGGTGAAGATCGGCTCTGCGGCACCCTTGGTGCGCCACATGCCTTGCGCCTTGGCATAGGCTTCAACCAAAGCGCACTGCTCGTCGGAGCGGCCGGTGAAGCGCAGGTATTTGATGGTCTCGCCATCGATGGGGAAGAAGCCACAGGTGGCGCCGTATTCCGGAGCCATGTTGGCAATGGTCGCCCGGTCGGCCAGGGTCAGGTTGTCGAGGCCGTCACCGTAGAACTCGACGAACTTGCCGACGACGCCCTTGGCCCGCAACATCTGGGTGACGCGCAACACCAGGTCGGTGGCGGTGACGCCCTCGGCCAGCTTGCCGGTCATCTTGAAGCCGACGACCTCCGGGATCAGCATGGAGACCGGCTGGCCCAGCATAGCCGCCTCCGCCTCAATGCCGCCGACGCCCCAGCCGAGCACGGCCAGACCGTTGACCATGGTGGTGTGGCTGTCGGTGCCGACCAGCGTATCGGGATAGGCGACGGTGGCGCCGTCGGAATCCTCTGCCGTCCAGACCGTCTGCGCCAGATATTCCAGGTTCACTTGGTGACAGATACCGGTGCCGGGCGGCACGACGCGGAAATTGCGGAAGGCGGTGGCGCCCCAGCGCAGGAACTCGTACCGCTCGCGGTTGCGCTCGAACTCCATATCCACGTTCTTCTTGAACGCGCCGGGTGTGGCGTATTCGTCGATCATCACCGAGTGGTCGATGACCAGATCGACGGGCGACAACGGGTTGATCTTCTGCGCGTCGCCGCCCAGTGCCACAATGGCGTCCCGCATCGCCGCCAGATCGACCACGGCCGGCACACCGGTGAAATCCTGCATCAGCACGCGGGCCGGGCGGTAGGCGATTTCGGCGGTGGATTTGCGGGTATCGAGCCATGCCGCAAACTGCTTGATGTCGTCGGTGGTGACGCTGCGCCCGTCCTCATGGCGCAGCAGGTTTTCCGCCAGGATTTTCAGGGAGTTCGGCAGGCGCGAAAGGTCGCCAACCTTGTCGGACGCTGCCGCCAGCGAAAAATAGTCGTATGTCTTGCCGCCAGCCTTTAGCTGCCGACGTGTGCCGAGGGTATCCTGGCCAGTAATCGCCATTGGTCGCGTCTCCCGCTGAAGAAGAAAATCCGTGTCGCAGATTTGTACCGCGGTTGCCGCAGCGACGCCAGCGATGCGAACGTATCAGGCGGTTATGCAACGTGTCGCCGCAGCGACGGCAGCAGACGCTCCAAATGTCCGAACGTCCAATCGATGCCGCGCCGCCAGGCGGCGACCCGCCGCTCCGTTAAATAGCCAATCGCCACCACCGCCGCCAAAACGCCGATGAGCAGCAGCAGCGCCGATAAACCGTCGTGAGCGGTCTTGCCGCAGAAAATCCCGAACAAGGTCAGCAACGGCCCATGCGCCAGATAAAGTGTGAAGGTAAAACCGGCGGCCCAGCGAATAGCGGGAATGATGACCGGCGGGTAATGGAGTTCGGCGTATCGGGCGGCATAGAGATGCGCCATGGCGAGCAGACCCGTCGCATAATCACTCAAATAAAAGCGCGCATTGCCGAGGACCAAGGCCGAATTGTCACCGAAGGGCGCGCCGCCGACGCTCCAGAGCCATTCGTCAAAACCGAAGGCCTCCATTGCTCCAAATGCGGCCACGGTGGCAATCATGATGCAGCGGGCGATGGCCATCGGTAGAGGCCAGCGCTCGATATTGTAGTGCAGCCAGACCCCGGCCAGCCACAGCGGCCACAACAGCCAAAGCTTGAAGCCGACAGCCAGCAATATCAGCCCCAACAAACACGCCCGCGCAACACCGCGCATGTAGAACGCAACGCCGAACAAGACATAGTACCAGAACTCAAAATCTAGCGACCAATAGGGGATATTAGCGAAGGGAACCTCGTTCAAATACCAGGCATCGCCCAGAAAGGTCAGGTATAGTGGGATGTATAAATAGATGTTGTCGAGTTGATAAAACCGCTCGAAACCTTTGAACCCGTTCGACGCGCCCCAGACTTCAATCGCCGTGGAAACCAACACGATCGGCAGGGCGACCGAATAGAGTCGGGCGAGCCGGTCGATTGAAAAGGTGCGGGCGTCCCTGCGATTGGCTGTGTGGGCGATGACAAAGCCCGATAGGACGAAAAAGATCACGACGGCATCGCGGCCGCTCTCCGGCAACACCGCCTGTAGACCGGGAGGAGCGAAGCCCCACGCCTGGAAATGCGCCAGAAACACCCAAAAAGCCGCGAGGAAGCGCAAGGCATCGAGATAGACAGACAGAGATGG
Organism: uncultured Alphaproteobacteria bacterium; assembly: GCA_963974445.1. Classification (GTDB taxonomy): domain Bacteria; phylum Pseudomonadota; class Alphaproteobacteria; order Bin95; family Bin95; genus JACKII01. Next base: position 15,383 of record CAXBDI010000097.1, read on the forward strand.
GTTCAAAGCGCCCTCTCAACGGTCGGACGTGTCGTTTTTTCAAGGTCGCAGCAAGAACAGTGCCATAGGTCAGTGCCGGCGCAAATAGTCACGGTACACGACTCATGCTGATTGGATCAGCGTTATGGGTCTTCGCGGGCATG
>CAXBDI010000098.1:0-15357 GCA_963974445.1 uncultured Alphaproteobacteria bacterium
GAGAATCAGGCCTAGTCCGATTCGTCCAGGACAGACTTCGTCAACGGCCTGATAAGGGACCGCATGGGGAGTGTCCCGCGTGTGTTGGCGCGTTAAAAGACGACTGAAGGGCTCCAGTCTCAGCTGAGGATTGACGCAGCAAATACTGGTGCAAAACTAAGCACGGGTCGCTAATGCCTGATCCACCAGCGCGCCGGCGCGGCCCAGATCGTCGGTGCCGAAAGGGTCTTGCGGGCTGAGGCGCACGTCCTCGACCAGTTGCGCCAATGCCGTGCGGTTGGTGGGCTTGCCCGCCGCCTCCGCCGTCGCACCCTCCCAGGCCATCAATGCGGCACTGGTCGCGTGATAAAGCGCCGACGACGCCTTGCGGCAGAGATGCTCGCTCTCCGGCTGACGCGCGACGCGCTCGGCGAAGCTGACGGCCTTGTCCATCAGCGCCTGATAGCGCGGCCGCACCTGGCCCGGCACGTCCTGCAGTTTCTCGCGCATGCCGTCGGCCAGGTCATTGTGCGCCTCCTCGCGTGCGACGGCGCGGGTGATGATGTCGAGGGCGTTGATATTGCTCGTTCCCTCCCACAGCACGCCGATCTGCGCGTCGCGCACCAGGCGGCTGTTGACCCAGTCTTCGATGTAGCCATTGCCGCCGCGCGTCTCCATGGAGGCCGTGGCGACGCCGATATTGTCGCGCGCCGTCTGGTATTTCAGCAGCGGCGTCATGATCCGCAATTGCTTGGCAGCGCCCGCCTCCCCCGCCTGTGCCCGGTCCATCACGTTGGCGGTATAGGCGAACATGCTGAGCGCCTGCGCCTGCGGCAACAGCACGTCGAGCAATTGCCGGCGCAGCAGCGGGAACTCCATCAGCGTCTTGCCGAACGCCTGGCGGTTCTGGGCGACCGCCTGCGCCTCGGTCCAGCAGCGCCGCATCATCGCCGCCGCGCGCACGCCATGGCTGAGGCGGGAGAGATTGACCTGATCCATCATCTGCTTCAGGCCGCGGGTCTCATCACCCAACAGATGCGCCAGCGCGCCGTTGAAGATGATCTCGCCTGAGGCCATCGACTTGGTGCCCATCTTGTCCTTCAGGCGGGCGATGCGGTAGCGGTTGCGCGTGCCGTCCGGGCAGACCCGCGGCATGGCAAACAGGGCCAGGCCCTTGGTGCCCCCCGGCGCGCCCTCCGGCCGGGCCAGCAGCAATGCTACGTCGCCGTCGGTATGGCTGCAGAACCACTTCTCGCCATAGAGCCGCCACTCGCCGCCCTCATTCACCGCTGTCAGCTCGATCTGACCGACGTCGGAGCCGCCGGATTTCTCCGTCATGAACTGCGCGCCGGACAGAAACTGCTCCGGGTCCTGGCTGGTCATCCGGTCGAAATACAGCGCCCGCGTCTGCGGGTCGGCATAGCGGCCCAACAGGAAAGCGGATGTGTCGGTCGCCGAAACCGGGCACATCAGGCCGAATTCCGCCTGCACGAACAGGTACTGAAACGCGTACTTCGTGATGTAGCTGAGCTTCTGCGGCCAGCCCATCACGCCGGCGCGGTTGGTCATCGCCTGAAAGCCGAACTCGTGGAAGGCGATCTGCTCCATCTCTCGATAGGCGCCACAATACTCGATCCGGTCCTCGTCGCGGCCATAGCGGTCGCGGGCGTGCAGCACCGGCGGGTGCCGCTCCGCCTCCCGCGCCAGTGCGTCGAGACGTCCGCCGGCGATCTCGCCCATGCGGCGCATATGCGGCTCGAAATGCGCCCGTTCTTCCGCCGTCATATAAAGGTCGAGGATGTGGTGCAGCGCCGGGTCGATGTCGTAGAAGTTCTGGCCGCTCGCATCCGGTGCGATGTAGTCGGCGGGGTTCGGCGCAGCCTCTTGCCGGGAGGGCACCCAGGCGGGAGCGATATAGTTCATGGGCGATAGCATCCTCGGTTTGTAGAGACCTGCTCGCACCATAGACCGGCCGCGAGCGGCTGTTAAGCCGGCGGTCGCGCTGCACGAGTCAGCGCATCCCACCAGAACGCAGGCGAGCGAAGCAACCGCATCCGCTCGCTCTCACCGCTCCGCCAGGCGCGCCACGCCGCCACGACCAGGCCCAGCCCCACGCTCGGCACGGCCCAGGGCTTGTAGTAGCGCGCGAACCGCAGTCGCCCGGCATAAAGATAGCGCTCGTGCCGGCCGCCGCTCGCGTGGTGATGATGGTAGACGACGGCATCCGCGGCCAACGCCGGTCGGAACCGCCGGCCCGCCTTCGCCTGCCAACTCGCCTCCTCGAAATACAGGAAGTAGCGCTCGTCCATCGGCCCGACGCGGTCGAGGTAAGCGCGCGACGCCAATAGGCAGGCGCCCATGACATAGCCGAGATCACGCTCGACCGCGGCGCTGTCGACCGGGTCCTCCGCATACTCGCCGTCGCCGATATGCCCAGCCCGCGCAGTCCAGGACGAGAACCACGCGCCGCCATAGCACTGCACATGATCCGGCAGTTCCAGATAGCAGAGCTTTGCCCCGCAGGTACCGATGCGGCGGTCTGCGGCCATCCGCACCTGCATTGCCGCCAGCGCGCCGGGTGCGACAAGCGTATCCGGGTTCAGCAGCCAGACATCGCTGGCGTCGCCACATGCTTCGATATAGCGGAGGCCGATATTATTGCCCGCCGCAAACCCGCCATTCGCCTTCGCCTCGATCAGCACCAGCTTCGCCGCGGCGTCCACGCCTCCACCCTCGGCAATGCGATGCAGGGGCAGAGGCTTCGGCGCCGGCTCTCGCCACAGCCAGTCGAGGCCCGGCGGCGCTATGGAGCAAGCCACTTCCCGCCCCTCCACCCAGGCAGCCACGCGGCCAGCGCTATCATCGCCGGAAGCATTCTCGACCACCACGATCCGCGTCAACTCCGGCCCAACCCGTAGCAGCGATTCCAGGCAGGGCAGCAACCAATCGGTGCTGCGAAAGTTGATGATCAGGGCAGAGACCGGGGCGGCGCTCACCGGGGCGGCGCATACACGAACGGGCTGTCGAATTCGGCGAACAGGCCGGCGGCCCGATCCCTGTCGCTCACCAGGCACTCCGCCGCCGGCACACCCCAATCCACGGCCAGCACCGGGTCGTCGAACCGCACCGCCCGCTCGCTCGCCGGTGCATAGAGCGCGTCGAGCTTATAGAGCACCAGCGTGTTCGCCTCCAAGGTCAGATAGCCATGCAAAAACCCCGCCGGCACGTACAGCATATTGCCAGCCGTCGCCGTCAACTCCGCCGTGACGGAGCAGGCATAGGTCGGCGAGCCGCGGCGGACGTCAACCGCCACATCCAACACGCTACCTACCAATACGGCCACCAGCTTCGCCTGTGCCTGCGGCGGCGCCTGGCAGTGCAGGCCGCGCAGGGTGTAGCGATGCTCGGAGAGCACCAGGTTTTCCTGCACCACCGCCGCCATGCCGAGCGCCTCGTCGAACCGCGCGGCCTGGAAGGTTTCGGCCAGATAACCGCGGTCATCGCGATGCCGCTTTGGCGTTAGCATCGCCGGGCCAGGGATCGGGAACCGTTCAACCTTCACGCCCATCTCCCCCACGCGCCAGCCGGATCACCAGCTCTTGCCGGCCGATAGCCTGCGCATAGCGTTCCAACGCCTGCCGCGGATAGGGCAGTGCGGCGCTAGCCGCCTGCCGCGACAGCCGCCGGACATCGCGAGCCACGCCTGCCCGTCCCTCTCGATCCAACTCGGCCCAAAGATAAAGGCCGAGCTTTGCCCGGGGCCAGACGAGGTTCGTGGCGTTCGGCGCCAACGCCAGCGAACGCCGCAATGCCCGGACCGCGGTCGTTCGGTCGCCGCGATTGAGCGCGATGAGCGAGAGACGCGCCCAGGTCGCGGCCTGCGCCGGGCTGAGGCTCAAGGCCTTGCGCGTCGCCCGGTCGGCCCGCTCCAACAACCGCCGCCGCTCCTCTGCATCCGCAGTACCGCTCGCCGCCGCCAGCACGACCTGCCCGTAAGCCGACCACATCCGCCCATCGGGCCGGCCGGGGGCAGTGGCCAGCAGGTCCGCGGGCGCAGCCGGCGCCGCACCTTGCCACCACGCCGCATGCACATACTGCACCAGCGGCCAGATGCGCCAGCCCTCGATCAGGCGCGCGCTGCCCAGCCACAACAGCGCCAGCGCCGGCAGCAGCCAAAGCCATCGCCAGCCCCTATTTCGCAAGCGCCTGGCGTCCCTGCTCGCGGTAATATTGGCCGAGACCGGCGCTGTAGGCGCCGGCGTCGCCATAGCTGAGACCGTCTTCATCCAGCCGCTTCAAGTCGACTTGCGTCATCGCCGTGCCCAGCAGCACCGCCCCGGCCTCCCGCAATTGCGTCGCCGCCTCCTCGACCGCCGCCAGCGGTGTGTGCCGCCAGCGCACCGCCAGCACCACACCGTCGGCGAGCCGCGCCATGCTGCGCACGTCGGAAATCAGCAACGAGGGCGCGCCGTCCAGCACGATATGGTCATAGCGCTGCCGCCATTGTTGCAACAGCCCCTCCAGCGCGCCATCGCCAACGCCGAGCCCGGCGGCCCGCGCCCTGCGGGAGCCGGCAGGCAGGATGGAGAGACCCAAGACCCGGTCGCTCGCCAACGGCACCGGCCACAACTGCGGCGCCGCCAGCAGGTCGGCCAACCCCGTAACCTGGTCCAGGTTGAAATGTGTGCTGAGGGCGCTGCGGCGCATATCCGCATCCACCACCAACACCCGGCTGCCCTGGATCGCCAACACCCGCGCCAACGCCAGCGAGAGGCTGGTCTTGCCCTCCTGAGCCGCCGCCGCCGTCACCAGGACCGTCTGCGCCGAGCCGAGGCCGCCGGCGACCATGCGCACCGCCTCTGCAAACGACCCGAGCGGCGTCTGCACGATCTCGTCTGCCGGATGCCCGCGGCGCCCAACCTTGATCGACGGCACAAGACCCAGCACGGGCACGCCCAAGCGCTGGCGCAGCACTGCCGGTGCACTGATGCCGCGCTCCCTGAGACCCAGCAGCACCGCCAAGCCGATGCCGAGCAGCAGCGATACCGCCAGCGCCGTGCCGACGATCAGCGTCCGCCGCGGCGCCGAGGGCCGCTCCGGCGGCGCGGCGCGCACCAGGATGCGCGCGTCCGGCCTTTGGATACTGTCCTGATCGCTGGTCTGCTTGTAGCGCTGCAAAAAGGTTTGCAACAGATTGCGGCTTGCCTCCGCCTCGCGCTCCAGCGCGCGCAGCCGCACCTGGGCGCGGCTTTGGTCCGCCGCCGCGGCCTCGGTCCGCCGCAGCGCGCCGGCGAGCGACCCCTCCTGTGCGTTGGCAACCGCAACCTCATTGCTGAGGCCAGCCACGATCTGGCGCACTTCCGCCGCGATCTTGCTCTGAATGTCGCTCAACTCCGCCTCGACGCTGAGCATACGCGGATGGCGCGGGCCGTATTCCTGGCCGAGGTCGGCACGCTGCCTCAGCACTTCAACCTCCTGCTCTTTCAAGCGATGGATCAGCGGCGATGACAGAACCTCCGCCGCCGAGAGCGCGTCGCCGCGCACCTGAACCTGGCGCTGCACCTGCGTCAGGCGGGCGCGCGCCGCCGCTGTCTCGCCGCGGGCGGCAATCAACTGGCTGTTCAATTCCGCCAACTGCTGGGTCGTGACGGTGACGCCGTTGCTGTCGATCAATCCGCTGCGCACGCGGTATTCTTCCACCGCCTGCTCCGCCACTTCGACCTTTTGGCGCAAATCGTCGACGCGCTTGTCGAGCCAGCTTCCGGCGAACTCCGTCGCGGCGTGCTTCGCCTGCAACTGATCGGCCAGATAGCGGTCGACCACCGCATTGGCCGTATCCGCCGCCAGCCCGGGATCGTGGGAGGTCACGGCGACGCGGATGGCGTGGCTGCGGCCCATGCGCTCCACCTCCAACCGCTTGGCGAACGCACCCAGGATTTGCACTGCTTCCTTCTCCAGATGTGCCTCCGGCGGTATGGGCGGCGGCGGCGCTTGCAGGCCGAGCCACTGGCCCGCGCCCTCGATCCAGCGGCGCGGCAGCGCGCTGATTACCGCGAACGGCGGCAAGTGCTGTGGCAGATCCGGGTTGAAGTCCGGATGGCCGGTCAGCCTCAACTGCCGCACCACATTCGCCGCCAGCGCCGGCGCGCGCAGCACCAAAATTTCGCTGCTGAGCGTCTGGTCGTCTGGCGCCTGACCTGTCAACAACTCCTCGAATTGTACCGTAGGTTGGCTGCCAGGATCGAGCAGCACGACGCTCGCCGCGGTATAGGCCCGCGGCCATTGCGCGATCAGCAGCACGGCTAGAATCAGCCCGCCGGCCACCGTCGCGGCGATCAGCAATCGCTGCCGCCACAGCAGGTGGACGACCGCGGCCATATCCCATTCGCGCTGCATCCAGCCGGATGCCGCAGCAGCGCCCGGTGCCGGTGATACCGGCGGATATTGCGGATAGAGCGGTGTCACACGGCTATCGCCGTCGGACGGCCCGTCAGAAGTAGCGCTCCGGTACATTCACGATGTCCCCAGGCAGGACCACCGTATCGGGGCCGGCCGGTCGTTGCCGGCGTTCCGGATCGGTCGCGCGCTGAATGCTGACGCGGCTTTGCCGGGCTCGATAGGTGTAGCCGCCGGCTATTGCGACGGCTTGGACGACAGTCATACCATTGACGAAAGCATAACTGCCCGGTTGCTTCACCTCCCCAAGGATATAGAAGGGCCTGTAGTTTGCTACTTGTATGCTAACCCTTGGGTTTACTAGGTAGTCCGGCTGCAACCGTCCTACGATCTCTCTTTCAGCTTCACGCAGCGTGCGTTGGCCGAGGACAACGTCACCAATCAATGGTAGAGCGATCCGGCCCTCGCCGTCCAGTTCAAACTCGCCGGACAAGTTCTCTTGACCGAAAACGGTCACGATAATCCGGTCGCCGCTGCCCAACCGATACAGCGGGCGCTCCGCCGCCCCTGCGCCGGCAGCCCCGACCAAAAGCGTCGTCAACAGCACAATCCCTAGAAATATCCGCATCTTGCCCGCTTCTCCTCTACCGTTGCAGCAACAGGCGCAGCGCCGCCACATGCCGCCGCCAATCGTTCACCGCGGCATTCCCGCCAGAGTTGCGGAGGTCGAAGTCGTACTCCAGCCGCACCCGCGCGTAGCGGTTCAGCAGCCATTCGCCACTAAAGCCAAAGCCCACGTGATCGTCGGTGCGGTCGATGCCCTCGAACGTCAACCGCCGGCTCCAAACTGAGGCCCCCAGCAGTACGTTGCGCAGCAATTCATGGTCGACCTCCGCCCGGGCTCCCGTCTCGACAAAAGCGGATGCGCCTGCCGTGACCGTGCTGTGCAGATTGCGGTTCAGGGTCGCGGTGATCGTTGTCAGCGGCGTAATGTTGGAGGTAACGTCGCCGCCGACGGTGAAGCCGGAAATGTCCCCCAGTCTGTCATCGTCGAACTGCTGGCCGAGCCACCCGGCATAGGCGCGGGCAAAGGTGATGCCGCCCAGATCGATGTCGAAGCCGCCAACGACGCTTTGCTGCCGGCTGTCCCGATTGACGCCGCTGTCGTCGCGGCTCGCCCGGAAATCCAGCAGCTTGTACTGGCCGGCGACAAAGGCGCGGGTATCCGGCAAAGCCTCGTAACTGACCAGGCCGAAGGCGCTCCATATGGCCTGGTCGCGGTCGTCCTGGTTGAGCGTCCCGCCGCCGATGCGCGGCACGTCCTGATAGTCTTCCGTAGTATAGCCGCCGCCGAAGCGATAGCGCACCCGCCCGGTGCGCGCCGCCAATGCGCTATGCGCCGTGAAGCGGTTGAAGGTGGTCGGCTCGGTACCGCCGTCGCCATCGACGCTGCCCCGCGCCTCGTGCAGCCGTCCGAAACTGAGGCCGGTTTCCAGGCGCAAACCGCGTCGGATATCGACGATACCAGCCGCCGCCGCTTGAGCGTCGGTGTAGTTCTCCCCATTCTCTTCCGCATAGAAGCCCAGATCGGCAGCGGCGGAGACCGCCAGGCTGTGCTGGCTCCAGTCGGACTCGAGCTTGAATGACGGCTGTACCCGTCCGATCAAATCGCCGCGGACGTCATTTTCGCTTCGAAAGACGTTGCTGTCGTAAGCGGTGCCCACCGCCAGTTTCGGCACCAGCCGGAACGAGCCGACTGGCACGCCGCTCGGGTCGAAATCCGGTCGCGGCCGCGCCCGCACCGTGCCGCCGGCGCCACGCCCAGGCCCTTCGTAAGGGCTATGCCGGTCGACCAGATAGGCCGGCGCCTCTGCCGCATGCACTTGCCCAGCCGAGTGCCAGATGGCGAGCGACGCCAAGGCCGCTGGCAGGCATCGGGTGAGCGGATAGCCAATCACCTCAACTCACCCCTGCATCCGCCGGAGGGTCCGGGATCGTTTGATCGTCGCCGGAGGTGTTGTTAGACCCACCGCCGCCACCGCCGCCGATAAACAGGCCAGCAGGCAACCCGCCGCCCGATCCACCGCCTCCGCCCCCTTGGCCGCTATATTCCACCGATGGCCTGCCCGGGGCGGCGGGCGCCGCGGGTCCGGCTTCCGCGCCGGCATCCAAAGGCGTATCGGGGCCGGAGCCAGGCTCCAAGTTCGCGATGTCTTCGGTGATGTCGGCCGCCGCGTCGGGCGCGGCAAGTTCGTCGACCGTCAGGCCTGCCGCACGAACCGCCTTCAGCACAGCGGCCATGTCGGCCCCGCTTTCCCTCGCAATCGCCGAGACGATCGCCGCCGCCCGATCGCCATCGCCCACATCGGCCAGGACACGGACCCCGAGGGTGGCGAGATCCGGAGCGGTATCCGGCCGATGGCGGGCCACATAGGTCAGCACGGCGATGGCGTCGTCCATGCGGGCTTCGTCGATCAACAGCCACAGCACGTCTTCCATCCGCCCGGCGTCGGCGGCGGCCAAAAGGCCGGGGCCTTGCTCCCCGATCAGTACTGCATCGCCGTTCGGCAACGTCACGGAATCGGCGAACGGCGACGCCGCCTCTCCCGCGAGAGCCAGCATCGATAGCGCGGCTGCAAGTCCGAGCCGCAGCACGGACGAACGGCATCTCAAAGGCATAGTCAACACTCCCCGACACAACCAGGACGGTTAACAATAGCCTAAGTTACACCTATAAGGTTGTCAAAGATTTTGGCGCATCCGGCAAGCTGACGCCGGTTTCCCGGCGCACAGGCTTAGCCTAAGCGAATTTGGCTCTCGACATAGTTCACGAGCGCCGCAACGCCTTCGTCAATCGTCAGTTGCGCCGTATTGATTTCCAATTGCGGCGATTCCGGTGACTCGTACGGTGCCGAAATGCCAGTGAATTCCGAGATCTCTCCGGCGCGCGCCTTTTTGTATAAGCCCTTGGGATCGCGCTCTTCGCAGACTTCCAGATCGGCCCGTACATAGACCTCGTGGAACATGTCGCCCGCCGCCTCTCGCGCCCGCACGCGGTCCGCCGCGTAAGGGGAGATAAAAGAGGCGAGGCAGATCGTACCGGCATCGGCGAACAGCGCCGCGACCTCGCCTACCCGCCGGATATTCTCTGCCCGGTCCTCCGGCGAGAAGCCGAGATTGGCGTTCAAGCCGCCGCGGACATTGTCGCCGTCGAGCACGTAAACGTTGTAGCCCTTCAGGAACAATACCTTCTCCGCCTCGCGGGCGACGGTCGATTTGCCGGCGCCAGAGAGACCGGTCATCCAGAGCACGGCGCCCTTATGGCCGTTGCGGCCCCAGCGGGCGCTGCGGTCGACTTGGGTGACGCTGGCGGTCAGATTGGTGCCGCGGATCGTCACGAGATCGCGCTGGTCCGGATATCCCTCCATCGAGATCGTCCCGCCACCGACGATGCGGAAATTGTCCACCAGGACGAAGCGTCCGGTGAGTGGCGAGCGCGACGCCTCGTCCAAAGCCATCATACCGCGCGCCCGCAGCGTCACCTTGGCGACTTCGCTGCGCTGCACTTCCTTGCGGCCGGTGCCGCCCAAGTCTTCCGTGTCGATGACCTCGTCCACGGATTGGACCGTCACCGTATGCTCGGCCGAGGCCAGTTTCATTTTCAGCACGTCGCCGGCACGCAACGGCTTGTCGTTGAACCAGAAAATACTGCCGCGAAAGACATTGGTCAGGACCGGCGCATCCTGCTCGTGGCTGGCGATTTCGCCGCGCTCGACGAAGATTTGCTGATCGAGCGTAAAGCCGACTGGCTCCCCCGCCGTCACAACGTCTGGCACTTGATCCGTATTCCACTCCTCAATCGTCTTCACCGTGGCCGATTTGCCGGAGGGAGAGAAGATCAAGCGGTCGCCAACTGCCAGCCGGCCCGTCTCCACCTGGCCGGCAAAGATACGCCGCTCGTCGAAGCGGTAGACGTCCTGGATCGGCAACCGCAGCGGCAACTGCTCGTTTCGCGGTCGCGGCTCCAGGGTATCCAACAGTTCGATCACCGTCGGCCCGGTGTACCAGAGCATCTTGCTCGACCGCTTGACGATGTTGGCCGCATCATTGCCCTGGGCTGCAATCGGCACGATGGCTTTCGGCGTGAAGCCCAACTCGTGCAGATAGGCGCGCATATCGCGCTCGATCACCATGAACTTGTCATGGTCGTAGTCGATCAAATCCATTTTGGTGACCAGAACCGAGACCTGATGCGTGCCCATCAACGACAGCAGATAGGCGTGCCGGCGCGACTGCTCCTGCAAGCCCTCCTTCGCGTCGATCATCAGGAACGCGCCCTCGGCATCGGCGGCGCCGGTGACCATATTTTTCAGGAACTCTTTGTGTCCCGGTGCATCGATGATGACGTACTGGCGGCGGGTGGTCTTGAAGGGAATGCGGCTCACATCGATGGTGATGCCCTGATCGCGCTCCGCCTGGAACGCATCCAGCAGGAACGCCCACTCCATACGCTGGCCGCGGCGTTCGGAGACGGCGCGAATTTGCTGGACCTTGCTTTCCGGCAACGCCCCGGTTTCATACAGCAGGCGGCCGACGAAGGTCGATTTGCCGTGGTCGACATGGCCGACGATGACCAATTGCAGGGGATTTTGTCCCGAAAGCATGATGTGCGGCGTAGCAGCGGACATGGTCTTAGTTCTCGCTTGTAAGCGGTAGAGGGCGGGCTTGGACGTCGCGGCCTACATGTAGCCGTCGCGGCGCAGGCGCTCGAACGAGTCCTCCTGCTCATGGTCCATCGCGCGCCCGGCACGTTCGGATACGGTCGTGGTCGTCAACTCTTCAATGATCTCTGCCACAGTCGAGGCTTCGCTTTCGACCGGGAACGTGATGTCCTGATCGCCCAGCGAGCGGTAGCGCTTGCCGTTCTTGGAGAAATACAGCGAGATGGTCGGGATGTTCTCCCGCTCGATATAGCGCCAGATATCGATCTCGGTCCAAGACAGCAGCGGGTGGATGCGCAGATGCGTGCCTGGCGGGAAATCCGTGTTGAACTGGCCCCAAAACTCCGGCGGCTGATCGCGGAAATCCCATTGGGACGTCTCGCCGCGCGGGCTGAAAAACCGCTCCTTAGCGCGCACAGCCTGCTCGTCGCGGCGAATGCCCGCAAAGATGCCGGTCCATTGATACTTCTCGTTCAGCCACTTCAGACCGACGGTCTTGCGTGCGGCGGAGCGTGCGGCAGGCGGCAGTGTCGGATCGATCTCCTCGACCGGCGGGCAAAAGCCGGTGATCAGGTTCAGGCCCCACTCCTTCGCCTTGATGTCCCGGAACTCGATCATTTCCGGAAATTTCCTCTCGGTATCCACATGCACAACCGGGAATGGCACATGTCCGAAGAACGCCTTGCGCGCCAGCCAAAGCATCACGTTCGAGTCTTTGCCCAGAGACCATAGCATCGCTATGTTATCCAGACGATTGAACGCTTCCCGGAAGATATAGATACCCTCCGCTTCGAGATGATCTAGGTCGTTCATTGATTCCAGGTTCCCAGGATTGATCGGCTCGATGGATCGGTGCAACAACCTTGACGACACGTGGACCGCCACGCGTCTGGTTGGCTGGCATCATAGATGGTAGCAACTTCGATGAAGTTAAGCCTGTTACCTCAATGGGTTTTGCCCAGTGAATGCAAGATTTGCGCTCTCGACTCGCCGGTTAATTGCAGGCTTACCCAAGGCCGGCAATGTTGCGCGTGGTCGCATCCGGCCCTCGCTTTGAGAGCATACGTCAGGAATTTCTGGCTTGTAGGATTGGTTCGGGGTAGACACATGCCATGATGATAGCAGGGTGCGCATGCACCCCGCGCCGACAATCCACACTAGAGAGAGGCTGGATGTCCAAAGAAGACCTGCTGGAGTTTCAAGGCGAAGTCGTGGAAAAGCTCCCGAATGCGATGTTTCGGGTGAAGCTTGAGAACGAGCACGAGATCATTGCCCGCCTTGCCGGAAAGATGCGCAAGTTCCGCATCAGGGTGATGCCGGGCGATAAGGTCGCCGTCGAAATGACCCCTTATGACCTGACCAAAGGCCGAATCACATTCCGCCATAAATAAGTACGTGAGCAAGTCATTGCCTCGATACGGAAGGAAAGGGTCTGCGACAAGCCGCGGCTTGTCGAATCCCTTCAGACTGTATGGATTAATTGATCTGTGTTCAGGTGGTGACGTAACCAGCGGTTGCGTCTAAATAGATCAATAACCGCATCAGGTATTTGCAGAGTAGTCCGGCATGACCAAGGTTCAAACGGCGCCGCTTTCTTCGCGGCTTGCGCTGATCGCTGGCAGCGGGCGTTCCGGCACATCCTTCCTGGCAAAGCTAATCGACGCCTCCAGTGACGTTTTGTATAGGCATGAGCCGGATATCTCGGCGCGCACGAAAGAATTTCCGCAACTGCCCGACTGCAGCAACCCGGAACTCTATGCCGATATCGCGCGCGCCTACCTGTACGAGCTGACATGGCAACGTGATTCGCGCACGATGGGTTCGACCCCGATCTATTCAAAACGCTTTCGCTCCAGTCTCGCCAACCGGGCAATGCCGGCCCTCGTTTATGGCGCCAAGGCGCTGGAGCGCGTTCGATTGCCCGCCCGAGTTCCAGACTTGATCGAAAACAGCCGCGAGCCGTTGGTTTTGATCAAATCCGTCAGTTCTGTCTTGCGCACGCCGATCTTTGCCCATGCCGTGCCGTCGCTGAAGGTCATACATATTGTACGCCATCCGTGCGCGGTACTCGCCTCGCAAATCCGCGGGATCAAGCGCGGTCTGATGCAAAGCTCCGACTTTACAGATGAGCTATTCTCGGTGCCAGATGCGCATAATTACGGACTTTCCAAGGAGCAGATCGTGGCTGCTCCATTTGAGGTTCAACGCGCATTCCGGTGGATGGTCCATAACGATGCAGTCTATCGACGACTTAAAGACCACCCCAACTATATTTTTATCTCTTATGAAAAATTATGCGTCGAATTACAATCTGAGAGTAAGCGCTTGTGCGAATTCCTCAACATGCCGATTGACGACCAAATGGCGAATTATGTGCGGTTGGTTACTGAGGACGGCACAAAGGACGGTGGATACTTCTCTGTAATAAAAAATACTTTATCCGCCCTGAGCAAATGGGAAGACGAGGTCGATCCCGATGTTGCGGCCAGCGTCATTGACTTAGTACAAGGGTCGGAGATCGGCCGCAAGACGCTGGCCGAGTACGCAACGCAACGGGCCAAGCTTGTATAGTCTGTTCAAACGCCGACGCCCCGAGGGCCGCTTCAAGATCGCTCACCCGTTGCGCGAGCCGGCGCGGGCCGTTGGGCAGTCTTTCATGTTGTGGCCGGCAGTCGCCCTGGCGGCGATCATGTATGCCGCGCCGCGAGCAGGTGTTGAAAAACCGACCATTGTTGTCCTGTTTCTGCAGGTGACCGTGCTCTATCCGATTATTGCCGGCGCGGCGTTTGCCGCATGGTTCGGCCTGGCGAGGTCTGGCCGCGAGCAGCTTGCGCTGTTGCCGTTGGTGATCCCGCTGGCCATCGTCGGCGTCTGGTTCGTTGCTGGCCTGCTGTTTGCCGCGCGATTCCTTGTGTCTTTGCTCGGATATTGGACAGGCGCCTGATCTGCCCATAGTATCGGCCGACCCTTGCAACGCCAGACCAGCGCGCCGCAAGCGACAAGGACGGAAGCCATGCAAAGACAAGAGCAAATCGCCCAAGCCAAGCGTCTCCTTCAATATTTAGAGACACGCACGACCGCGACAGAATCAGTGCCCTACCGTCAGCCGACGCGGGAATACATCTGCCCGGATCACGCGGCGAAAGAGCAGCGGCTGCTGTTCCGCGAAAGCCCGCTATGCCTGGGTGCGTCCGCACAAATTCGCAATCCTGGCGACTATTTCACTGATGATCTGACCGGCGTACCGATCCTGGTTGCCCGCGGCCGCGATGGCGTGGCGCGCGCCTTCCTCAATGTCTGCCGTCACCGCGGTGTGAAGGTCGCGGATGGTTGCGGCTCGGCCCGCAGCTTTGTCTGCCCGTATCATGCCTGGACCTTCGGACTTGACGGCACGCTGATCGGACGGCCGGAGGAATACGGGTTCGAGGGCCTCGACCGCAACGACTACCGCCTGACCGAGCTTTGGTGCGAGGAACGCGATGGCAATATCTGGGTCTGCCCGACGCCGGGCAAGTCCTTCAGCGTCGATGAGATCCTGGGCGCGCCTATGAATGCGGAGATGGCGGCCTACGATTTCGCAGACTACCACCACTACGAGACCAAGCACCTGACGCGGCGGATGAATTGGAAGGTTTGCGTCGATACCTTCCTGGAATCCTATCACTTCCCGGTTTTGCACCGGAACTCGATCGCGCCGCTGATCCATGGCAACCTCAACACGGCCGACCTGATCGGCTCGACTACGCGGATGCTGGGTGCGCGGCGGACCATTCCGGAATTGCAAGACCAGCCGGAAAGCGATTGGGATGTGCTGCGCCATATCGTTGGCGTCTATATCCTGTTCCCGAACGTGGTCTGGACCTGGCAACTCGACCATGTCGAGGTCTGGCACATCTACCCCAGCCAGGCTGACCCGGTGAACGAATGCACCATGCGCATCTCGTTCTACACGGCGGAGGAGGCGGTGACCGAAAAGGCCAAGGGCCACTGGGACCGCAACTTCGCCCTGCTGATGAAGACGGTGGAAACCGAGGATTTCGAACTCAGCGAACAAATCCAGCGCGGCTTCTACGCCGGTGCGCAGGACGAGATCGTGTTCGGCCGCAACGAACCATGCTTGCACTACTTCCACCGCACGCTGACGGAACGTGTAGCCGCGGCTGCATAGAGCAGTTCCCCTTGCTTCCCTCCCATCCTGCGCAGGGTGGATTGAACGAACCCGCTGACGCGGGATTGGAGCGATGTAGCTGGCGGGTTTGGG
>CAXBDI010000099.1:0-15095 GCA_963974445.1 uncultured Alphaproteobacteria bacterium
TGCCCTACATGAAACGGCTGCGGGATTACTATCTCGCGCTTGGATACGGCAACCCCTATCGGTGGGCGCAGTATAAAGACGTGCCATTCACGCCGCTCGCCAAGCCACTGAACCAGACCAAAGTCGGCCTGGTGGTGACCGCGGCCCCGTACCAGCCCGACAAGGGCGATCAGGGGCCGGGCGCTCCCTATAATGCGGCGGCGAAATTCTATCGGGTCTATACGAACTCGATTGAGGGCGAGCCGGACGTGCGCATCTCGCATATCGGCTATGACCGCAAATACACGACCGCCGCCGATATCAACACTTATTTCCCGCTGGCGCAGCTAAAAATCGCTGCCAAAGAGGGCCGGATCGGTGCGTTGTCGGAGCGGTTTGTCGGCACGCCGACCAATCGCAGCCAGGTCGTGACGATCGAGCAGGATTGCGCCGACGTGCTGGCCACACTGCGCGCCGACGGTGTCGAAGCAGCAGTTATCGTCGCTAGTTGACCGGTGTGCCACCAGACCGTGAGTCTGACAGCACGCTATCTCGAAGCGAACGGCATCCCGACCGTGATCATGGGTTGCGCCAAGGATATCGTCGAGCACGCTGGCGTGCCGCGGTTCCTGTTCAGCGACTTTCCGCTCGGCAACTCCTGCGGCAAGCCGCACGACGTCGCCTCGCAACGCGAGACCTTGGCCATGGCCTTGGAACTGCTGGAGAGCGCGACCGGCCCCCGCACCACGCGGCAATCGCCGCAGCGCTGGAATGATGACGCGGAATGGAAGCTGGACTTCCAGAACATCGACCGCATTCCCGCCGACGAAATCGCCCGCCGCCGGGCCGAGTTCGACGAGGTGAAACGGGTCGCCAAACAACGCCGCGACGATGCCGCCGGCGGCGGATCGTCGGTCGCGGCGGAATAGCACCAACCAGGATGAACCATGTCTGACCAAGCCACCAAACCGTTCGACGGTATCCGTGTCCTGGACTTCACCCAGGTGTTTGCCGGGCCGTTCGGCAGTTTCCAACTCGCGCTGTTGGGCGCCGACGTCATCAAGGTCGAACGGCCAGGTGGCGAGGAGATGCGGAACGGTCCGCTGTCGCGCGAGTGGAGCGACCGGGGGATGGCGCCGGGCTGGCTGGCGATCAATGCCAACAAGCGCAACATCGCCCTGGACCTGAAAGACCCTAAGGCCATCGAAATCGTCAAGCGGTTGGCGGCGAAGGCAGACGTGGTGACCGAAAACTTCCGGCCCGGCGTGATGGATCGGCTGGGGATTGGCTATGAGGCGCTCTCGGCCATCAATCCCCGGCTGATTTATTGCGCCGTCTCCGGCTTCGGCCAGAACGGGCCGGAGCGCAATACGCCATCCTATGACGGCCGCATTCAGGCGGTCTCCGGCATCATGTCGATCACCGGCCACGAGGGCACCGGGCCGACGCGGGCAGGCTTTGCGGTCTGCGATGCCATTGGCGGCATGACATCGGCTTTCGCCGTCGCCTCCGCTCTCTTCCAGCGCACGCACACCGGCAAGGGCCAGTGCATCGACGTCGCCATGCTGGACGCGACGCTAACCTTCCTTTCGCCGCTGATCAGCGAGCACACGACGACCGGTCACGTGCACGGCCAGTATGGCAACCAGGCGATCAGCCGCCGCCCGACCGCAAATCTGTTCAAGGTCGGGGAGGACGGGCATATCCTGCTCGCGGTGAATACCGAAGGCCAGTTCCGCAACCTGATGAACGCCATCGGCCAGCCGGAACTCATGGACGATCCGCGCTTCAAGGATTGGCATGGCCGGACGGAGAACGAGACGGCGCTCCGCCAGATTATCGAGGCAGCCTTCGCCACCGGCAGCGTCGCCGAGTGGGAGGAAAAGCTTGCCGAGGCCGGCGCACCGGCCAGTCAGGTGCGCAATATCGCCGAGGCGGTGAAGCACCCGCAGTTGCAGCACCGCGATGTGTTGCAGTCGGTGGAGAGCCCCTATGGCACGTTGAACCTGATCGGCTCCGGCTTCCGTCTGGCGCACGGCGGCGGCAGCATTCATAGCCCGCCGGCGATGCCGGGCGAACACGCCGATGAGGTTCTGGCCGAAGCCGGCTACTCGCCGGAAGAGGTCGAGGCGTTCCGCGAGACCGGCGTGATTTGACGCTCTTCTGCGCTGCGGCACGCCACGGCGCACGACCGACGCTGGAGGATGTGAGCCCTATTGGTGGGAAGCGGCTTGGTGGGAAGCGGCGCGGTCGGCTGTTTGGGATCGTTGACAGACCGAGGCGCTGCGCAGGAACCACGCAACGCCGCTTCTCTCAGATCACCTTGTCTTTCGCCAGCGCTGCCACCTCGGCCTCGCTCAGTCCGAGCAACTCGCCAAGCACCGACTGGCTGTCCGCGCCCGCCTCTGGGAAGAACTGAACCGGCAGCCGCTCGTAATCGAGCAGGCGCAGCGGTGAACTCGGCAGCACCACGTCGCCCATATAGGGGTGCTGCATGTTGTGCAGCATGCCGCGGGCGTGCAGGTGCGGGTTGGCCATCGCCTCCGCAATGTCGCGCACCGGGGCCACAGGAATCCGGGCGTCGCGCATCTCCGCAAAGGCTTCGTCGCGGGTGCGTTCACTGGCCCAGGCCGAGATCATCGCGTTGATCTCGTCTTCGTGATTGAACCGGTTCGGTGCGCCAGCGTATTCAGGGTCGTTGACCAGGTCTTCGCGGCCCATCAGGCGGGCGATACTATGCCATTGCGGCTCGCTCACGCAGATCAGTGCGATCCAGCCGTCGCTGCACTCATAGCGGCCGTAGGGGGCGGTCATGCCGGCTGACTTGTCGCCACGGCGCGGCGGAACTTCGCCGGTGCGATGATAGTGAGAGTACTCGCTGCTCAGGTCGAAATAGATCGCCTCGATCATCGCGGACTCGACCCGCGTGCCCAGACCGGTGCGCTCCCGCCCCAGGAGGGCGGTGACCAGCGCGCCGTAGAAGTGAATGCCGCCCATGATATCGCAGACCTGCCCGCCGGAACGGGCCGGCGGGCCACCGGCCTCGCCCGTGACGCTCATCATGCCGCTTGCCGCCTGAATGGTGTGATCCATGGCTAATTGATCCCACTCCGGACCGAAGCTGCCATAGCCGTTGGCGGCGCCGTAGATCAGCTTTGGGTTGGCTGCATGCAGCACGTCCCAGCCGAGGCCGAGGCGATCCATTGTGCCGGCGGCGTAATTCTCGATCAGCAGGTCGGCCTTCGTGACCATGGCCAGCAGCAGCTCCTTGCCGCGCTGCTCCTTGAGGTTGAGGGTCAGACTCTTCTTGTTGGAGTTTAGCATGGCGAAGGCCAAAGGCGTTTCCGCCCCGCCGCCGCGCCGGGTGCGCTCGCCGCCCAGCGGTTCGATCTTGATCACCTCAGCGCCGCTCATCGCCAACAGAAAGCTGGCATAGGGGCCTTGATAAATCTGGGTGAGGTCGAGAACACGGATGCCGTGCAGCGGTTGTAGGGACATTCGGGGCGTTTCCTGGCTGGCGAGGTGTGGGCATTGCTTATGAACCAGTCTAGCCAGCCGCCATGCTCGGCAGAAGCCCTCTCCGCCCCTTTTCCCTGAACTTGATTCAGGGTCCATGCCGGAGAGCCAATCACAAAGTCGCAACTCTGTGAGAAACGCTCAGGCATGGGTCCTGAATCAAGTTCAGGACAAGGGGCGGGCGTCGGCCAGCGCGTCGTCCCCTCTCCAACCCTTTCCCTGAACTTGATTCAGGGTCCATGCCGGAGAGCCAATCATAAAGTCGCAACTCCGTGAGAAACGCTCAGGCATGGGTCCTGAATCAAGTTCAGGACAAGGGCGAGTTGTGGCAAGGAGTGTGCTTACTATCACTTACCCCAGGGCGTGATCGCGTCTTTCAGCGCCTTGTAGCCTTCCAAAAAGCCCGGGCGTTTGGCGCCGCCATACACCTGGTCGAATTTCGCCAGCGCGTCGTCCAGGAACTTCTTCACCTTGGCATTGCCGGGGTTCGCGTCGATGTAGGCGTCGCGAATCAGCACGAAGTGGATGCGCGGATCGTAGGGCTGCTTGGTGCCGCCCATGCTCTCGTCGCCATCCAGCAGGCGCAGCAGCATGGCGTCGGCGGAGCCCAGGGTCTGCTCGTGGATCGGCGGGCCGGACATGCGGTGCATGACGCTGGTCATGTCACGGCCATTGCCGGTGGTGTAGCCCATGTCGCCCCAGAGATTGCGCATGCTCTTGTCGCTGCCGACATGCTTCAACACCCGATCACCGAAGGCGCGCAGCGGGTCGGAGATATCCGCCATCAGGTCGGTCAGGCGGTCGCCGTCCAGGTCCGTCGCCAGCACGATGGCGTCGCGCTGCTCGATCAGATCCCAGATCAGGATGCCGTAGTTGGTGTCGGAGATGTGCTGCTCGATCTGGCCGCCCCAGTTCTCCATGCCCTTTTTGAAGTCTTTCGGCAGCAGGGCTACGATGGCGTCGATGCGCTCCTTGTGCTCGACATAGGGATCGACGGCGTATTTGCGCCCGACGTTGAACTTGGTGCCTTGCAGCATCCAGGAATGGATGCCGGCGTTGATGCCATCCTCCATCGCCTGGGTCGGTTTCATCGCGACGCGGCCGATGCGGCCAGTCTCGTGCACCATTTTCAGGAACAGGCGGTTGGCGTAGGCCATCTGCACGCCCGGAGTGTTCATCTCCGAATGGACGTTGCCGGTCTTCGGATCGACGTTGAACTTCGCGCGGTCCTGAGAATACGGCAGGCACGGCATGCAGCGCACGGCAGTGATCGGGCCATAGGGGCGGACGTTGCAGAAGACGCCGGCCTGGGTGCGCAGCGGCGCGTTGCCAGACTTGCCCATGACGACGACCTTGCCGCCCTTGCCATCGTTGACGTAAGCGTCACCGGCGGTCGACCACTTGATCGAGGTCACGGGCACATTGCCGAACCAAGCCAGCGCCTCCAGCTTGGTGTCGTGGCGGTATTGCGACCACATCGGCACGCCGTAATAGGGCAGGCCCAGAATATCGGCGGCGGCGATGGTGCCGAGCAGGGCGTAGGCGTCGGTCAGGGAGTGAGCGACCGGCTCGCAATCGCCGGTGAAATTGCCGCCTTCCCAGATCACGGCGTCCGGGTAGCCGTCCGGGCGCATGTCGGTCGGACGATGGATGCTTTCCAGTGCGCCGAACAGGTCGCCGCCCTCGGCTTCGGTGCGCGCGATTTTCATCAAGTCGATCATAGGGTCGGTCTTCCGTCAGTGGTTACAGCTTGCATGCGCGCGTCATGCTCGAACGCAACGCGCCGCACGCGAAATGCGAGTGTGCGCACAATGCCCAGCCAGGGCGTCCAGGTAAAGATACAACGGCTGAGGCTAAGCGACTTTTCCGCTTGAAATGAGCGCCTAGCCGAGCGCGGCGCGGTGCTCCTTGGCATTTTTGACATAGCCGGCGGTGGCGGCCTTGTGGCGCTCGATCTCTTCGGCTGAGAGCTTGCGCATCAATTTGGCGGGCGACCCGGCCCAAAGCTCGCCGGAGGGAACCACCTTGTTCGGCGTCACCACCGCGCCGGCGGCGACCATGGCGTCGCTCTCCACCACTACACCGTCCAGCAGCAGCGCGCGCATGCCGATGAAAGCGCGGTCGTGGATGGTGCAGCCGTGGATGACGCACTGATGGCCGATCAGGATGTCGTTGCCGATATAGGTGCCGAAGCGCCCGCCGGTCACGTGCACCACCGTGCCATCCTGCAGGTTGGTGCGCGCGCCGATCCGCACCTCGTGCACGTCGGCGCGGACGACGGTGTTGTACCAGAGGCTGGCCTCGTCGCCGATCTCGACATTGCCGACGATGATGGTGCCGGGCGCAACAAAGACGTCGCGCCCGAGCTTCGGCATAATACCGTTATAGGGGAGGACCAGGCCCTCCCGCCGCGGATCGTGGCTCATATGGGCGTGCTCATGGGTAAAGGGGCTCCAGCAGTAAGCCGGCGGTCTCGTCCAGACCGAACAGCAGGTTCATGTTCTGCAGCGCCTGGCCGGAGGCGCCTTTGACCAGATTATCGATGACGGAGATCACCACCAACTGCCCAGGTACTCCCGCGTCGCCGAGGCCGATGAAGCAGTAGTTCGAGCCGCGCACCTCCCGCGTCGCCGGCCATTGGCCAGCCGGTGTGACGTGGACGAAGGGCTCGGCGGCATAGGTTTTTTCCAAGACCGCACGCAGATCGCCGGCGGTCGCGCCATCTTTGGGCCGAATGTAGGTGGTGCACAGCATACCGCGGTTGATTGGGATCAGATGCGGCGAGAACACAACCTGCATCTTGCGCCCGTCCAGCGCCAGGCTGAGGGTCTGCTCGATCTCCGGCTGATGGCGATGCTTGCCGACGCCATAGGCGTGAAAGCCGTCATGCACTTCCGAGAACAGCAGGTCCTGGCGCAGCGAGCGGCCGGCACCGGTGACGCCGGACTTGGCGTCGACGATGATGCCGTCCGCCTCGATCAGACCCTGGGTCAGCAGCGGCAGCAGCGGTAACGTCGCACACGTCGGATAGCAGCCAGGGTTGGCGATCAGCCGCGCGTTGGCAATGGCGGAGCGCGCGTGTTCGGTCAGGCCGTAGACCGCCTCCTTCTGCAATTCCGGCGCATAGTGCTCGTGGCCGTAGACCTTGGCATAGAGCGCGGTGTCGACGAGGCGGAAGTCGGCGGAAAGATCGACGATCTTCAGGTGCGATGGCAGCTTGGCGATCACCTGTTGCGTGGTCGCGTGCGGCAGGCAGCAGAACACCGCCTGGATATCGCTCCAGTCCACATCGTCGATCTTGGTCAGCGTCGGCAGTTGCTGCGGCAGAGTGTGTGGATAGACCGACACCATCTCCTCGCCGGCATTGCGGTCGGCGGTGAGGGCAGCGATGCGGAAACGCGGGTGATGCGCCAGCAGACGCAGCAGTTCGGCGCCGGTATAACCGGAGGCGCCGAGGATCGCGATATTGGTATCCCTGGACATCGCTTAACACTCCTAGAGCTGAGGGGTGAGGGCAGATTTATATCGATGGCGTCCAATATCCACCTTCCTGCGTCATTGCGAGGAGCCGGAGGCGACGTGGCAACCCATCAGCGTTGCTGTCGCGTACCGCCGGTGGGTTGCTTCGGCTCCGCCTCACAATGACGCCGGAAGGTGGAAATTTTAACCGCCATGTTATCGTACAGAACTGTCCTCAAATGGAAACGGGGTGTGTGAAACAGAAACGGGGCGCCGCAAGCGGCACCCCGTCGTAACGCCAGCCATAAGGCCAGTCGGGTTACCGCTTGGAGAACTGGAAGCTGCGTCGCGCCTTCGCCTTGCCGTACTTCTTCCGCTCGACCACGCGGCTGTCGCGGGTCATGAAGCCGGCATGCTTCAGGGCAGGGCGCAGGCCCGGCTCGAAATTCACCAGGGCGCGGCTAATGCCGTGCCGCACCGCACCGGCCTGGCCGGAGAGGCCGCCGCCGGACACGGTGCAGAAGATGTCGAACTGGTCCATCCGGTTGGTCGTGTTGAACGGCTGCACGATGATCTGGCGCAAGGTAGGGCGGGCGAAATAGTCGTCCAGCGTGCGGCCATTGATCGAGAACTTGCCGACGCCCGGCTTGATCCAAACCCGGGCGACCGCGTCTTTGCGGCGTCCGGTGCCATAGGAGCGGCCGAAAGCGTCGATCGTCGGCTCGACAAAGATGCCTTCCGACAGGCCCGGAATGCCGTCACCGGATTCGCCGTCGCCTGTCTGTTGCGCGCCGGCCAGGGCGTCTTTCAGATCTGCGAGGGATGTGCGTTCTTCGGCCATGGGGCTAGGCACTCCGCGTGTTCTTGGTGTTCATGGCGGCGATATCCAGCGCCTCCGGCTGCTGCGCGCCGTGTGGATGCTCCGCGCCGGCATAGACGTGCAGCTTGGCGATCATATCGCTCCCAAGCTTGGTCTTGGGCAACATCCGTTCCACCGCCTTGTGCACCAGCCGCTCCGGCTGTTTGCCCGACAGGATCTGATCCCAGGTGCGTTCCTTGATGCCGCCGGGATAGCCGGTGTGCCAAAAGAACTTGGTATCGCTCCGCTTGTTGCCGGTGATTGCCACCTTCTCAGCATTGACGATGACGATATGATCGCCACAGTCGATGTGCGGGGTGTAGATCGGCTTGTGCTTGCCGCGCAGGCGCGTGGCCACCAACGACGCCATGCGGCCCAATACCAGGCCGTCGGCGTCGATTATGAACCACTTGCGCTCTACGTCGGCGGGTTTGGCCGAGTAGGTTTTCATCATTCTGTTGCCTAGCTAGAATCGTGCTTGTGCGCCACTGGCGCGGTGTTTGAGGAGCGCCTTGTCGTGCATAGGCTGTTGTCTGTCAATCACAAAAATTTTCCGCATATAAATCAGCTAGTTATAATGAGGTAACGTAGTAGCGGTATTGATTTTTCGATTTTCCACCGGGTTTGCTCTTGTAATATGACGAAAACATGACTTTCTGTTTGCAAATTCGGCGAGGTGCGTATGATGCGCCGCGAACAGGATATTAACCAAAGGCGGAGTAGCCCATGGCCCTGCGAAACAGCGACGCGCAAGATTTGCTGCGTGAAGATCACGGCAAAATCGCGGTTCTCACCTTGAACCGTCCCGATGCGCGCAATGCGCTGTCCGAATCGCTGCTCGCGTCGATGCAGACGGCCCTCGACGATCTGAAGGACGATCCGGCGATCCATGTGGTCGTGCTGCGCGGGGAGGGGCCGGGCTTCTGTTCCGGCCACGATCTGAAGGAACTCGCCGGCAGCCGCGACGCATCCTATTTCGAATCGCTGCTGGCCCGTTGCTCGAAGATGATGACGACGATCAAGCAATTGCCGCAGCCGGTGATCGCCGCTGTCCACGGTATTGCGACTGCCGCGGGCGCGCAACTGGTGGCCACGTGCGACCTGGCGATTGCCAGCAATGACGCACGGTTTGCGACGCCAGGCACAAATATTGGGCTGTGGTGCTCGACGCCGATGGTCGCCGTCTCGCGCAGCGTCAGCCAAAAAGCAGCGATGGAGATGCTGTTGACCGGCGATCTGATCGATGCGGATACGGCCTTCCGCTTCGGGCTGATCAACCGAGTCGTGCCGCAGAAATCGCTGATGGACGAGGTCATGGCGCTGGCGGAGAAACTCGCCGCTAAATCTCGTCTGGTGCTGGGACTGGGCAAAGAGGCGTTCTATCGCCAGGGCGAGATGGATATCGCTGACGCCTATGCCTATGCCAGCGACGTCATGGTGCACAATATGATGAAGAAGGACGCGGTCGAAGGCATCGACGCGTTCCTCAACAAGCGCCAGCCCGTCTGGTCGAACAGTTAGCGGTCGGCCATAGAGTCCCTGCCGAATTTTCGTCCTGAGTAGCGCCCACGGCGCGCGTATCGAAGGCCGACTACCAGTGTCGAAACGTGACGTACACTCTGTCGATACGCCGGCTGCGCCGCCTGCTCGGAATGCGATGGGACGATGGGACCTAATCCCTGTCGCGGCGCGCCGCCGTCACTCGGCATCCTTCGGCTTCACCGCAGTCATCAGATAATTAATATGTGCCGGGCCACGCGCCTGCCAGCCATAAATCGGATGCAGGTTCAACCCGGTAACGTCGACGACGCGCATGCCGTTTGCCCGCAGCGGCGCCGCTAATTCCGAGGGGCGCAGGAACTTGCGCCAGTCGTGCGTGCCGGCGGGGACCCATCGCAGCAGATATTCCGCAGCAATCTTGCCCAGCGCGAGCGACGCAAGATTACGGTTCAATGTCGACAGCACCAACAACCCACCCGGACGGACCAATCGGGTAACAGACGCCAGGAAGGCCTCAGGATTCGCGACGTGCTCGACTACCTCCAGGCAGGTGACCAGGTCATAGTCGCGGCCCTCCGCCGCCAATTCTTCCACGCTGGCGATGCGATAGGCGAGCGGCAGATCGAGACCGTCTGCATGGCGCCCCGCCGCCTCGATACTGTCGGTTACCAGATCGATGCCCAGGGTTTGCGCCCCCATCCGCGCCAAAGGCTCCGCCACCAATCCGCCGCCGCAGCCGATATCAAGCGCGGTCCTGCCGGTGAGTGGGCGCAAGCCGCCCTGGCCGCGCAACTGCCGCACGGCCTGACTTCGGATATAGCCGAGACGCGCCGGGTTGATCCGGTGCAGCGCTGCAAACGGTCCGGACCGGTCCCACCACTGGTTGGCATGGCGGGCGAAATGGGCAAGCTCGCCGGCGTCGGCGCTCTGCGACACGAATTCGGCTGAAGTCTGCGACACGGCCATGTGTGATTCCTTGAGATCCAGGCGTTGAGGGACTATGCTACCGCACTCCATAGATAGTTCGCGCATTCGTTTCGCACCAAGGACTCTGCAAGCCCGTGGCCCGTATTGTACAAAAATTCGGCGGCACTTCCGTCGCTGACCTTGACCGGATTCGCAATGCGGCCGTTCGGGTTAAACGGGCCGTCGATGCCGGCGATCAGGTTGCCGTCGTCGTCTCGGCGATGGCCGGCGAGACCAACCGGCTGGTCGGCTTGGTGCAGCAGGCCTCGCCCATGCACGACGCGCGCGAATACGATACTGTGGTCGCCAGCGGCGAACAGGTGACCAGCGGCCTGATGGCTATCATGCTGCAAAGTATGGGGATTCAGGCGCGCTCGTTCGCCGGCTGGCAAATTCCGTTGAAGACCGACAACGCCCATGGCCGCGCCCGGATCGAGGCGGTGGAGACGGATATGCTGCTCTCGCGTATGGCCGATGGCGTCGTGCCGGTTGTCGCCGGTTTCCAGGGCGTCAGCGAGGCCGGGCGGATTACCACACTGGGCCGCGGCGGCTCCGACACGTCGGCTGTGGCGCTGGCGGCTGCTTTGCAGGCGGATCGCTGCGATATCTTCACCGATGTCGATGGCGTTTACACGTGCGACCCGCGCATCGTAACGCGCGCCCAAAAATTGGCCCGAATCACGTATGAAGAGATGCTGGAGATGGCGTCGCTGGGTGCCAAGGTGCTGCAGACCCGCTCGGTCGAGTTGGCGATGAACCATCGGGTCCGGGTGCAGGTGCTTTCCAGCTTTCAAGACAAGCCAGGTACTCTGGTGGTGGATGAGGACGAGATCATGGAACACGAGGTCGTCAGCGGCATTGCCTATAACCGCGACGAGGCCAAGGTCACCTTGCGCCGGGTGGCGGACCGGCCCGGCGTCGCCGCCGCGATCTTCGGTCCGCTGGCGGACGCGGGCATCAATGTCGACATGATCGTCCAAAACGTCTCTGCCGACGGCGAGACCACCGACATGACGTTCACCGTCGGCAAGGCCGATCTGGACCGGGTCGATGCGGTGCTGCGCAGCAAGCAGACGGAGATCGGCTTCACCGATCTGATCAGCGATCCTGGCGTGGTCAAGGTCTCGATCATCGGCGTCGGCATGCGCAGCCATGCGGGCGTCGCGCAGAAAATGTTTTCGACGCTGGCGGAACGCGGCATCAACATCCAGGTCATTTCCACGTCCGAGATCAAGGTCAGCATCCTGATCGCGGAGGACTATGCGGAGCTGGCGTTGCGCGCGCTGCACACCGCTTACGGCTTGGACGGGGTGGCCTGATCGGGTGCTCTCACCGACCGAAACCCTGGATCATCTATGGACGCGCGGCAGTGAGTTCCTAGGCGCGCCCTACGCCATTCTGGGCGGTGCGATGACCTGGGTGTCGGAGCGCAATCTGGTGGCGGCGATCAGCAATGCCGGCGGTTTCGGCGTGATCGCCTGCGGCGCGATGGAGCCGGACCGCCTGCGGGAGGAAATCCAGGCGACGCGCGCGCTGACCGACAAGCCGTTCGGCGTGAATCTGATTACGATGCACCCGCACCTTTCGGCATTGACCGCGGTGTGCTTGGAAGAGCGGGTTAGCCATATCGTTCTGGCCGGCGGGATTCCGACCCGGGCCGCCATGCGCCAGGTCAAGGACGGCGGCGCCAAGCTGATCTGCTTCGCGCCGGCGCTGATATTGGCGCGAAAGCTGGTGCGCGACGGCGTCGATGCGCTGGTGATCGAAGGTACGGAGGCCGGCGGTCATGTCGGGCCCGTATCGACCAGCGTCCTGGCGCAGGAGATTTTGCCGATCATCCGCGACGTCCCGGTCTTTGTCGCTGGAGGCATTGGCCGGGGAGAGGTGGTTCTGTCGTTCCTGGAATTGGGCGCTGCCGGTGTTCAACTGGGGACACGCTTCGTCTGCGCCGACGAAAGCATTGCCCATCCGGCCTTCAAGAAGGCATTCATCCGCGGCGAAGCCCGCGACGCACAGACAAGTGTGCAAGTCGATCCGGGCTTCCCGGTGTTCCCGGTGCGCGCATTGCAAAACCGGGCAACCGCCCGATTCGTGGAATACCAGCACGAAACCATCGCCAAGGTCCGCGCCGGCGCGCTGGACGCCAAGGCGGCGCAACTGGCGATTGAGCATTTCTGGGCTGGGGCTCTTCGCCGCGCTGTGATTGACGGCGACGTGGAAAGCGGTTCGCTTATGGCGGGGCAAAGCGTCGGAATGGTCCGTTCGCAGCAGCCAGTCGCTGTAATCATCGCAGAATTGCTGGGGCAGGCGCGAAATGCCTTGGAAGACCGGCGTCAGCGATGAGCACGGGACACGGGCTCGGCTTCAACCTGTGCGGTTGCGTCCACAGTCGAGCCAGCGCGCTATCGTTGATCCCGTTGTGCCCACGCGTTAAAATTATCGTAACGGTTAATACCGATGTTCAGGGCAGGCGGTTCGTCCAATAGTGGAAAACCCATTTCAACGTCAGGGGTCTTAAGTGCAAAAGCACGGTGACACTGCACCGTCGGCGCGCGATGGAGCGAACGCGGACGATTGCGTTCCTGCGGGGCGGCGTCTGCACGAGCCGGAAGGATTGGGTCCGTGGCTTCAGGCTCGGCGGTTGGCGCTGGGCCTGTCTGTTGCGGATGTATCGCATCGTCTGAATTTGCAAAGCGCCTATATCGAGGCGTTGGAGACCGACAACTTCGCCGCTCTACCCGGTCCGCCCTATCTGGCCGGCTATGTGCGGGCGATGGCGCAGGTCCTGGACCTCGATCCGGAATCGGCATTGGCCCGCCTGCGGATTGCCCGGCCAACGCCTCAGACTGCGGGAAAGGCGGATGCTGCGCCGCTAAAATTCCCGCGGCCTTCCATCGAGCGGCACCTGCCGGTCAGCGCGTTAGTTTCGGCGTCCATCGCCATTTCGATTGCGGCTTACGGCTATTGGTATGTGACCACGTCGGCGGAGATGGGCCGGCCCTTGCTCAGTCCGGTTGCCGAGTTGGAGGCGACCACTGCCCCGCCGGAGGAGCCGAGACGGGCGCCGTTTGCGCCTGGCCCGTTGCAGCCGTTGGGCGTGCCGGTGCTGGCGGAGTCGGTCGATGCTGCCAACGCCCTCAGCCCGGAGGAAATGGCGAAATACAGGGCCGCCTCTATGCTGGAGCCGCGTCCCAATGGCCATGTGCCGCGGCCGCGGCCCGGCAGTCCGGCGGCGGAGATTTGGGCATCGACCTTTCAGCAGCCTGTGCTGAATGCCGATGGCGAGGTCGTCCCATCTTCGGAGGTCGCCGTCCGCGTCCTGCCATCCGCATTGCCGCGCGATGGCGAGGGCCTGCCGGCGGCGACGTCGCTGGCGGCGTATCTGCCGACTGTGCGCTTGCGCAGTGATTTGGGCCCGTTGCGTGGCGCAGACAGCATGCCGCAATTCGTTCAGACCGCCCGAGGCAGCGACGTATCCGACGAGCCGGAGGGCTCGCTGGCGGTTGCCCGCACCCAGGCTTTTGCAGCTGAGCCGCCGTCAGCAAATCCGCTGGCGCGCATCGGCACGCCGCAGTCCGCCGACGTCAGATCGACTGGCTATACGGTCGGCTCGCCCGCGCGGCGAAACTACGACCTGTTGGCGACGTTGCCGGCAGCGGCAACCGATGCGGATGCCGTACCGCCGCAGTCAGTCACTATCATTGCCGACCAGCAATGCTGGATCGAAATTCGTTCCGCCGACGGCCGGTTGGTGGCGCAAAAGCTGTTGCAGCCGGGCGAGCGGTTCGATGTGCCGAGGAAACCCGGCTTGCAGCTAACTGCTGGTAACGCCGGCGGTATCCGTGTGATGGTCGATGGCGTAACGGTTGCGGCGTTAGGCAGCGTCGGGCAAGTTGTCCGTGGTGCCTCGCTCAACCCCTACCATCTGCTGGCCCAACGTTAGATTTAAAACCCACGGTAGAATCGACGGTGGGCGTTACCATCATTGATATTACTGTATAAGTGTGGTTGGGGTGTATGTCTGCAGCTAGCCACCGAGGCTGCCCGGCGCGCAGCCCGCAGCTTTGCAGGAACGCCGAAACGGAGGCCGACCCTGTCGATCCGCAACCGGAGAGAATTACATGGTTTCCATCGTCTTCAAAGCCGGCGCAGGCGATGCCGATGACTGGCAGCGACAGCTCTCCCAGCGGATTCCAGATTTGGATTGGCGCGTCTGGCCGGACGTTGGCGATCCGGCAACAGTGCATTTCATACTGGCCTTCAAAGTCGAACGCGGGTTCTTTGCGCAGTTTCCGAACTTGAAGGGAATTCTCGCGGCTGGCGCCGGGGTCGATGGCCTGTTTGCCGATCCCGACCTGCCGCGCGGATTGCCCATCGCCCGCATCGTCGATCCCCACATGACCCAGCAGATGGTGCAGTGGGCGGCCTATGGCGTGCTGCATTTCTTTCGCCGGTTCGACGAGTATCGGGCGTTGCAAGCCAAGGCGGAGTGGCAGGAGTTGGGCAGTCCGACGCGCCATCCGAACCGTGTCGGCGTTTTGGGGTTCGGCGAAATCGGCGGCGCGATAGGACGCGGTTTGCTGGGACTCGGCTTCTTTGTCCAGGGCTGGACGATGACGCCTCGCGATCTCGGACCGATTGACAATTTGGCGGGCCTCGACCACCTCGACGCGTTTTTGGCCAGCAGCCCTTTCCTGATTTGTAGTCTGCCGTTGACGCCGGCGACAAGGGGGCTGCTGAATCGCGAACGTCTGTCGAAATTGCCGAAAGGGGCGGTAGTTCTGAACCTGGCGCGTGGCGGCCACGTGGTTACCGA
>CAXBDI010000100.1:0-14729 GCA_963974445.1 uncultured Alphaproteobacteria bacterium
TGTCGCCGGACTTCATCTTGTCATCCGACTTCATCATCTTGTCGCCGGACTTCATCTTGTCATCCGACTTCATCATCTTGTCGCCGGACTTCATCTTGTCATCCGACTTCATCATCTTGTCGCCGGACTTCATCTTGTCATCCGACTTCATCATCTTGTCGCCGGACTTCATATCCCCCATGGCTTTCATCTGGCCGGCTGAGTCCATCGCCAGGAAATCCTGGCAGGTCATACTGCCCCCCGCCATACCGTCAGACCGCGCGAAAGCCGAAGTCGCCAGAAGGGTGGAGAGGGCGATCGTCGTAAGAATGGTTCTCATTGAAATACTCCTTAGCCGGTTAGGTCACTGCAACGATTGCGTTACCATAGCAGAACGCAAATTCTAGGCCAATGTTCCGCAAAAGCCTTCACGATTTTTTTTACCATTCGATGCACGACGTTCCGATGCATGGCGTTCGGCGAATGAAATAACGCGATCCAGCCGAGTGCCGTCCAATCGGAAACTGCCGCTGCTCGGTGCCTGAGAGTGGTAGCAGAATGCGCCGCCAGGGAGGCGGAACTGAACAGGCGTCGAATACGATAGCCGCCAAAAAGCCAGAGCCCTGCCCACAGCGTCGCTGACACGCCACCGCCGTTATTGCGAGGAACCGCAGGCGAAGCAACCCAGATAAATGCTTGTGCCGGTCGCAGTATTTCCTGGGTTGCTTCGCCTTGCGTCTCGCAATGACGCCAGGAGATATGACAAGGGCCGTGCACTGAACCGGTACCATGCGAATGGTTCGAACCACTAGCCCGCGGCGCAAGGACAGACCAGCGCGCTCGGAGCTACCGTCCCGCCACCGAATTCGCTACAAGGGGCGGCCTCGTTCCCGCCGTTAAGGTTAATGCATGTTCGGGTTGTTCTCCCGCGCCGCCACCCTCGCAACCCTCTGCTGGATGCTCGCGCTGAGTGCGCCCGCCGCTCGCGCCCAGGACGGGCCGATGGTCTGGCAGGCGCAATATCCGCTGGCCGCCGACCATCCGGTCGTCACCGAGGGTTGGGCGCCGATGGCGGCGGCGATGCAGCCGGATCTCGACCTGCAACTGCGCCTGATCGGGCCGCGGCTCGGCACGCCCGCCGCCCTGGAGGCGCTGACCCGAGGTGCGCATCAGATGGGGCTGCTGGCGCTCTCCAGCTATCCGCAGGATTTCCCCTACTGGGCGCTGCTGGGCGAGTTATTCCTGGTCGGCGGCGAGAGCCTGGCCGCCGCCGCCGCGATCACCGAACTGGTGATGCTGGATTGCCCGCCCTGCCAGCAGAACATGGCCAGGCGCAAGCTGGTGTTTCTCGGCACCTACGGTGCTGCGCCCTACGTCCTGATCGCGCCGCGGCCGTTAACCGAGAGCCACAGCCTGGAGGGGCAAATCCTGGCCTCGCCCGGTAGCTTCTGGGATCGCCTGACCCAGCATCTGGGCGGCAGTGTCGGCTTGCCGGAGGCCGACCCGCGCGAGGCGCTATTGGCCGGGCGGGTCACGGCGCTGATCGACATTCCCGATGCGCTGGCCGATCCGCAACTGGCGAAGCACGCGCTGGCGGTGACCAAGCTGCCGCTCGGCGGCTATCGCGGTGCCGGGCCGTTCATGGTCAACCGCGACGCGTGGCGCTCGCTCGACCGCGGCCAGAGGCGGCGCATGTTCGCCGCCGCTGCCGCCGGCCTGGTGCGGATCACCGACGAATACCGCCGCCTGGCCGAGGCGGACCTGCTGGCGGCCGAGCGCCGCGGTGTTTCCGTGACCGAAGGCTCCGTCCTGTTGCAGGACCGGGTCCGGCGCTTCGCCGCTGCCGATCAGGCCCGCGTCGTCGCCAGTGCGGCCGAGCGGTTCGGCATTGCCGATGCGGACCGGTTTTTGGCGAGCCTGAAGGCGCTTTACGACAAATACGCCATCCTCACCGGGCCGCACACCAGTCAGGAGGAGGCGATAAGTCTTCTCACGTCCGAAATCTTTGATAGGCTGAGTTTGGAGACCTATGGGCTTCGCTAAATAACCGTCCAGGGTGGAGGAACCTACGCCTATGAGCATTTCGGTATGAGCTATGAGAAGCCCTACAAGGGCCTGAAAATTGTCGATCTGTCGCAAGGCATCGCCGGTCCCTATTGCGGCATGCTGCTGGCGCAATACGGCGCGGACGTGATCAAGGTGGAGCCGCTGGACGGCGACTGGTCGCGCATCCTGGGCAAGCTCTACGGCGACCATTCGGCCTTTTCCATCGCCGGCAATCTGGGCAAACGGTCGATTGCGCTGGACCTGAAGACCGACGCGGGACGCAAGGTCGTGGAGGCGCTGATCGACGAGGCGGATGTCTTCATGGAGGGCTTCCGGCCCGGCGTGATCGACCGGCTGGGCTTCGGCTATGAGGCGGTGTCGAAGCGCAACCCGGGCATCATCTATCTGTCGATCTCCGGCTTCGGCCAGACCGGGCCGCTGGCGCACAAACCGGCGATGGACCCGGTGTTGCAGGCGTTCAGCGGCTTCATGATCGAGAACAAGGGGCAGGACGGCATTCCGCACCGCACCAACCCTATCGTCGTCGATATGTCGACGGCGCTCTATTGTTTTCAGGCAGTCTCCGCCGCGCTCTACGCCAAGCGGGACGAGCCGGAGGGCCGCTTTATTGACGCCTCGCTGATGGCGGCAGCGGCCAATCTGCAGGTGGTGCGCATGATGGCGGTCTATCTGGAGAAGGGCGAGATGCGCACGCCGTCGGCGCCATCGGGCACGTTCCCCACCGCCGACGGCTATATCCAGACCGTCGTGCTGCACGACCGGGATTTCAAACCGTTCTGCGAGGCGCTGGACCTGCCCGACCTGGGCGCCGATCCGCGGTTTCAGGCGCGCGACGACCGGGTGGCCAATGGCGACTATCTGGGGCGGGTCATCTCCAAGGCATTCCTGCAGCACCCGAATGCCGTCTGGCGCGAGCGGCTGACCGCTGCCGGCCTGCAGAATGAGGCGGTGCAGGACTATTTCGAGTTCCTGAAACACCCGCATGTGCAGGCGACAGGGGTGGTCAGCTGGCTGAACCATTCCGGCATGCCGGAGCCGATCCCGGTGCCGAATCCGCCGGGCGCCGAAGTTCTGGCCGACGGCATGGCCGCGGCCCACGCTCCGCATTTGGGCGAGCACACGGCGGATGTGTTGGCGGCTCTTGGTTTTGGCGCTGACGAGATCGAAGCATGGCGGTCGGCAGGGGCGATCAAGGGCTAGAGCAACGCCCGCACGGCGCTGTTTTCCATGGAGGTGGAAGCCTTGTGGATGGCCGCTACGAATTGCGTCTGGTAACTGCGGGCGCGAATCAGTACATAGTCGCGTAATTCATCCTCAGCGGCGCCGGTGTGAAAACGCGGCGACGGCCCACCGGTATTAGAGCGCCATGATCCAGATCGTTCTCGTCATCCACCTTCTGATTGCCCTCGGCCTGGTCGGGGCCGTGCTGTTGCAACGCTCCGAAGGCGGCGCCTTGGGTATTGGCGGCGGTGGCGGCGGAGGTGGCGGCTTCATGACCGGCCGCGGCACCGCCAACCTGCTGACGCGGACGACCGGCATCCTGGCGGCGTGCTTTTTCGCGACCAGCCTGATCCTGGCGATCCTGGCGAGTGGTTCGCGGCAGGGTGGTTCGATCATGGACACAGCACCCATTCCCAGCATCCCATCCGCCCCGGCGGAGCCGCAGGTACCGCTGTCGCAATGACCGGGCGGCGGGCAAGCGGCGGTCCGCGCTTTATCTTCATCACCGGCGGCGTAGCCTCGTCGCTGGGCAAGGGGCTGGCGTCGGCGGCGCTGGGTGCGCTGTTGCAGGCGCGCGGTTTTTCCGTGCGCATTCGCAAGTTCGACCCCTACCTAAACGTCGATCCGGGCACCATGAGCCCCTATCAGCATGGCGAGGTCTACGTCACCGACGACGGCGCCGAGACCGACCTCGATCTGGGCCATTATGAGCGCTACACGAATATTGTCGCCCGGCGCACCGATAGCGTCTCCACCGGGCAGATTTATTCGGAGGTCTTGGGGCGGGAGCGGCGCGGCGAGTATCTGGGCGCGACGGTGCAGGTGATCCCGCACGTCACCGACCTGATCAAGGAATACATGGCCCGCGACCTGGGCAACGAAGACTTCGTGCTGGTGGAGATCGGCGGCACCGTCGGCGATATCGAAAGCCTGCCCTTCCTCGAAGCGATTCGCCAGATGCGCCTGGATTTCGGGCCGGAGCGGACGATGTTCGTGCACCTGACCCTGGTGCCCTATATTCCGTCAGCCGGTGAGTTGAAGACCAAACCGACCCAGCATTCGGCTAGAGAACTGCAAAACCTCGGCATCCAGGCGGACATTCTTCTGTGCCGCTGCGACCGCGATATCCCAGTCGACGCGCGGCGCAAGATGGCGCTGTTCTGCAATATCCGGCAGGAGCGGGTGATCCCGGCGCTGGATGTCGACACCACCTACGCGACGCCGCTGACCTATCACGCTGCCGGCTTCGACGATCAGGTGCTCGACTTTTTCGATCTGGAAGCGCCGGCGCCGGACTTGGCGGATTGGGAAGAGATCGCCCATCGCGTGCGCGCGCCGGAAGGCAGTGTGCGCATCGCCGTCGTCGGCAAGTACACCGACCTGCGCGACGCCTATAAGTCGTTAATCGAGGCGCTGGCGCATGGTGGCATCGCCAACCAGGTCAAGGTCGAGCTGGAGTGGGTCGAGTCCGAAGCGGTCGAGGACGGCACGGCGGCGGAGACCCTGGCCGGCGTCGCTGCAATTCTGGTGCCTGGCGGCTTCGGCGAGCGCGGCTCCGAAGGCAAGATCGCGGCGGTGCGCTATGCCCGCGAGCAGAACGTGCCGTTCCTCGGCATTTGCTTCGGCATGCAAATGGCGGTGATCGAGGCGGCGCGCGGTCTGTTAGGGCTGGAGGGCGCCAGCACCTCGGAATTCGGCCCCTGCGAGGACCCGGTGGTCGGTCTGCTGACGGAGTGGACCGTCGGCAATACGGTGGAGCAGCGTAGCGCCGGCGGCGATCTGGGTGGCACCATGCGCCTGGGCGCCTACCCGGCAGACTTGGCGACGAACAGCGCCATCGCCGCGATTTACGGTGGCGAGCGCCGTATCTCGGAGCGGCACCGGCATCGCTACGAGGTCAACATGGCCTATCGGCGGCGGCTGGAGGCGGCAGGTCTGCTGTTTTCCGGCGTGTCACCGGATGGTCGCCTGCCGGAAATCATCGAGTTGGCTGACCATCCCTGGTTTATCGGCGTGCAGTTCCATCCGGAGCTGAAATCGCGTCCGATGGCTCCGCACCCGCTGTTTACCAGCTTCGTCGCTGCCGCCGTGAAGCAGTCGCGGTTGGTGTAGAGGGGCATTTTGTTGCATCTGTCGGTCGTCAGACGCTCAACTCTGGGCGTTGCGACTCGCTCTTCATCTTGCTAGGGTCCGGCACATGACGCCTCATCTAAAATCCAGCATTGTTGCCGCAGAACGAGACTTGCCTGCAGATGGACAGGAGGCGCTGGCGCAGATAATCGAGTCGTTCACGCAGAATTTCTGTCGTGACGCTCTCGCCGATTTCACCGAAGACGAGTGGAAGCTGCTGCGCATTATCGCCGCGGAACCTTTCGAGGAGGCAGACCCGTCAGCGGTCATGACAATCTTCGCCAAACATGGCTTATGATGTTCGCTATAGCAGCCGGGCGCTCCAGCATTTACAGAATATTGATACCTACATCGGCGCGAAAAGCCCGCCCGGGGCACGCAACGTTTTGGCTGATATTCAACGAGCGGTGACGTTAATCGGCCAGAATCGGCCAATTCCCGATGATTGGAACGGCGTTCGGTGGCCTCAATCTCCGATATTTCCTGACGCCTCGTTATCAATATCGCATCGCCTATCACGTGTTGGAGACAACGGTCGAAATTCGCGGCATCTTGCACCCACGCCAACGCCCGGATGGCTAGCCGATAGCAGAAAGCCTTCGCCATGACTCAACCGAACGCGACCGTTACCGCCGGCACCGCCACGTTCTCGCAGAGCCGGCCGCTTGCGTTGATTGCCGGCCCTTGTGCGATGGAGAGCCGGCGGCACGCGCTGGAGATGGCGGAGGCGTTGTGTGGCATCGCCGCGCGCCTCGGCATCGGCTTTGTCTATAAGTCGAGCTTCGATAAGGCCAACCGTACCAGCCTGGGCAGTGCCCGTGGCGTGGGTCTGGCCGATGCGCTGCCGATCTTCGCGGAGATCAAATCCACGTTCGGTTGCCCGGTCCTGACCGACGTGCACGAGCGCGAACAGTGCGCGGAGGCGGCCACGGTCGTCGATATTCTGCAAATTCCGGCGTTCCTCTGCCGCCAGACCGATCTGCTGATTGCGGCGGCGGAGACGGGGGCGGTGGTGAATGTCAAAAAAGGCCAGTTCCTCGCACCCTGGGATATGGAGCATGTGGTCGACAAAGTCACCGGCGCCGGCAACGCCCGCGTGCTGGTGACGGAGCGCGGCGCCTCCTTTGGCTACAACACGCTGGTCAGCGATATGCGCGGCCTGCCGATCCTGGCGCAGACCGGTGCGCCGGTGGTGTTCGACGCCACTCACAGCGTGCAGCAGCCGGGCGGCCAGGGCGGCAAATCCGGCGGCCAGCGTGAGTTCGTGCCGGTGCTGGCGCGCGCCGCCGCCGCCGTCGGCATTGCCGGCCTGTTCATCGAAACCCACCAGGACCCGGATGCGGCGCCCAGCGATGGTCCGAACATGGTGCCTTTGGCCGCATTGGAAGCGCTGCTGAAGCCGATATTGGAACTGGACCGCATCGCCAAAGCGCACCCGATCACGCTCTGAGCCGGAGAGGCAATCTTATGACCGCCATCGTCGATATTCACGGCCGCGAAATCCTGGATTCTCGTGGAAATCCTACGGTAGAGGTCGAGGTGGAGTTGGAGGATGGTTCCATCGGCCGCGCCGCCGTGCCCTCCGGCGCCTCCACCGGTGCCCACGAGGCGGTGGAGAAGCGCGACGGCGACGAGCGCTATGGCGGCAAGGGGGTGCAGGACGCGGTCAATGCCGTCAACGGCGAATTGTTCGACGCGCTCGGCGGCCTGGATGCGGAGGAGCAGATCTATATCGACCAGGCGATGATTGAGTTGGACGGCACGCCGAACAAGGGCCGCCTCGGTGCTAACGCCATCCTGGGCGTCAGCCTTGCTGTGGCGCGGGCGGCGGCGCTGTCGCTCTCCATGCCGCTCTACCGCTATGTCGGCGGCGTGTTTGCCCGCACCCTGCCGACGCCGATGATGAACATTATCAACGGCGGCGCGCATGCCGATAACCCGATTGACATCCAGGAATTCATGATCATGCCGGCGGGGGCGCCGAGTTTCAGCGAAGGCTTGCGCTGCGGGGCGGAGGTGTTCCAGGCGCTGAAATCGGCGCTGAGCCAGGCCGGCCACGGCACCAATGTCGGCGACGAGGGCGGCTTCGCCCCCAACCTCTCCAGCACGCGGGAGGCGTTGGACTTCATCATGCAGGCCATCGAGAAAGCCGGCTACACCCCCGGCGGCGATGTGGTGCTGGCGCTGGATGCGGCGGCGACCGAGTTTTATCGCGACGGCAAGTACGAGCTGGCGGGCGAGGGCCAATCGCTGGATAGCGCCGGCATGGCCGACTATCTGGCCGGGCTGGTCGACGCCTACCCCATCGTCTCCATCGAGGATGGCATGGCGGAGGACGATTGGGATGGCTGGAAAACCGCGACCGACGAAATCGGCGACCGCTGCCAACTGGTCGGCGACGACCTGTTCGTGACCAACCCGCTGCGCCTTTCCGACGGCATAAAGCGCGGTGTCGCCAACTCAATCCTGATCAAGGTCAACCAGATCGGCACACTGACGGAGACACTGCGGGCGGTGGAGATGGCGCACCGGGCCGGCTACACCGCGGTGATGAGCCACCGCTCCGGCGAGACCGAGGACACCACCATCGCCGATCTGGCGGTCGCCACGAACTGCGGCCAGATCAAGACCGGCTCGCTTTCCCGGTCCGACCGGTTGGCGAAATACAACCAATTGCTGCGAATCGAAGAGCAGCTAGACCGGGCGGCGGTGTATGCCGGCGGCAGCTTTATCAAGCAACCGCGCGGTTAAGCGCCGGGTGGTTGACCGATTGCGCAACAGTGTGCATCGATTCCGCCTATGACCTACCAGATTCGCTTTCGGATCGTCCAAGTGTTCCGGGTAACGCGTCAGGCTTTGCTGCCGACGATTATTGCCCTGGCTGCGCTGTATTTTGGCCTTTACGCGGTGTTCGGGCCCAAGGGGTACGGCGTGCTGGCCGAGCGCGAAAAGTCGCTGGCGCTCGCCACGGCGGAGTTGAGCCTGCTGGAGGAAGAGCGGACGGCGCTGGAGCGGCGGGTTGGTTTGCTGAACGGCCAGGCCATCGACCGCGATCTGTTGGAGGAAGAGGTGCGCCGCGTCCTGAACCGCGCCCATCCGGACGAGGTTGTCGTGCTGATGCCACCGCCGATCCCGACGTACAGCGCAGACGAGGCCGGAGCGCCGGCGAACCCCTCACGATAACTGCTTGCGCGGTTGACTTGTCGCTGTCGCTAGCGGCTTTATGCTAGCCGAACAGTGCGAACCGGAACCGCGGGAGCAAACACCCATGGCCGATACCAAAGCTGCGACCCCGGTCGCGTCCAACGAACTGCCATCGGCAGAGGCGGTAGAGCAACTCTACCGCGATATGCTGTTGATCCGGCGGTTCGAGGAACGGGCGGGCCAGATGTACGGCATGGGCCTGATCGGCGGCTTCTGCCACCTGTATATCGGCCAGGAGGCTGTCGTCGTCGGCATGCAGACCGCGGCCCGCGAGGGCGACAGCGTCATCACCGGCTATCGCGATCATGGCCATATGCTGGCCTGCGGCATGGACCCGAAGGGCGTCATGGCGGAGCTGACCGGGCGCGAGGGCGGCTATTCCCGCGGCAAGGGCGGCTCCATGCACATGTTCTCCAAGGACAAGGGCTTTTATGGCGGTCACGGCATCGTCGGCGGGCAGGTCTCGCTGGGCGTCGGCCTGGGCTTTGCGCACAAGTACCGCGGCGACGGCGGCTGCTCGTTTGTCTACTACGGCGACGGCGCGTCGAACCAGGGGCAGGTGTTCGAGTCCTATAACCTGGCGTCGCTGTGGAAGCTGCCGGTGGTCTTTGTGATCGAAAACAACAAGTACGGCATGGGCACATCCGTCACGCGCTCGGCCGCCGGCGAAAGCCTGTTCAAGCGCGGCGAGGGCTTCGGCATTCCCGGCAAGAGCGTCGACGGTATGGACATCACCGCGGTGATGCGCGAGGCCGCGGAGGCGACCGCCTATGCCCGCGATAAGGGGCCGATCATCCTGGAGATGGAGACCTATCGCTACCGCGGTCATTCCATGTCCGACCCGGCCAAGTATCGTAGCCGCGACGAGGTTTCGAAGATGCGCGAGGAGCGCGACCCGATCGAGGCGTTACGCAAGCGCATCCTGGCGGCGGACCTGATGCCGGAAGAGCGTTTCAAGGCGCTGGATCAAGAGGTTCGTGGCATCGTGGCGGAGGCAGCGGAGTTCGCGCAGCAATCGCCGGAGCCGGACCCCGCCGAACTCTACACCGATATTCTGCTGGACGCTTAGGCGGTCGGGCGACGGCACATAAGGAGATACCAGGGTCATGGCCATCGATATTCTGATGCCGGCGCTCTCGCCCACCATGGAGGAGGGCAAACTGGCCAAATGGCTGGTGAAAGAGGGCGACGAGGTCAAATCCGGCGACATATTGGCGGAGATTGAAACCGACAAGGCGACGATGGAGTTCGAAGCGGTCGACGAAGGCAAAGTTGGCCGCATTCTGGTTGAAGAAGGCACCGAGGGGATCGCCGTTAATGCGCCGATCATGGTGCTGGTCGCCGACGGCGAGGACGTGCCGGAGGGCGTCGGCGCCAATGGCGCTTCCGGTGGCCAATCGTCGGAAAAGGACGCCAAAAAATCGTCGGGCGATGAGGGCGACGAGGACGAAGCGTCTTCGAAAGACGACGGCGGCAAGTCTGAAAAATCGGCCAAAGCCAAGGACGCCAAAGACTCTGGCGACAAAGACAAGAAAGCGCCCAAGGGCCCTTCGCCGAGCGACCCCGTAGTTGCCAAAAGCGTCGAGGGCTTGCCTGGCGCCGATATCGAGTCGGAGGCCGCCGCCGGCGAGACCACGACGCAAACCGTGCGCGAGGCGCTGCGCGACGCCATGGCGGAGGAAATGCGCA
This sequence comes from uncultured Alphaproteobacteria bacterium, assembly GCA_963974445.1. Taxonomy (GTDB): domain Bacteria; phylum Pseudomonadota; class Alphaproteobacteria; order Bin95; family Bin95; genus JACKII01. The sequence continues at coordinate 10,291 of CAXBDI010000100.1, forward strand.
ACGACGACCGCGTCTTTGTGATGGGCGAGGAAGTGGCGGAATACCAGGGCGCCTACAAAATCACCCAGGGACTGCTCGACGAATTCGGCGAGGCCCGCGTCAAAGATACGCCGATCACCGAGCACGGTTTTGCCGGCCTTGGCGTCGGCGCGGCCATGGCGGGTCTCCGCCCCATCGTCGAGTTTATGACCTGGAACTTCGCGATGCAGGGCATCGACCACATCATCAACTCGGCGGCGAAGACGCTGTATATGTCCGGCGGCCAGATGGGCTGCCCCATCGTCTTCCGCGGGCCGAACGGTGCGGCCTCAAGGGTCGGCGCCCAGCACTCGCAATGTTACGCCAGTTGGTATGGCCATGTGCCGGGCCTGATCGTCGTCGCCCCTTATAGCGCCGCCGATGCCAAGGGCCTGCTCAAGTCGGCGATCCGCAATCCGAACCCTGTCGTGTTCCTGGAAAACGAGTTGCTCTACGGCCAGTCGTTCGAAGTGCCGACCGATGAGGATTGGACCGTGCCGCTCGGCAAGGCCAAGGTGCTGCGCGAGGGCTCGGACGTGACGATCACCGCGTTCTCGTCCATGTGCCGCGAGGCGCTGGCGGCTGCGGACACGTTGGCGGAGCAGGGGATCGAGGCGGAAGTGATTGACCTGCGCACCATCCGGCCCTTGGACGTGGCGACGGTGATTGCCTCGGTGCGCAAGACCAACCGTCTGGTGACCGTCGAGGAAGGCTGGCCGTTCGCCGGCATCGGCGCGGAGTTGGCGATTTTGGCGATGGAACACGCGTTCGACTGGCTCGATGCGCCGGTGGTGCGGGTTACCGGCGAGGATGTGCCGATGCCATACGCCGCCAATCTGGAGAAGCTGGCCCTGCCGAACGCGGAGCGCATCGTTGCCGCCGCCCGCCAAGTCACCTACGCCTAAGCCTTATCGCCGTCACTCGACCGGGGACATCCCATGCCGACGCAAATCCTGATGCCCGCGCTTTCCCCCACGATGGAGGAGGGCAATCTGGTCAAATGGCTGGTGGCCGAGGGCGATACCGTCCGCGCCGGCGATATCTTGGCCGAGATCGAAACCGACAAGGCGACGATGGAGTTCGAGTCCATCGACGACGGCGTCGTCGGCAAGATCCTGGTGGAGGAGGGGACGGAAGGCGTCAAGGTCAACGACCCGATCGCCGTGCTGCTGGCCGAAGGCGAAGACGCTGGCGATATGGATGCCGCGCCGGCGGCCTCCGGAGGGAAAGCGTCGTCTGAGAAGACTACGTCATCGGCAACTGCGCCTGACAAGGCGGAGGACGCTGCGAAAGCTCCGGCTAAGGTCTCGTCCTCCGGCAATGGCGCGGTCAAGGCGACGCCGCTCGCCCGGCGCATGGCGGATCAGGCCGGCATCGACATCGACACGCTGACCCCGACCGGCCCGGGCGGCAAGGTGGTGAAGGCGGATATCGAGCGCGCGATGGGCGGCGGCTCGAACACGTCGGCAGGCAATGGCGCCGATCCCGGCGCCAACGGCCGGGTTATCGCCAGCCCACTCGCCCGGCGGATGGCGCGGGAGGCGAAATTGCCGCTGGAGCGGATCGAGGGCTCCGGCCCGCATGGCCGCATCGTCAAGCGCGATATCGAGCGGGTGCAGCGCGACGGCCTGCCGGCTCTGGCCGCTGACGAGAAGGCCGCGAAAGGCGAGGAGAAGCCGGCGGCCGCCAAGCCCGATGCCGTCAAGAAGCTGGACAAGCCACAACTGGCCGGCCTGCCGGATTACGAACTCATCCCGCACACCAGCATGCGCAAGACGATTGCCCGCCGCCTGACCCAGTCGAAGCAGACGGTGCCGCACTTCTACCTGACCGTGGACGTCGAACTCGATAACTTGCTGGAGGTGCGCAAGCAGATCAACGCCAACGCGCCGGAAGGGGTGAAGATCTCGGTCAACGACTTCGTCATCAAGGCCGCGGCGATGGCCTTGATCAAGGTGCCGGACGCCAACGCCGCCTACACGGAAGAGGGTCTCCTCAAGTTCGACAGCGCCGATATCTCGGTTGCGGTGGCGATCCCGGGCGGCCTGATCACGCCGATCATCCGTGGCGCTCACGCCAAGGGTCTGGCGGAAATCTCGGCAGAGATGGCCGATTTGGCGAAGCGGGCCCGCGACGGCAAGCTGAAGCCGATGGAGTTCACCGGCGGCACCTTCTCCATCTCCAACCTGGGAATGTTCGGCATCAAACAATTCGACGCCGTCATCAACCCGCCGCAGGGTGCGATCCTGGCGGTCGGCGCGGGTGAGCCGCGACCGGTGGTGAAGAACGGCCAGCTGGCGGTCGCGACCGTGATGAGCTGCACGCTGTCGGTCGATCACCGCGTTATCGACGGCGCACTGGGCGCGCAGTACCTGGCCGCGTTCAAGCCGTTTATCGAGAACCCGGCGCTGATGTTGCTGTAGGGGGGCGGATCGCACCAACTTCGCCTAATCTTGCATGCCAATCAGAGGTAGAGTCTGATTGGCATGCAGGTCTGTCAGTGCCGACGGCGCTTCGGACAGCTAAGCGGACAAACTGGCCTGATGCACTGACCGACACGACGGATTCTGTGGCATTATCCTCACCTGGCATCTACCTTCGAAAAAGATCTTCGGTCGGAAAAGGGTAGTGACGATTACGGTTTTGTCGATCCTCCTGGCCCTCATCGCCGGCGCTCTTGGATTTCGCTTCTGGTCGCAGCGGCAGAAGCGAGCCCGTTTGCTGGCGTCCGCGCTTTCAGAGCCTCAGCGTGCCATTATCGATGAGCAGGTCCCGCTGACCCGAAAGCTGCCGGCCGAACTACGGTGGAAGCTCGAAGGCAAGATCAACCTGTTTGTGAATCAGATCGAGTTCATTGGCTGCAACGGCCTGGAAGTGACAGAGGAAATGCGGCTCTCCATCGCCGCGCAAGCCTGCCTACTCGTTGTCAATACAGACACTTGGTATGAGCATCTCCGCACCATCCTGATCTATCCAAGTGCCTTCAAGTCAAAGCGGCTGCAGCACAACGGCTATGTGGTGACGGAACGCGAGACCGTCCGAACGGGAGAGAGCTGGGCGCGCGGTCCGGTCATCCTTTCCTGGACGCATGCCCGGGAAGGCGCAGTCAACGACCATGATGGCCACAACGTCGTTTTTCATGAGTTTGCCCACCAGATTGATGATCTCTCAGGCCGCACCGATGGGGTACCGAACCTCAGCGAGGACCAGAGTTTCGCAGGCTGGGCGGAGGCTTTTTCCGACGCATACGAGCGCCATGCCCAGCATGTCCGGCGCGGGCAGGGGACGGTGGTCGATGCCTACGGGGCGGAAGGCCCGGAAGAGTTTTTCGCGGTCGCGGTCGAGGCCTTTTTCGAGAGACCGGTGGCGCTCAGGCGTGCCGAACCCGCGATCTATGAGCAGCTGTCCGAGCTCTTTCGGCTTGAGCCGTCAAAGTGGACCTGATCGGTTTCATCGAGATGGATGAGATCGGCAAGGGTGAACCGCCCTGGTCTCTAACGGACGAGGGCGCCCCGATGCTGCAACTGCGAGACCCGCCCAAAAACGGTCGTTTTCGCCGGTGCCATAAACGTTTGAGTTTTGGCAAATCCAGCGTGGATACAGACATGGCTTTCGAACCGGAGGTGCCCCCACGCATTTTCGCGGAAGTGCTTTTGTCCAGCGGACAGAAAACCTCACCGTTTTAAAACCTCACCGTTTTCAAGCGGCCGAATTGCCAGATTCACGTATCCTATCTTCAGATTTCAAGTTAGGATGCAAAAGCTTAGGCGAGTGAGCTTGTCATGCGGGAGAGCGACATGAAACAGCAGCGTCTCAATCCGGGTTGGGCTTGGACCGAAAAATTCAATCTATCCCCCGGAGTGAAGATTGGTGATACCATTTACACTTCGGGACTGGTGGCATTCGACAGCGACGGAAACATCGTTGGGGAGGACGTGTACACTCAATCCAAGCAGATCTTCAAAAATATCGAGGAGCTACTTGTATCTGCCGGCGCAACCATGGCGGACGTTATTAAAATCAACACGTTCCTGACCGATCTGTCCCAATACGGTGAGTTTAGCAAAGCGCGCACAGAAGCCTTTCCGGCTGGTGTGCCAGCCAGCGCGGCCTATGCAACACCGGCCCTCGTCTTGCCGACACTATTGGTCGAAGTTGAGGCCATTGCGGTTGTGGGCAGCGGCAGTTGAACTTCGATCCATTAAGGTTGGATACCCAAGTGCCGCCTTGCGGTGAACTGTCGGGCATCTCCCGCGGCGGACAAAACCCCCCTGACAAAACCTAACCGGCAAAAACGGTGGATTTAGTCCCTATCAGTCATCCGACGGAAAACTGCGGCTATCAAACGGACAAAACCATACTGGCTATAGAGGTGGTCCTGGTCGTTTGGACAGGTTGGCAGCTTTTCTAAGGTGTATTCC
>CAXBDI010000101.1:0-14646 GCA_963974445.1 uncultured Alphaproteobacteria bacterium
CGCTCAAGGCCGTTATGCCGAGGCCGAGCCGCTCTACCGCAAAGGCCTGGAGATACGCGAGCGCGTGCTCGGGCCGGACCATCCCTCAACCGCCGCCAGCTATAACAATGTCGCCTACAACCTCAACGCTCAAGGCCGTTATGCCGAGGCCGAGCCGCTCTTCCGCAAAGGCCTGGAGATACGCGAGCGCGTGCTTGGGCCGGACCATCCCTCAACCGCCACCAGCTATAACAATGTCGCCTCCAACCTGAACGCTCAAGGCCGTTATGCCGAGGCCGAGCCGCTCTACCGCAAAGGCCTGGAGATAAGCGAGCGCGTGCTCGGGCCGGACCATCCCTCAACCGCCGCCAGTTATAACAACGTCGCCTACAACCTCAACGCTCAAGGCCGTTATGCCGAGGCCGAGCCGTATCTGCGCAAGGCCGTGGAGATTGTCGAGCGGCGGTTGGGGCTGGATCATCCAGACTCGCAACTTTATCGCCGAAATCTCGAAATCCTTAAGCAGCGCCTCCGCGATGAGGAGTGATAGCTAAAGGTTCACCAGATCCCGGATAGCGGCTGTGCCGCTTCCGGGAAGTCGGTAGTATCGACCCAGGCTGATCAGCCGTCACTCCCCACCGCTCAATGCCACTTGTTCCGCGGCTCGAACCCCGACTTCTCCGCCGCCCGCGGTTCGCTGACCCATATTTCGCGGTCCGGGTGCATGCCGCCGCCTTGCAGGGCGGAGACGCCGGAGCGGCGCATGCGGTTCAGCAGGCGGGTGTCGGTGTCGCCGCAGTTCGGGTGGATGCCGCCGTTGGCCTCCACCACCTTCCGCCACGCCGCCATGCGCGCCTTGAACACCGCCGGGTCGTTCAGTGCGGTGCAGTTCAACTCGTTATTGTTCAGGTCGGCCGTGATCTCGTCGCCGTTCTCGATCAGGGCGATGGGGCCGCCCAGCGCCGCCTCCGGCCCGACATGGCCGATCACCAACCCGACCGAGCCGCCGGAGAAACGCGCGTCGGTCATCAGCCCAACGACGATATTCTTCTCGCGGCAGAGCGTCGTGATGCGCGAGGTGGAGTCCAGCATCTCCGGCATGCCCGGCGCGCCGCTCGGCCCCTCATAGCGGACGATGACCATGTCGTGGTTTTGGAAGACTTCCGGCGTTTTGTCGAGCGCCTCTAACAGCCCCGCCTCGCCCTCGAACACCCGCGCGGAGCCCCTGAAGACATTGCCCTCCAGCCCGCCCTCGACGCCTGCCAGCTTCAGGATGGCGCTATAGTCCGGCGAGAGATTGCCGCCCAGCAGACGCAACCCGCCTGTCGGCTTGTAGGGCTTTTCCACCGGATAGACGACGACTCCATCCGCGGATTTGGTGCCGAGGCGCGCCACCTGCTCCGCCAGCGTCTCGCCGGTGCAGGTCGGCACATCGCCGTTCAGCATGCCGGCGTCCATCAACTCCTTGACGATCACCTGCACGCCGCCCGCCAGGTCGATATCCACCATGGAATAGAGCCCATAGGGCCGGGCGTCGGTCAGCACCGGCACCACGTGCTGCGACAGGTGGTTGAACTCCTGTGGCGTCATGATTTCCCGCCAGAAATCCTTGAAGCCCGCGGCCCGCGCGATCTCCGGCGCATGCAGCACGACATTGGTCGAGCCGCCGACCGCCATCGCGACAATCACCGCATTGCGGATCGAGTCGCGCCCGACGATATCCCTGGGCTTCACGCCCGCCTCGATCATCTTTTGCAGATAGCCGACCAACTCCTCCGGAAACTCCTTCATCCGGCGCGGATCGTCGGAGGGCGGGGCGACCATATGCAGCGGCTGCATGCCGACGACGCCGATAAAGGTCTGCATGGTGTTGTAGGTGAACATGCCGCCGCAACTGCCGATGCCGGGACAAGCGGCGCAGGCGATCTTGTGCCGGTATTCCGGGTCCTCGTGCCCCGCCACCTGATAGGCGCTGACGATATCCAGCGTCTGGTTCGAGTCCGGGTCCTTGCCCGGATGGATCGAGCCGTCGGACATGATGATCGCCGGCTCATTGTGCTCCAACAGAGCCGCCAGCGTGCCGACCGGCGGCTTGTCGCAGGCAACAACCGCAATCGTACCGGCCAAGCCGCTGGCGCTCAGATGCTCGCAGACGCTGTCGTGGGTGACCTCGCGCCCGATCAGCGAATAGCGCATCTCACGCGTGCCGTTGCGGATGCCGTCGGAGGTGGCGACCGTGTATTCCGGCTGCACCAGGCGCACGGCCATCTGCCCCGCACCCTTGCCGATGCGCGCCAGCAGACACTCGTGGATCGCCTCCACCTTCTGCTGCACGCCGATATAGCACTGGCTGTCGCCCTTGTTGCCGATCACGCCGACCGACGGCGCATGGATCAGCTCCGGATCGGTGCCGAGTTCGCGGGCAATGCCGATGGCTTGGGAATTGCGGCCGGGATGATGGTCGATCAGAACGGTCGAGGACTTGGGCACGGGCGTTGGTCTCCTGAAGTAAACTTTTGTGCTGGCCGGCCGATAGCGGAGCCTCAGCGGCAAAGACCAGCGAATGTTGGCCGACATATGCCCCGGAACCGCCGGCGCGTTCAAGCCCAAAGCCGTGAGCAACGCCGCTGGCGCAACGGCAGGTTGGCGCAAGGGGCCAGCTTTCCAATATAGTGGGCGGCGCATCGGTTCACCACCTCAACACTAAGGCCGCAGCATGACCAAGTCCGAGTCGGAAATTCCATCCTCCCTGCAACCGGACCCAGCCGACTATGCGTTCGACCTGGATCGGGTGCTGAGCGCCGTGGTGTCGCTGCGCAGCACGATCCCCGAGGACGCCTTCACCGCCCCCACGCTGGGCATGGAGCGCGAGGGCAGCGGCGTGGTGATCCAGGAGTCCGGCCTGATCGTCACCATCGGCTATCTGGTGACCGAGGCGGAGACGATCTGGATCCACACCAACGATGGCCGCGCCATTCCCGGCCACGCGCTGGCGGTCGACCAGGAGACCGGGTTCGCGCTGGTGCAGGCGCTGGGCAAGCTCGATCTGCCGGCGCTGGAGATCGGCGATTCGGATGGGCTGAGGCCCGGCGATCACTGCATCCTGGCCGCCGGCGGCGGGCGGCAACAGGCGATCGAGACGACCCTGGTCGGCCGGCAGGACTTCGCCGGCTATTGGGAATACGCGCTCGACGACGCCTTCTACACCGCGCCGCCGCACCCATTTTGGGGCGGCACCGGGTTGATCGGCGAGGATGGCAAGCTGCTGGGGATCGGCTCGCTGATTCTGCAACAGGGCCAGCGCCGGGGCCAGCGGCTCGACATGAATATGGTGGTGCCCATCGGCCTGCTGCCGCCGATCCTCCCGGACCTGCTCAGCTATGGCCGGGTGAGCCGGCCGCCGCGGCCCTGGCTCGGCATTTATGCGACGGAGATCGGCGATGCGGTCGTCGTGGCAGGCGTTGCCGACGACGGCCCCTCGGACCGGGCAGGGGTGCAGACCGCCGACCGCATCCTCGCCGTCGCCGATGAGGAAGTGGCCGACCTTGGCGATTTCTGGCGCAGCGTCTGGGCGAACGGGCCGGCGGGGGCAAAGGTGCGCCTGCGCCTCGCCCGCGACGACCGCGAGTTCGACGTGGCCATCGCTTCCGCCGACCGCAGCAGTTTCCTGAAGGCGCCGAAGCTGCATTGAGAGGGCAGGGCGGGTCCGGTCCCGCGTCCGCTTGCAGGGCCGGAATTCGCGCTTACGATTGTTGCGCGCAGGCGCTGGCTGGAAGAGGGCGAAACCGACGGCGTCGACCTCGCCGGCGCCAAGTTCGCGCTGGTGTTTCGCACCGGTCCGATTCAATTGGGCCGGGAGGCTCTGGTCACACCAAGGCTTTCGCATCGCTTGCCGCTGGCGGTCTACGGCTCGCTTGGCTAGGCTTCGCGGCAGTCCGTCCGCTGTCCCGTCCCGCAAATCTGCCAAGGAATACCCATGCCATCCTACACCTGCTTCGATGTCTCCATCGAAAACCACATCGCCCACATTGTCCTGAACCGCCCGGAAAAGCGGAATGCGATGGTGCCGGAGTTCTGGGACGAATTGCCGGCGATCATCGCGGATATCGACGACCATGCGAAGGCGCGCGTCATCGTCATCTCGTCCACCGGACCGCACTTTACCGCCGGCATGGACACAAGCGCGTTCGGCGATTCCAGTCTGGTCGACACCGATGAGAAGACCAAGCGCATGCAGCATGGCGCGCGTTTCTACAACAACCTGCTGCGCCTGCAGAAATCGTTCTCCTGCCTGGAGGAATGCCGGCTGCCGGTTCTCGCCGCCATCCAGGGCGGCTGCATCGGTGGGGGCGTCGATCTGGTGACGGCGTGCGACATGCGCTATGCGACCGAGGACGCCTTTGTCACCATCTTCGAGATCAATATCGGCATGACGGCGGACGTCGGCACCTTTCCCCGCATCGCCAAGCTGATCCCGGAAGGCATCGCCCGCGAACTCGCCTACACCGGCCGCCGCATGCCCGCTGCGGAAGCGCAGGCGTGCGGTCTCGTCAACAAGGTGTTCCCGACCCAGGAGGCGATGCTGGCCGGCGTCATGGACATCGCGGCGGTAATTGCTGCCAAGGCGCCGCTCGCGACCTATGGCAACAAGCGGATGATGAACTACGCCCGCGACCACTCGACGGCGGACGGTCTCGACTACATCGCCATCTGGAACGCCAGCATGCTGCAAATCGGCGAGATTCAGGAGGCGATGGCCGCGAACAAGGAGCGGCGGGCCGGCGACTTCGTGCCCCTGCCACCCATCCGGCGCAAGCGCAGCGAGTAGGGGGCTACTTCAGGCGCTCTGCCGTCTGCGCGTCCGCCTTGACCGTTCGGTCATAGCTTGGCAGCGCCGTCATGCGGTTCCAGAACGATTGGACATTCCCGGGCAAGTCTTCGCCGACAGAGCGCCGGTAGCCGCGCAGCACGTAGGCGTTGCTGATGTCGGCGGCGGTCATGCTATCGCCGAGCAGATAGGGGCGGCCCGACAGCGCGTCGTTCAAGGCGTCGACGCATTGCGTAGCACGGCCCTTCATCTCGGCCACCACATCGGGAAGTTCCGGATTGAACTCGCGGCGGTGGTTCGTGACCTCACCCAGAGGCCGCTGAAAGGTGGATTCGGAGAACCAGAGCCATTGCAGGAAATGGGCATAGGCGGGCTCGCTTTCCGCCGGCTGGAGGCGGCCTTCGCCATAGCGGGCCAGCACATACTGGATCATGGCGCAGGATTCGTGCATGCGCAGGTCGCCGTCGTCCATCACCGGCACCTTGCCGACCGGATGCATCGCCCGCCATTCCGGCGTCGAGCGGTATTCCGGCGAGAAATCCACCGGTTGAATCTCGTACGGGACACCCAACTCCTCACAGACCCAGATGACGCGGAAGGCGCGGGTGCCGGGGGCGTGGTAGAATTTCAGCATGGGGGTAAGCTCCTTAGATAAAAGAAAGTAGGTTGGTACAGCCCTCAAGCCCGCTCGAACCCCCGACGGACTTCGTAGTCGGTGACCGCCCGGTCGAACTGGGCCTGCTCCCAGCGGGCCGCGTGCAGGTAGTGCTCCAGCACCTCCGGACCGAACGCGGCGCGCAGCATCGCGGAATTTTCAGCCGCGGCAATCGCCTCGCGCAGGGTGCGGGGGATCAAGCGGCCTTCGTCGACACCGTAGGCGTCGCCTTCGAATGCCGGCTCCAGGTCAAGCCCGGCCTCGATGCCGGCCATCCCCGCCGCCAACTGGCTGGCGATGGCCAGGTAGGGGTTGAGGTCGGCGCCGCCGATGCGGTTTTCGATGCGCACGCTCTCGCCGCCCGCCGCGACCAGACGATGGCCGGCCGTGCGGTTGTCCACCGACCAGACCGTCGAGACCGGGGCGAAGGTCTCGGCTGCAAACCGCTTGTAAGAGTTCACATAGGGCGCCAGGAACAGCGTCGTCTCCCGCGCATGCGCCAGCAATCCGGCCAGATACTGCTCCGCCATCCGGCTCATGCCGTGCTGGCCATTGGCGTCATAAAACGCCGGTGAGCCATCCGCGATGCGCCGCAAAGACTGGTGGATATGGCTGGAAGAACCCGCCGCCCCCGCACCCCACTTCGCCATAAAGGTCGCGGCCCGGCCCTTGCCCCAGGCGATTTCCTTCACCGCGTTTTTCAGGATCGAGTGGTGATCGGCCATGGTCAGGGCGTCGGCATAGCGGATGTTGACCTCCTCCTGGCCCGCATCCGCCTCGCCTTTCGAGCTCTCGACCGGGATGCCGGCGCTGGCCACGCCGTTGCGGATTGCCCGCATCACGTCCTCTTCCTTTGTCGTTTGGAAGATGTGGTAGTCCTCGTTATAGGGGCTGATCGGCGTCAGGCTGCGATACTCGGCATCGGCCAAATCTTCATAGGATTGGCGGAACAGAAAGAACTCCAACTCCGTCGCCACCATCGCCTGCAAGCCCATCGCCTCCAGCCGGGCGATCTGGCGTTTCAGCGCGGCGCGCGGCGAGTGCGGCACGTCCTCGTGAGTGTGATGGTCGAGCACATCGCAGAGCACCAGCGCCGTCGCCTCCAGCCACGGCGCCAGCCTGAGGGTCGAGAGGTCCGGCTTCATCACATAGTCGCCATAGCCCGCCGCCCAACTGGTCGCCTTGTAGCCGGGGACCGTGTGCATTTCCATATCGGTCGCCAGCAGGTAGTTGCAGCTATGGGTCTCCGCCCACGCCTCCTCGACAAAGTGCCGGGCGTGAAAGCGTTTGCCCATCAGCCGGCCCTGCATATCCACCTGAGCGGCAATCACCGTGTCAACAAGGCTTTCCGCGATGGCCTCGCGCAGGGCTTCCATGGAGAGTTTGCCTTGCATGCATGGGTCCTTTCCACCCGTCAGTGCATCGACGATACCGCACAGGTCGGCTAGTGTCTGCCCTTCCGCTCCGCTTGCAGATTTGAGCCGACATGCCCTCAGCCAAACGCCAGATGAAACTGGGCGCGTTCATGCGCCCGGTCTCGATCCATACCGCCGCCTGGCGCTATCCGGGCGGCACGCCGGACGCGAACTTCAATCTGGAGGCGCTGATCGGCTATGCGAAGAAGCTGGAGGCAGGCAAGTTCGATGCCTTCTTTATGGCGGACCATCTGGCCGTGCTGAACATGCCGATTGAGGCGCTGAAGCGCTCAGCCACCGTCACCAGCTTCGACCCGCTGACGCTGCTGCCGGCGTTGGCGATGCACACCAAGCATTTGGGCCTGATCGCCACTGCCTCGACGACGTTCGAGCCCGCCTACATGATCGCCCGGCGCTTTGCCTCGCTCGACCATATTTCGAACGGGCGGGCCGGCTGGAACATCGTCACCACCTCCAACCCCGATGCCGCCCTGAATTTCGGCCATGACGAGCAGATGGACCACGACGAGCGCTATGCCCGCGCCCGCGAGTTCTATGACGTAGTGACCGGCCTCTGGGACAGCTTTGCCGACGACGCCTTCATCCGCGACACGGAAACCGGCGTGTTCTTCGATCCAGACCGCATGCACACCCTGAACCACAAGGGCAAGTACCTAAGCGTGCGCGGCCCGCTGAACATCGCCCGCCCCGTGCAGGGCTGGCCGTTGATCGTGCAGGCCGGCGCTTCGGAAGCCGGCAAGCAATTGGCGGCGGAAACCGCGGAGATGGTGTTCGCCTCCTACCGCACCCTGGAGGATGGCCAGGCCTTCTATCAGGACGTCAAAGGCCGGATGGAGGCCATTGGCCGGAACCCCGATCACATGAAGATCCTGCCAGGCGCGCTGGTCGTCGTCGGCGACACGGAGGCGGAGGCGCGGGAGAAGCGGGCGCTGCTCGACAGCCTCGTCCATTATGACAGCGGCATCGCGTCGCTCTCCATCGCGCTCGGTTGCGACGCCAGCATTTACGATCCGGATGGGCCGCTGCCGGTCGACGAGCTACCGCCCACCCAAGCCAGCTTCAGCGGCCGCGAGCGGGTGTTGCGGTTGGTGGAACGCGAGGGATTGACCGTGCGCGAGTTGGCCGGACGCCTCGGCGGCTATAGCGGCATGTCGTTTGTCGGCACTCCCGCCCAAATCGCCGATGAGATGGAGCACTGGCTGATGGCCGACGGCTCCGACGGCTTCAACATGATGTTTCCCTATCTGCCGGCAGGCCTCGACGACTTCGTCGACCGCGTCGTGCCGGAACTACAACGCCGCGGCATCTTCCGCCGGGAATACGAGGGCAAGACCCTGCGCGAAAACCTGGGCGTGCCCCGGCCGGCGAACCGGTTCTTCCCGACGTAGAGTTACCGGCTAACCCTCCCGCCGTCATTGCGAGACGCCGGAGGCGGCGTGGCAACCCAGAAAATGGGGTTTACCGCCAACCCTTTAGCACGCCGCAACCATTCGACCCAAAAAAAGGGCCGTGTGCGAACACACGGCCCAAGTTCAGGGAGGAAACGCCCAAGATGGGTGTTTGCAGCAGGCGCGCCAACGCCTCCTGCACTGCACAATATAGTTTTGTGCACTGCACAATTCAAGCGTGGAATCGCATTTTTTTCAGACGCGGCGGGATGACGCTTTCGGTAGCCAGTTAGGCCGCTCGGCCAGCAACGCCTTCACCTGTGGCGGCTCCAGGGTCCACCAGCGGCTCGCCTCGATCTCGGCGATGCGCTCAGGCTCGAAGCGAGGGCGCAGCGGCCTGGCGGGAACGCCGCCGACAATCATATAGGGCGCGACGGCGTCTTTCACCACCGCGCCGGCTGCGACGACGGCGCCGCGGCCGATGACGCCTGTGCTCGCCAGCACTGTCACGTTGTGGCCAAGCCAGACATCGTCCTCGACGACCAGCGGCTGCGGCTGGATCGTCCAATCCTCTACCGCGCCGAAGGCAGGATGGTAGGCTACCGGGTGCAGGATAGCCGCCTCGGTCGGGTGGTCCGTGTCGAAGCTGGCGGCACTGTTCGCAATCGAGCAATAGCGTCCGAACCGCGTGCCGGGCGGAAAGCGCGCCGGGTCGAAACAGCCATAGCTATAGAGCCCGACCTCCACATCGAACCAGTCGCGATAGACCCGCCGCAGCCGCGTGCTGGTGAACTGATCCTCGCGCAGGCGCAGCAGCTTGAACGCCAGTTTGCGCCATTTATCCGTCTTGACTGTCGCCATTTGCCCTCGTTGTTTGGCATAGTCTGCCGGTTGCCAGCCGTGCTAAAGATACCAGCATGTCCTGCTACCACCCCTTTGGGCAAGGAGAGTTCGACCATGCGCCTGAACCAAGAGCAAATCGACCAGTTCAACCGCGACGGCTATGTGTTCATGCCGGAATGCTTCAGCCGGGATGAAGCTGCGCTACTGCGGCGCGAGGCCGATGTCGTCTACGCCCAGGATCGCGAAGAGGTCTGGCGCGAGAAAGACGGCTCGACGCCGCGCACCGCCTTCGCCGCCCACCTCTATAATGAGGCCTTCCGCCGCCTCGGCGCGCATCCGCGCCTGATCGAGCCGGTGGAGCAGTTGCTGGACGGCAAGCTCTACATGCACCAGTACAAGGTGAATGCCAAAGCCGCCTTCGACGGCGATGTCTGGCAATGGCATCAGGATTTCGGCACCTGGCACCGTGACGATGGCATGCCGGAGCCGCGGGCGATGAACATCGCGGTATTTCTCGACGAAGTGACCGAATTCAATGGCCCGCTAATGTTCATCCCCGGCAGCCATCGCGACGGCGTGTTCGAGGCCGGCCACGACCTGCAATCCACCTCCTACCCGCTCTGGACGCTGGATAAGGCAAAGATTTCGGAACTGGCGGAGCGCGGCGGTATAGTGGCGCCAAAGGGGCCTGCCGGCAGCGTCATCGTCTTCCACGGCTGCCTGGTCCACGCCTCCAGCCCGAATATCTCACCCTGGGGCCGCACCATCGTCTACCTGAGCCTCTGCGAGGTTTCGAACCACATCACCAAGTTCCAGCGCGCCGATTGGATCGCGCACCGCGATTTTACTCCGATCCAGGCGCTGGATGACACTTGCCTCACCGATCTGATTGCGGCGCAGGCGGCGGATCGGACCGCCGCAAACGCTGCGGAGTAGGCCGCGATCATGGTGCAAGTGATCGGCGCCGGCATGGGCCGCACCTCGACCATGTCGCTGAAGCGGGCGCTGGAGATGCTGGGCTTCGACCCCTGCCATCACATGATGGAAATGCGCAACGTGCCGGATACGGCCGACGGTTGGCGCAGAGCGGCGGAGGGGGAGGACGTGGACTTTGCAGCCCTCCTGGCCGGCTACGAGGCATCCTGCGACTGGCCCTCCGCCGCCTTCTGGCAGCCACTGAGCGAGCGGTTTCCGGACGCCAAGGTGATCCTGACGGAGCGGCCGGAGGAGAAGTGGTGGCAGAGCATCTCCAGCACGATCTTCCGCTCGCTGCGCCTGCCGTTGCCGGACGATGCACCGCCCGAGCGCATCGCCCAACGCGCCATGGCTAAGGCCGTGATCTTCGATCACACCTTCGGTGGCGAAGTCGATGACCGCGAGCATGTGTTGCGCGTCTATCGCGCCCACAACGCCGCCGTGAAAGCCGCGCTCCCGCCAGAGCGGCTGCTGGTGTTCGACGGTGCGGAAGGGTGGGGGCCGCTGTGCGCATTCCTGGAAGTCGCCGTGCCCGACAAACCCTATCCGAACACCAACTCGACCGCCGAATTCCAGGCGCGGTGGCCACAGCCGGCGAAAGCGGGGGACTGAGCCGGTGGACGAGCGCGATGCGCTCTATCGGGTCGAGCGACTGTTGGCGGAGTACGCCCATTGCATCGACCAGGACCGGCTGGAACAGTGGCCTGACCTCTTCACCGACGACTGCTTCTATCAGGTCATCGCCGCCGCCAACTTCGAGCGCGGGCTGCCGATGGGCCTGATTTACGCCGACAGCAAGAGCATGTTGCGCGACCGTGTGGCAGCGCTGCGTCAGGCCAACATTTATGAGCCGCAGCGCTATCGCCATCTGATCTCCTGCACGGTGATCGTCGACGCCTCGCGCCCGTCGCGGGTGCAGGCCGAGTCGCACTATCTCGTCGTCCGCTCCATGCAGGCCGGCGCGAGCGAAGTGTTCAGTGCCGGGCGCTATCTGGATGTCGTCGATCTCGCATCGCCTCGCGCGAGGTTCCGCGAAAAGCGGGTGATCCACGACAATGATCAGGTTGACACGCTATTGGCAATTCCATTGTAAATTACGCCAAAAGGCGTAAGCTGTTTAGCGTAATTTAGCTAATGTTTGTTAACTTAAGCCGCAATTGGCCGCCACCGCCGCTCCGATCTGTGCAGCAGCCCCAGCGCATCCTCGGGGCCGGAGGAGCCGGGGTCATATAGATGCGGCGGCTCGTGCCGTTCCGTCCAGGCGGCCACCACCGGGTCGATCCAGGCCCAGGCGGCCTCTACCTCGTCGCCGCGCATGAACAGGGTCTGGTCGCCGCGGATCACATCCATCACCAGCCGTTCATAGGCATCGGGCATGCGTGCATGGCGGCCGCCGGCCGCCCCGCTACCGCCGCCCAGGCTCTCGGCAAAGGTCATGTCCAGGTCCGCGGTGGTCAGGCGCATGCCGCCGGGCCCCGGCTCCTTGATCGTCATGCCAAGCGTGATGCCTTCATCCGGCTGCAAACGGATCGCTAGCACGTTCGGCTTCGCCTGCTGGTAGGCATCGCCAAAGATCGAGTGCGGCGGCTCCTTGAACTGGATCGCGATTTCCGACATGCGCGCCCGCAGCCGCTTGCCTGTGCGCAGGTAGAACGGCACGCCGGACCAGCGCCAGTTCGCCACCTCGGTTTTCAGCGCGACGAAGCTTTCGGTGCGGCTGCTATCGGCGCCGATATCGTCGAGATAGGGGGGCACGCCATGCGCGCCTTGATACTGGCCGCGCACGATATCGCGCCGGTCGGTAAGCGGGGTTAGCGCCTTCAACACCTTCAGCTTCTCGTCGCGCACCGCGTCCGCCTCGAACCGGGCTGGCGGCTCCATGGCGATCAGGCAGAGCAGTTGCAGCAGGTGGTTCTGCACCATATCGCGCATGGCGCCGCTGCTGTCATAGTAGGCGCCGCGACCTTCGACCCCGACGCTTTCCGCCACCGTAATCTGGACATGGTCGATGAAGCGGCCATTCCACAGCGGCTCGAACAGGGCGTTGGCGAAGCGCAGCGCCATCAGGTTCTGCACCGTCTCCTTGCCCAAATAATGGTCGATCCGATAGAGGCAACGCTCGTCGAAGCGCTCTGTGAACCAGCGGTTCAGTGCGCGGGCCGACGCCAGATCGTGGCCGATGGGCTTTTCCAGCACGATGCGCGCGCCGGGGCCGGTCAGGCCGCTGGCGTGCAGCCGCTCGCCGATGGGCTCGAACAGGCTCGGCGCGACCGAGAAATAGAAGGCGCGCACCGCGGTTTCGGGGGGCCTCAGCAAATCGCCGAGCTCTTGCCAACCGGCCTCGCCATGGGCATCGACGCGGACATAGTCGAGGCAGGCGAGGAAATGTTGCCGGATGCCGGCGTCGAGCCTTGCCTCGGGCGCAAATTCGGCCAGGGCCTGGTCCGCGAGCCCGCGGAATTCGTCCGCGCCAATCTCGGACCGTGCCGCGCCGATTATCCGCGCGCCCGGCGGCATCTGGCCGTCGCGGAAGCGTTGGAACAGGCCCGGTATCAGCTTGCGTTTCGCCAGGTCGCCGGTCGCGCCGAAGACCACCAGATCGAACGGCTCGACCGGTACGATGTTGGCTGCCATCACGTGCTCTCTGCAATTGCCGATGCCGGGCGCGAGCCTATCACAGACCCATCAACGGCCGGTAAGCCTTCCAAAAGCCGCGGACGGAGGTCTCTGTCGCCCGCGTGGTCTGCGTCTCCGCGCCGTCGCCGCCCATCTGCACGACCGAGCGCTCGTCCGCCGCGCCCGCAATGCCGCGCTGCACGAAGCCGCCGACGCAGCCGTCTTCCATCGAGATATAACCGGCGGGGCCGACCAGATTGGACTGGCGCTGCCGGGCTAGCTGCATCGCCGCATCATCATCGGCATAGCCGTAATAGGTCCAGACCAACTCAGTCTTGCCCGGCCCCTTCGGCAGCACCTGGCGCACCGCCAGCGCGTTGCGGATTTGCTGCATGACGAAGTTGGGGAAGACCGTCAGGATTTGCAGGGTGATGCCGTCGCCGAACTCATCGCTGCCGGCGATCAGGTTCGGGTCGGCCAGCGCCATGTCATCGACGTTGCTGCGGATACCGCCGGCCTCATATTCGGTCTTGGTTTTCGCGTCCTCCGCCGCCTTCGACCAACTGACATGGTGACCGCCGGACTCATCGACGACGATGCCGCCCTGCATGGTCAGCCGGTTCAGCTTGAAGGTGGTGAAGAAGGCGTGCAGCAGGCTGGCATGATAGCTGTCCTTCACGTTCTCCACATACAGCTTCCAATTGTTGTGCAGCACCTGCCGGCTATGGCCGAGCGGCGCCAGCGGCTTGTGCGTCACCCGCTGCACCCGCTGCAGGATTTCCGGGCCGAGATATTCCGCCAGCGGCGGGGTTTCATCGCTGAACGTCGCGAAGATCAAGCCGTTCAGCGTCTCGACCCGCAACTTGCGCAGGCCGTGGCGCGATTTGTCAAAGCCCGCCGGCATGCCGCCCTGACCCTTCACTCCGCGCTCGAACGCGACGCCGATCAGGTCGCCCTTCAGCGAATAATTCCAGGCGTGATAGACACAGGCGAGGCTGCGGGCGTTGCCGTGCTCCTTCAGGCAGACCAGCGCGCCGCGATGGGCGCAGCGGTTCTCCAGCACGTTGACGCCACCATCCCGGTCGCGCACGACGATGACGGGCGTCTCGCCGACAAAATCGGTCTTGAAGTCGCCGGCGTTGGGGATTTCAGCCTCCAGGCCGACGAAGTTCCAGACGGGGCCGTGAAAGATACGGGCCTGCTCCTGGGCGTAAATTTCCGCGTCGGAGTAGAGCCGGTTCGGCACGCGCGTCAGACCCTCGGCCGGCCAGGCGATGGCGGGGGAGGGGGCCGGATGGTTCATGGCAGCACCTCATGGCGGTTCAGACTGTCGCCCCCACTATGCCACGCCCGACCATTTTGACCAATGTTCCCCGGGCGCAGCGCAGCGCAGACCCCGGGCCGCTCTATCTCGCGAACACCACCCCCGCAAGTGTTCGCACACCGCCAAGCGATCCCGGCTCTCACCGCCGGTTCGACCGGGAAACGTTTCGTTAAGGATTTGGATGAACAATGGATTGGAATGAGACGGGACGCTTAACCAATGCCTTATTGGGTTTACATCCTCGCACACAAGAAACATGGCGCCCTGTATGTCGGAATGACGAGCGATTTGTCCATGCGGCTGGACCAACACCGCAACGGACTACACTCTGCCCACACCCGCAAATACAGCATCCACCGCTTGGTCTATGCTGAAGAGCATGCCGACGTCTCGGAAGCGCAGACCCGCGAACGCAGGATCAAACGCTGGCGCCGAGGCTGGAAAATCACGCTGATCGAGAACCAAAACCCAGACTGGAACGACCTGGCAGACACACTTTAGACCCAGCGCCAGTCCACTTGTTCCCCGGGCGGAGCGTAGCGCAGACCCCGGGGCCGCTCTATCTCGCGAACACCGCCCCCGCCCGTGTTCGCACTCGCCAA
>CAXBDI010000102.1:0-14540 GCA_963974445.1 uncultured Alphaproteobacteria bacterium
ACCGCAATCTGAAAGGCTCCGGCCTGCCCGTGAAAATTCCGGCCATCGAGATGGTAGAAATCGGCGCGGGCGGTGGCTCGATTGCCTCGGTCGATGCCCTGGGCCGCGTCGCGGTGGGGCCCGAGAGTGTTGGCTCCCAGCCGGGTCCGGCCTGTTACAACCAAGGCGGTGAGCGGGCCGCCGTCACCGATGCCGACCTGGTACTGGGCAAGATCGATCCGGCGGCGTTTGCCGGCGGCACCGTCGCGCTTGCGCCAGAGAAGGCCAGCGAAGCGTTGGAGCGGACAATCGGCCAGCCGCTCGGTATGGACGCGGCGTTGGCGGCCTTTGCGGTCGCGGAGATCGTCGACGAGAACATGGCGAATGCAGCGCGGGTGCACGCGGTGGAGTGGGGCAAGGACGTCGCCGCCCGGGCGATGATCGCCTTCGGCGGCGCCGCGCCCTTGCATGCGGCTCGGCTGGCGGAGAAGCTGAACCTCTCTCAGGTGATCGTACCGGCGGGCGCCGGCGTTGGTTCCGCGGTTGGCTTCTTGCGCGCGCCGATCTCGTACGAGGTGGTGCGCAGCCGGTACATGCGCCTGGATGGCTTTGATGCTGCTGGTGCCAACGAGTTACTGGCAGCGATGCAGGCGGAGGCAACCGCCATTGTCCGCCAAGGTGCGCCGGATGCGGCGTTGAGCGAGACCCGCCTCGCCTTCATGCGCTATGTCGGCCAGGGGCACGAGATCACCGTGCCCCTGCCGCCGCGGGCGCTGGAGCCGGCCGATGCGAAGACATTGCGTGCGGCGTTCGAGGCGGCCTACCGCGCGCTCTACGGCCAAACCGTGCCCGGGCAGGAGCCAGAAATCCTCAGTTGGACGCTCACTGTGGCCTCGCCGGCAGTTTCGTCTGCGGTCAAAGCCGCAGCGGCTGCGACGGTTGCGGGTAAGCCCATCGGTACTCGCCGGCTGTTCGACCCGCAGGCCCAAGCCTTCGTCGAGGCGGCTGTGTGGCGGCGGGAGAGCCTTGGCACTGCCGTCGTCGCGGGACCGGCGCTGATCGTCGAGGATCAAACAACGACGGTGGTGCCGGATGGCTTTAGCGCCGAAGTCGGTTTAGGCGGGGCGTTGGTGCTGACGCGGAGGTAGTGACTCGGCACATGTTCCCCGGACGGTAAGCGGCACCTGTTCCCCGGACGGTGCGGAGCGCCGATCCGGGGCCGGTCTCATCCATCGAACACCGCCGCTGACGGTGTTCGCGAGATCAGGCGATCCCGGCTCACCGCTTCGCGGCGTCCGGGAAACACGTGCCCTATGGAGACGATCCTGATGGTGGAGGAAGATAGGCCCCCTACCGCAGCCCCAATTGCCGGGCCACGATGCCCTTCAGCACCTCATTCGTTCCGCCGCGGATGGTGCTGGAGGGGATGTGCAGGATGCCGTCGCGCAGCACTGATTGGTAGGCGTTCATGCTCTGAGTCTTCGGGCCGCTCGGTGCTACGGCGCGGACGCCCTCGATAACCTCGCGCTCGAAGCGGGTGCCGATTTCCTTGACCAGAGCGGCCTCGGTCTCCGGCGACTCGCCCTCCTGCAGCAACGCCGACACACCGAGCGACATGCGGCGCAGCGTGCGCAGCCGCGCCACCAACTGGCCGAAGGCGAGCGTGACGCGCTCGTCGTCGCTTTCCTGCATGACGCGCACGGCCTCTTCGAGAATGATGGTAGTCGACAGGAACCGCTCGGGCCCGGCGCGCTCGATGGCCAACTCGCTGGTCACCTGCTTCCAGCCATCGCCCTCGTTGCCGAGCATGGCGTCGTCCGGTACGAACACGTCCTCGAACAGGGTTTCGTTGAAGTGGCTTTCGTTGGCGATGTTCTTGATGCCGCGAATGGTGATGCCTGGCGTCGAGAGGTCGACCAGAAATTGCGAGAGGCCCTGGTGCTTCTTGCCGTCCTGCACCGGCGTCGTACGCACCAATGCGATCATGTAGTGGCAGATCTGCGCGTTGGAGGACCAGATCTTGGCGCCGTTGATCACCCAACCGCCATCGACCTTCTTCGCCGACGTGCGCACGCTGGCCAGGTCGGAGCCGGAGCCCGGCTCGCTCATGCCGATGGCGAAATAGCACTCGCCGGCGGCAATGCGGGGCAGAATGTCCGACTTCTGCTCCTCCGTACCATAGCGCAGGATCAGCGGCCCGCTCTGACGGTCGGCGACCCAGTGGGCGGCGACGGGCGCGCCGGCGGAGACCAGCTCCTCCGTAATGACATAGCGATGCAGCATGGTTTTTTCTTGCCCGCCATACTGCTTGGGCCAGGTCACCGCCAGATAGCCGCGCTGCCCCAATTTTCGGCTGAATTCCGGGCTGAGACCGGAGCCCCAGCAGTCGGCGATCGGCGTAAAGCCGCCGCTCTGGCGCTCCGCCCGCAAAAAGCCGCGGATATCCTGTCGCAGCGCCACGACATCGTCGGGGAAGGCCATTTTCGGGAAGCGGAAACCATTGCCAGCCATCGGTCACGAGACCCTTTTCGCTAGAGAAGCTTGGGAAACCCCACTATGCAGGGCGAGCACCCGAAACGCAATCGGGCCTCACTCCTCTCAGTGTAGTACGCAGGCATCGGCCGATCGGTTTGACAGAGTCCGCGCCCAAACAAAGCTATTGGTTGGCAGTTGCCGTGATGACGGCGATGCAGGCAGGCTCCTCGCTCGCGTATATGACCCTGCCGGTGATCGCCGTGCGCGCGGCGGAGAGCTTCGAACTCTCAGCCGGGCTGATCGGCGTTTACACCGGGCTTGCGTTTCTGGGGTCGGCGATTGCCAGCCTGCTGACCGCTGGCATCTCGCCGCGGATTGGCGCGGTGCGCATGTGCCAGTGGGCGTCGCTGGCCAATATCGCCGGTCTTCTGTGCCTGCTGCCGGCGGAGCAATGGCTGTTGCCGGTGGCGGCAATGCTGGTCGGCGCGGGCTATGGACCGATGAACCCGGCGGGCTCTTTCCTGCTGGCGCGCATCGTGCCGGCGCATCGCCTCAGCCTGGTGTTTTCGATCAAGCAGACTTGCGTGCCCATCGGCTACGGGCTCGCCGGCCTGCTGCTGCCGGCGGTGGTGCTGGTGGCGGACTGGCGGGCGGCGGTGCTGCTTTCCGCCGGTTTGGTGGCTTTAATCGCGCTGGCAAGCGAGTGGCCACGGGCGCGCCTCGACGCGTTTCGGGCAGACGGCAGCCCCTTCCGCTTTCGCACCATTCTGGCACCGCTCAAGCTGATCGCGCTCTATCCAGATTTGCTGCGCATGGCGGTGTGCTCGCTGGTGTTCTCCGGCGTGCAGTTGGGGGTCGCGTCCTTTCTGGTAGTCTATCTGAACGAGATTGTTGGCATGAGCCTGACGGCCGCCGGCAGCGTGCTGGCCATCGCCAATATGGCAGCCGTAGCGGGCCGCGTCGGCTGGGGATGGATTGCAGACCTGGTGTCGGCGCGCTGGGTGCTGGGCGGCCTGGGGCTCGGCATGGCGGCCAGTGTCGCTCTGATCCTGAGCGTCAGCCTCGCCTGGCCATTCGCTCTGGTAGCGGCGTTGGGCGTGGCCATCGGTGCGACCGTGATCGGCTGGAACGGCGTCTTTCTGGCGGAGACCGCGCGCCAATCACCGGAGGGCAAGGTGAGCGAGGTGACCGGCGGCGTCATGGTGATCACCTTCCTCGGCTCGGTCATCGGCCCGCCGCTGCTTTCTGGGCTGCTGGCAGTGACGGATTCCTATAAGGCCGGCTTTTGGCTGTTGGCCGTGGCGGCGCTCGCCATGGGCGTGGTGTTTTTCCTACCGGTCCGGGAGATCCGAGGTTAGGGCAGCAGCGCCGACAGCCGCGCCCGCATCGTCGGCCCGATGGGATGGCTGGCGCCGTCGACCTTGTTCACCATCACGCAGGTGCTGGTGGCGATGCAGCCGCTCTCGCGGAACACGCCGTGCGCGGTGGTCAACGAGGTGTTGCCGATGCGGATCAGGCGCGAGCCGACCCGGACCCGGCCCGGCCAGTAGCTTTCCGCCAGATAATTGATGGTCAGGTTGGCGAGGATCGCCTGGAACCGCTCACCCTCCAACCCTTTCGAGGCCTCGCCGATCACGTCGTGGTCGAACATCAGCCGGCCGGTTTCCACATAGGCCGCTATCGCCACGTTGTTCACATGGCCGGCCTGATCGGTGTCGCAGAAGCGGACGGTATCGTCGGCCCAGTATTCGTAGAGCGCGGGGTCGGTGAGGTCCGGCAGGTCGCTCATGATGTCTTCGGACCAATCTGAAAATTCGGCCGCGGCGGCACGAAACTGCGCCGTAATGCCTTGCCACGCTCTTTCGTTCCGGCAGCGCGGGCGACATCGCGCAGGCGGGCGGCCAGCATCTCGAAATAAGCTGGCAATTCCGCCTCCGAGAGCGGCAGGTCCTCTCGGAATTTCGCGTCGCCCACGGCCTCGTCCATGACCAGTTGCAGGTAATCGAGCCCCTTAGGCTCGCTGACCGCAAAGGACAGATGGATAGAGGGACCATCCGTCGCCAACGCATCGTGGAAGCGGCCGCGCGGCAGGTAAAGCAAGTCGCCCTCTTTCATGACGATCTCCCGCTCAACCTTGCCGCGCAGGCGTTGCACCTGATCTTTCGGCATGCCGGCGAAGCGGGCGTGGATGATCGGCGCCTCGATCTGGCCCGAATAGATGCGCCAGCGCTTCTGACCGCTGACCTGCAAAGCAAACACATCAGTCTTGTCGTAGTGGGTATCGAACGCCTGATGATTCTGCTGCGAGATATAGGCGTTGGCCGAACTTTTGGCGCCGAGGCCCGTGGTGAAGGCGCCGATGATCGCCCGAATGTCCGGAAACATCGATTCGATCTCGTTCAGCACCAGGCTGGCGCCACGCTGCAAATGCTGTTGCACCAACTGCGGGTCGGGCACGAATTGGCGCTGGCCGCTGCGGTCGACCCGCTGCCGGCAATAGGCCTGTGGCGGCACGGGCTGGGTATCCTGCACCAGCAGCAGAGTCTGGTGGTTCCAAATCTCCATGTTCAGCAGCCGGCTCAATTCCGGCCAACCGAACAAGCCGGCCACCCGATCCGCAGCTGCCGGCGTATGCAGCCAGGCCCTGCCACGGTAGTCGCGGACGAAATCGTCGACGCTGATGGGAGCCAGGAGGTCGGCAAAGCTTTGGATCGGCATGAGCGCGGTCCTGTTGTTAGGCGAGAAGTAAAGTTAACCCGGGACAGAGGCGGCCAAATAATCCACAGCAGCACTGACGCCGCCTTTGCCGATCGGCACCTGGCACACCTGCAACGCCGCCTCGATCCCGCCGAGCGCGCCGATGATCATCGGTTCGTTCAGGTCGCCCATATGGCCGATGCGAAACACCCGTCCTACCAAATCGCCCAGGCTGCCGCCCACGGCGACGCTGAAAGACTCGCGCGCGGTGGTGCGCACGATGTCTGAGTTCATGCCCTCCGGCGTGCGGACGACGGTCAGGCTGACGGCACGGGCATCCGGCGGCAGGATGTTAAACTCGATGGCGCCGGCCTCGCTCCACACGTCTACCGCGCGATGCACGGCACCGGCCAGGCGCCTGTGGCGGGCATAGACCTGCTCCCAGCCTTCCTCGGCGATCATCTTCATCGATTCGATGAGGCCGAACACCAGATGCTCCGGCGCGGTGCCGCAGAAGCGGCTGTAGCTCTCGGTCTTCATGCGCTGCGGCCAGCTGAAATACTCCATCTGGCTGCGCGATTCGAGACTGGCGGCCAAAGCCTTCTCGCTGACGGCGCAAAAGCCCAGCCCGGGCGGCAGCATCAGGGCCTTCTGCGAGGCGGCGATCACCACGTCGATGCCCCATTCCTCCATCGGCAGCGGCATGCAGCCGAACGAGGCGATGGCGTCGCAGATCAACAGCGCCGGATGGTTCGCGGCATCGATGGCGCGACGGATCCCTGCCAGGTCGGAGACAGCGCCGGTCGCGGTCTCCACATGCACGGCCAGCACGCCCTTGATGCGGTGCTCCTTGTCCTTGCTCAACGCGTCTTCGATCACCGCCGGATCGATGGGGTGGCGCCAACTGCCGGGCACTCTGACGACGTTCAGCCCCAGGCGTTCGGCCATATCGCCCCAGACCCTGCCGAAGCGCCCAACTTCCGGCAGCAAGACCGTATCGCCGGGCGAGAAGCAGTTGACAAACGCACCCTCCCAGCCGCCATGACCGCTGGAGGTGTAGAGGAACACCTGCGACGAGGTGCCGAACAGAGGCTTCAAATCCTCGAACAACTTCAGCGCCAATTCGGCGAAGGCCGGGCTGGCGAAGTCCATAGCCGGCCGGTGCATGGCGTTCAGAACCCGGTCCGGAATGTTGGTAGGGCCCGGAGTGTGCAGGAATTCGCGGCCGCGTCTGACCATGGTAGGCATCCATCGTGGGATTATCGGTTCACCTTCCCTGCCAGCAATTAATCGCCGGGGCAAGCGCTCGCCTCTAGCCAGGCGCGGCCAGAGACGCCACATTGTCGGTATCCTAACGACCAAACACCGGCAGGAGGCCCGCTCCATGCGTTTTCTCGACGAAATTTTCGGCTCGAAGACCGTCACCCCCGACCGCTTTCCCCACCCGGCGAAGGACATCGCTGCCGGCCCTGGTGGCAGCCTGCAAACCGCGGTGCTGGGCGGCGGCTGTTTCTGGTGTGTCGAGGCGGTGTACCTGCAACTCGACGGCGTCGAGAAGGTGGTCAGCGGCTATGCCGGCGGCGACGCCTCCACCGCCGACTACCAAAACGTCTGCACCGGCATGACCAAGCACGCGGAGGTGATAGAGATCACCTACGATCCGGCCAAGATCACCTATGGCGAAATCCTGAAGGTCTTCTTCGCCATCGCCCACGATCCGACCCAGTTGAACCGCCAGGCCAACGACCACGGCCCGCAATACCGCTCGGCGATCTTCTATGCGGACCTGGAGCAGAAAGCGGTGGCAGAAGGTTACATCGGCCAGTTGCAGGAGGCCGGCCTGTTCGACAAGCCCATCGTCACGACGCTGGAGCCTCTGGAGGAGTTCTTCACCGCCGAGACCTATCACCAGAACTACGCCGCCAACAACCCGCACCAGCCCTACATCATGCACCTCGCCGCCCCCAAGGTGGAGAAGGTGCGGACGCACTACGCGGACCGGCTGAAGGCGGGGTGAGCGGCGCCGCTGACCTCTCGTCCCGCTCACCGGCGTCATTGCGAGTCCGCGGCACGCGGGCGAAGCAACCCATCGGCGTTTCAGCCTGTCGCGGCCTAGGGTGGGTTGCCGCGTCGCCTGCGGCTCCTCGCAAAGACGCCAGCGCTTGGAAGCGTGTTGAGCCTCCTCTCCACCCCACCCGCCGTCATTGCGAGGCGGCGAAGCCAACGAAGCAATCTGCCGACCGAGTTCGCTCCTCACAGAGAGGTTGCCGCGTCGCCTACGGCTCCTCGCAATGACACCGGAGGGGGGCATGGCGGCAAACCACAGGCGTGGCAAACGCCGGCACGTTCCTCTACACTCCCCGCCAAAATCATCACCCGGAGCGCGCTTATGGAACCCGACCGCTTCCCCTATAGCCCGATCGTCGACCGGCCCAAGCTGAAATGGCCGAACAACGCCCGTGTCGCCATCTGGGTGCTGCCGAATGTCGAGCATTACGAGTACCAGCCGGTGCACCAGAACGTGCGCAATCCCTGGCCGCGCTCGCCGCATCCCGACATTTTCGGCTATGGCGACAAGGATTATGGCAACCGTGTCGGCGTCTGGCGCATGTTCGACCTGATGGACAAGCACGACATCCGCTGCACCGTCTCCCTCAACTTCTCGGTGATTGAGCACTACCCGCAGATTTTCGAGGCGATGGAGGCGCGGAGTTACGATTATCTCTGCCATGGCATCTACAACACCCGCTACCTCTGGAATCTGCCGGAAGAGGAGGAGCGGGCGGTCATCCAGGATTGCATTGACACGCTGCGCAAGGCGACCGGCAAGCAGTTGGCCGGCTGGTTCGGCCCCGCCGCCTCCTTCACCATCAACACGCCGGACTTGGTCGCCGAGGCCGGGATCAAATACACCAGCGACTGGTATCACGACGACCAGCCCTTCCCGATGAAAACGCGCAAGGCTCCGCCATCGGGCAAACCCTTGATCACCGTGCCCTATTCCATGGATATCAACGACGCCATCGAATACCGCTATCACACGGAGGGCGAGGAGTTCGCCCAGATGATCATGGACCATTTCAACACGGTTTATCGCGAGGGAGCGGAGAGCGGCCGGGTCATGGCCATCGCGCTGCACCCCTATCTCTACGGCACGCCGCACCGCATCCGGTTCCTGGACAAGGCGCTGGCCTATATCAAAGGCCACAGCGACGTCTGGTGGGCGACCGGTGAGGAGATCGCCGACCACTACATCGCCAACGCCCTGCCCGATGTGCAGGCGCACTTGGCAGAGCAGGAGGCCGGCCGATGAGCGATCAGAGCAAGCTGCCGCAAACCGCCCGCTACCGCCAAGGCGCCGGCTACGACCACCCGCATTTCGACTGGAACCCGCTGCCGGAGCGGCCGATGGTGGCTTGGCCCCGCGGAGAGAAGATCGCGTTTTGCGTCTATCTCTACCTGGAGTATCTGGAGCTCGACCCGCCGGAGGGCAGCGTCCGCGACCCACGCTATGGCGGCGCTCTGGGCTCGCACTTTCCCGACTATCTGAACTACTCGCACCGAGAGCACGGCAACCGCGTCGGCTTCTGGCGGGTGTTGGACGTGCTGGACAAGCACGGCATCAAGGCGACGGTGCCGGTCAACGCCATGCTGGCCGAGCGCTACCCCCGCATGGTCGAGGAATGCGTCAAACGCGGGTGGGAGATCGCCGGGCACGGGGTCTCCGCCACTCAAATGGTCACGTCGAAGCTGACCGAGACGGAGGAGCGGGCGACCATCACCCATTGCCTCGACACCCTCGAAAAAACGACGGGCACCCGTCCGGTCGGCTGGTTCGGCCAGGATTTCTCGGAAAGCGCCCGCACGCCGGCGCTGCTGGCCGAGGCGGGGGTGCGCTACGTCGCGGACTTTCCGAACGACGACACGCCCTATCGCACCAACCACGGCGACCTGATCTGCATGCCGAACCAGGCGGAGTGGGACGACACGCAACTCATGGCGATCCGACGGCTGATGCCGTGGCGCTGGCGCGACGTGGTCTGCGAGGCATTCGACTATCTGCATGGTGAGGCTCACCCCGGCGGCACGGTCATGACGCTCGGCCTGCACCCCTGGCTGATCGGCCAGGCACACCGCATCAAATACCTGGGCGAGGCGCTGGCGAAGATGACCGCCTACGACGCGGTCTGGCAGGCAAGTGCCAGCGAAGTGGCACAACATTACGATGAGGCGGTGCCGCGGTAGATGCTATCCTGGCAGGACTGGGGAGCGACAACCCGACGGCTCTCTTTTCCCCGGGCTTGATCCGGGGTCCATTCCTGCGCATTCATCCATGCTTGCCAGGTTAACCCGCGGCACAGGCTTAGATCCCGGATCAAGTCCGGGACAAGAGAGGGCTGGTTATTGACTGCCCCTCCCCTCCTCCCCGCCTAGCGCGTCTTTTTCATCTCGACACCGGCCATGCGTTCCATCAGTAGGAAGATGCGGGTGAAATCTTTGTCGGCGCCCTCCTCCTGCACCATCTGGCGGAACAGGGTGCGGACCAGGTTGCCCATGTAGGCGGGGATGCCGTAAGCCTCCGCCTCCTGCCGCCATAACTCCAGGTCTTTCAGAATGATGTGGTTGCCGCCGCCGTAGTCGAAGCTGCGCGGCAGTACCGCCTTGGGGATTTTGTCCATGCTGGCGCTGTTGCGGCCGCTGGAGGCGTTGATGACCTCAACCATTTGCTCCGGATCGAGGCCGGCTTTCGCGCCCAGGGTGAACGCCTCCGACGCCGCGACCAGGTTGCAGAAGCTCATGATGTTGTTCACCAGCTTCATGGTCTGGGCCGCGCCGGGCTTTTCGCCCAGATAGGTGAGCTTGGCACTCATCGCCTCCAACGCTGGCAGCGCCGCCTCATAGGCCGCCTTGTCGCCGGAGCACATGATCGACAGCGTCGCCGCCTCCGCGCCCGGCGGCCCGCCGGAGATCGGGGCGTCCAGATAGGCCACGCCCTGCTCCGCCAGCGCGGCCGCGGCGGCCTGGCTGAACTGGCTGCCGGTGGTGCTGAGGTTGACGAAGTGCTTGATCGTGGAGCCCTCGGCTGTCTCCGCCACCACCTGTTCAGCGCTCGCCACCGTCGGCATGCAAGCGAAGACGGTGGCGGAGCGATCGGCGAGAGCGCGGGCGGACGCCGCCACCTCCGCGCCGCGCTGGGCGAGGATGTCGGTTGCCGTCGGGTTCAGGTCGCAGACGGCGAGCGCCTGGCCGGATTTAACGAGGTTGATGGCCATGGGCCGGCCCATGGCGCCCAGGCCGATGAAGCCGAGTGGGTTGGACGTCATTGCTTTTCCTATGGCTTGAGAAGTCTGCCTTCAATATGGCCGGTCGCCCTTGACCACCACCCGGTGCACCGCGCGCCTCTCGCTTGCGGCGTCATAGGGCTCGACGCAATGCATGGTGCAGCGGTTGTCCCACATCATCACATCGTCCACCTGCCATTTGTGGCGGTAGACGTATTGCGGCTGGGTCGCGTGCGCCTCCAACTCGGCGATGAAGGCGTCGCTGTCAGCGAACGACCAGCCGACGATGCAGGAGGTGTGGTTGCCGATATAGAGCGCCTTGGCCCCGGTCTCTGGATGAGTGCGCACCATGGGATGCACCACCGGCGGCGCGGCGCGCATCTCGTCCTCGGTCGCCGGGCGCTCGTTGGATTTCTCGCGCGACCGTTTCCAGTCGTGCACGGCGTGGAGGCCACGCAGCCGTTCTTTTGTCGCCGCAGGTAAATCTTCGTAGGCGCGGGTCATGTCGGCGAAGAGGGTGTCGCCGCCTTTCGACGCGATGGCGGGAGAGCGCAGGATGGTGGTGAGCGAAGGCTCGGCGACATAGGACTTGTCGGTGTGCCAGACCAAAGTGCCCTTCTCCGGATGCACGCCGGTGGTGGTGCCGTCGGCTTTGACGTTGGAGAACACCTGCACCTGCGGCAGCTTCGCATGGCGGGTCGAGACGTTGATGTGCCCTTCCAGCGGGCCGAAGCGCATGGCGAAGGCCTGGTGCGCCTCGTCATCCAGCGGCTGACCGCGGAACACCAGGACCTTGTGGGCGAGGAAAGCACCGTGCACGCGCTCGAAGACGGAATCGGAGAGCGGCTGGCGGAGGTCGATCTGGCCGATCTCCGCGCCGAAGCTGGAGGGCTGCGGCGTGACGGTGGGCAGGTTGGTTTTGTTGGCGGCGTCGGGAGCGACTGAGGCTAGGAGCGGCATGGGCGGGTTCCTCAACGGCTGGCTATTGCTGTTGCCGCCAGTGTGTCTCAGTCAGAGACTTCTGTCACGCGGAGTAGGGATTATACCGTATGCGATGTTGTGCAGCCGCCCACATGCTGTCGCCCGAGAACCGCTTAAAATAGTAATGCCCCGTGCTTTTGGGCGCGAAGTCCTTCGGCAGAAGCCCGCATTGGCAGCCCGACTGCAGAAGGCGGATCGCCACTCTGGTCGAGGCAAATCAGTGTGACGACGTCGGCACCCACCGCCGGGTCAATTCGGCCCTATCATCATAGCTGGCTTCGAAGATTGGAGCGGCGAGCGTGGCGCGGACGTGCAGCGTGGTCTCGCCGGTATTGCGGAAGCCATGGAATTTGCCGGCGGGGATGATGACGGAGTGGCCGCCTGTGGCCGCGTAACGCGCGCCGCCGACCCAGATTTCCGCCTCGCCGGCAACGACGGTCAGCACTTCTTCCACCGCGTGCAGGTGGTTGGGCGCGCCGAGGCCGGGATCGCAGAATTGCTCGAAGATGCAGAGTTGCGAGGAGCCGGTAACGGCGGAGACCAGCATGACAGTCTCGACGCCTTTGCGCCATTCTTCTCGCGGCTGGGTCGCTTGGTCGACGGTCAACATGGGGCGGCCCCCTCCTCTGCGGTGCTGCGGCTGGCGTTCATGGCAGCCGGCGCTATGATCCGGTCTGTATGCATCGGCCGCCAGGAAAATTTTGCCCCATGTCCGACTATCCACGCCAATACAATGTCGCCGCCGACATGATCGACCGCCACGTGGCCGAGGGCCGGGCGGACAAACCTGCCTTCATCGACCCTGACCGCACCCTCACCTACGGCGAACTGGCGGCGGAAAGCAATCAGGTGGCGAACCTTATGGCCGAGTTGGGCTTGCGCCGCGAGGAGCGGGTCGCCTGTATCCTGCTGGACACCTGTGACTATCCGGCCGTGTTCTGGGGTGCGGTCAAGGCGGGCGTCGTGCCCATCGCTCTCAACACCCTGCTGACAACGGAGCAGTATCGCTACATCCTGGAGGACAGCCGCGCCCGCGCCCTGTTCATTTCCGCGCCGCTGCTGCCGGTCGTGCAGCCGATTTTGGAGCGGCTGCCGGCTTTGAAAAAGGTGATGGTCGTCGGCGCAGACGGCGATTTCACCGCCCAGCGGGCTGCCCAGTCGGATAGTTTCACGCTGGCCGATACTGTCGCGGACGAAGTCGCGTTCTGGCTCTATTCCAGCGGCTCCACCGGCATGCCGAAAGGCGCCAGGCACCTGCACACCTCGGCGATGGAGACCTGCCGGCTGTATGCCCGCCCGGTGCTGAACATCGCCGAGGACGATGTGTTCTTCTCCGCCGCGAAGCTGTTCTTCGCCTACGGGCTCGGCAACGGCATGACCTTTCCGCTGTCGGTCGGCGCCACCGCCATCCTTTGGCCGGAGCGTCCGACACCGGATGCGATGTTCGAACAGTTGCAACGGCACAAGCCGACCCTGTTCTTCGGCGTGCCGACGCTTTATGCCGCGATGCTGGCGACCGGCGAGAGCGATACAGGCGGCAATCTGCGCCTCTGCGTTTCCGCCGGCGAGGCGCTGCCGCAGGAGGTCGGCAAGGCGTGGGAAAAGCGGTTCGGTATCGAGATCCTCGACGGCATCGGCTCGACCGAAATGCTGCACATTTTCCTCAGCAACCGCGCCGGGGCCGTGCGCTACGGCAGCAGCGGCCAGGCTATTCCCGGTTATGACCTGCGATTGGTCGACGACGACGGCAGCGAACTCGGCGCCGATGCCATCGGCGAGTTGGTAGTGCGCGGACCGACGGCGGCGGAGGGATACTGGAACCAGCGGGAAAAGACGCAGCGCACCTTTGCCGGCGAGTGGACTCATACTGGCGACAAGTACGTGCGGTCCGTCGACGGCTACTACACCTACCAGGGCCGCACCGACGATATGTTCAAGGTCTCCGGCATCTGGGTCTCGCCGTTCGAGGTCGAGAGCGCCCTGGTCTCGCACCCTGCCGTGCTGGAAGCCGCGGTCGTTCCGGCAGAGGACAAAGACGGCCTGCTGAAGCCTAAGGCCTTCATCAAGCTGCACGACAACACCGGCGGCGACGGGCTGTTCGACGAGTTGAAGGCGCATGTGCAAAAGGCCGTCGGCCTGTGGAAATACCCGCGCTGGATCAAGGTGGTGGATGAGTTGCCGAAGACGGCCACCGGCAAAGTCCAAAGGTTTAAGTTGAGGGATTGATGGGGTCTGTTGGGGAGGGGGCGGAATCCTACGCCAAGGCCAGTGGCTCACCTTCGGGGCTATCTGTATTCACCGGTGAGAAGGATATGGGCCCATCCGAGCGGTGAGATGTGCTTGCCGGAGAGGCTAGGCCAGGCGAGGGCGCCAGAAAAGGCTTGGCGTCAAAGCCCCTTGCAGAGCGACGGCATGGCACCAGCCGGCATGCCGTCCGCCACCAGTTCCTCAACGAATAAGCTCAGCAACTGAAGCCGACCGCTGACCCCTGCCTTGCGATAGATGGCATTGCACTGGGATTTGATGGTGCCGTCCTTGGTATCGCGCAGCGCGGCCATCTCCGCAATCGAGAGACCTTTGATGGACAGTAAGGCCACATCGCGTTCGGCTGGTGTCAATTCCCACGCGTCGAAATGATCGTCCAGCAATTGCGCAAAAGCGCCGGAGGCCGCCTGAAGCTGCTGGCCCATCCGCTTTTGCCGTTGCAACAGCCGGCGGATTTCCCGCACAGACAGCGCCAGACCGAGAAAGAGTGCCGCCACGACTAGGACTTCGACAATCCGGGTGTCGAGTAGCGCGACGCCGCGGAGAACCTCAAACCAGTCGGACAGCGCATCCAACAGAAAGAACGAGGCGCTAGTTGCCTGTAGTGCCACGATGAGCCAGAGCGCGGTGATTTTGTGTGTTATGGCATTGATATACGACAATGAACCTTACGTCTTCCGGCCCTGATCGCCCGTTTTTGGCGACCAGGGCCAGCGATGATAACAGTTCGGGTTGTTGTCGTCTCGCGTCAAACTTAACGCGACTGCTGGCGCCCCTATTCGCCGGCGGCAAGCCGTTCGTCCGCCTTCCCCCGCTCTACAGTTTCCTGAGACACAGATTTGGGCGATAGCGGCTCCCTAG
>CAXBDI010000103.1:0-14435 GCA_963974445.1 uncultured Alphaproteobacteria bacterium
TTTCTACTGAGGCAACGACACTATCTTCGGCAACACTTCAGGCGAGGCAATGCGCGGACAACTTGGTTGTCGCTCATCACGCGGCATCGCCTCGCTTACCATGCGCCGGGAGATACGGCGACGAAGCGCCATCGAGCCGGTCATCGGTCATTTAAAAGCCGGCGGCCTGCTCGAGCGCAGTCGCCTGGCAGGTTTCGAAGGCGACGCCGTCCACGCGATCCTTTGCGCCGCCGGCCACAATCTCCGCCTCCTGGCCCGATGGATCAGGGCTTTTTTTGGGCTTGGTTTGTCCTCGCCTGTGCCGCATGCATCCTGAACACAGGCCACAATCGCAAAACCGCCTGCCCCGCCTGATCCAGACCGAGTGAAAATCACGGGCGACCAGTTACATCGAAGCTTTCCTCGTCGAGCTTGGCAAAGACGTCACCATCCGCTTTGCTTAGCCTCGGCGTTGCACCTCACCCCGGAATCCACTGCGATACCGTTCGGCTGCCGGCAACTCCCGTTTCGCTATTTCCCGATGGACGAGGTGGCGAAGGGCCAGCGAAAGCGCCGCCATATCGTACGTAATCGGGTGAAACGCCAGGCTCAAGAAAGCGCCGCCAACCATGTACAGGACGATACTGACGACGATTTTTGAGCCTAAATCGCCCGCCCAAGCCAGATCCGGATACGGTCGACAGACGCGCGCGATGTGGCGTCCGTTCAGGAGTAGTCCAATCATGATAGACATAAAAAGGAAAAAGCCGACAAACCCGTGTTCACCCAGAACTTCGAAGTATATGCTGTGAGCATCCAACCAACGATTTGCAACCGGATCAATATTCAAAGTAAAAATGCGAAAGCCACCGCCGACAATCGGATGCTCCAACGCATAGTTCCAGGCGAAACTCCAGCTATTGAACCGGCTGATTGCCGAGTTGTCCTCATCGTAAAGCAGAATCGACGCCATCCGATCCCACCATTCCTGCGGCGCCAGCAATGCCACCATGACAATGGCGCCGATACCAAACAAAATAATCGGGATTTTCTTATTCGATTGAAAGAACAAGAACGCAAAAAAGAATGGCGCCGCGACTAGAGCGCCACGCGATTGTGTGCCGACAATCGTGATGATTCCGACAAAACTAAATCCCACCAATGCCAATTGAAAAATCCTGACACGGGGGAAGATCGTGGTATGCGCCGACAACCACATGATCAGCGGTATCAGCATCCAAATCACAGTCGAGAAAGCGTTTCGGTCGCCCAGAGGGGTTTGAGTTTCGCCAGTCACCGCCAGTCCGCCGCCGCCGGTGAGAAGCGTAATAACGAAGCCACGGCCTACATAAAACCCTACAGCAGCAATAATAACAATAATAAAACCCTCAATCCGAATGCGCGACGTCAACATTAAACAGATAAATAATGATGCTATAATCGTTTTAACGGCCAAGTTATATTTGTAATAAACATGGAATTCGTCTCCTTGCGCGAATTGCGTCGTCACATTGATCCATATAAGCCACAATACTATCAAGAAATATAAGAATGATATCTTTGATAAAATTTTGCGATCTATCAACAGCCACAAAATGACTGCGACCCAGCCGGAAATCGCTGCCCAAGGCCAAGTAATACCCGGACCATACAGTGCGAATTTGGGCGCCATATAGGTCACGAACGTAAAGATATACGCGGCAATGATCGGCGCAAAGACGGCCGCGCCCAAACTACCGATGAGAAATAATGTCAGGAGTAAACCGCTCAATTGAAACGGTCCGATTTATTCGCTTTTCTTGCCGCCAGTTCCCCTGCTTCGCGCTGGATCACGCGCAGAAACACCCAGGCCAACACGCCCATTTGCAGGAGAAGCAGGCCGTTTTCCAGCATAGCGACGACGCTCCAGATTAGGGGATTTCGGTACACTAAATCATAGGGTATAGCCAGAAAAGGTAAACGGTGCCGCACCAATGTTCTCGCGCCCGGTTGCCGGAGTGCGCGATTGAACTTGGGACGCTCGGAAAATCGAGCTAACCTGCCGGTCCGTCGCGCACTGTGCGCTTACCACCGACAGCGAACGAGGCAATTCCATGGCCGGCTTTTTGATCGTCGATGATCATCCGATGATCCGGGCAGCGCTTGAGGCTGCGTTGATCCGCGCCTATCCGAACGCGCGGGTATTGCATGCCGAGGATTTCGCCTCTGCCGAGGCTGTGCTGGCAGACGAAGCGTCCTTGGATATCGTCCTGTTCGATCTCAATATCCCGGGCGCCGAAGGCTTTACGGGCTTGATTCGCCTGCGCAATGCCTTCCCGCGGACGCCTATCCTCGTCGTTACCGGTCACGACGACCCGCCTTACCGGCGTGAAGCGCGCGCCGCCGGCGCTGCCGGGTTTCTTTCCAAGGCAGACGATACGGCCACCATGCTGCGGGCAATCGACGCCGTCATCGCCGGCGACGGCTATTGGCCCGGCGAGACGGAAGGCGACGACTCCCCCGACGCCGGCATTACCGCCGCCCTCGCCTCCCTGACGCCACAACAGTTACGGGTTCTGGAGTTGCTCGGCCAAGGGCTGTTGAACAAGCAGATCGCGCACGAACTCGACATCGTGGAGTCGACGGTCAAGGCGCACGTCTCCGCCATTCTGCGCAAACTCAATGTCCATAGCCGCACGCAAGCCGTGCTGCTGGCGCAAAAACTCAACTTCGCCCAATTCGGCGCTGAGTAGAGCGCCTTCCCCGCACAAAGGTCTCTGCTCTACACGCCGCGGCCGAAGCAATACTCGACATACGCACGCAGTTCTGCTGGCCGAATCGGTTTGGTGAACCGCTCGACGGATAGCGCCGCGGCGCGAGCGGCCGTCGCTTCGGCCCTATCGGCCGTCACCAGGGCGGCAGGCAGGGCCGGATAGTCGTCGCGCAGTAGCTCGATGGCGGTCAGCCCGTCGATGGCGGTGTCGAGGTGGTAGTCGGCGACGACCATGTCAGGTGGCGCGTCCTCATCGGCCAAGCGCTCCAGCAGTTCCTCATAGCTGGCGGCAATGAGCAACGGGCAGCGCCAGCGCGCGAACAGCATCTGCATGCCCCGCGCGATTTCGGTATCGTTCTCCAGCAGCAACACCAGGCGGTGCTCCCAACTGCCGGCTGGCGCTGACGGCTGCAATTGTGCGGGTGTTGCCGCGGCTTGGGGAGCAGCGGCGGGCAGCGTCACGCGAAAGCTGGTACCGCGCCCGACCCATGAGCGCAGGCTGACCGCATGTCCCAGCAGGTCGGCCGCCCGCCGCACGATGGCGAGGCCCAGGCCGGCCCCGGTGCCGGTCTTGGCGTCCAAGTGGCTGCCGCGGCGAAACTCCTCGAATATCGCCTGTTGCTCCGCGGCTGGAATGCCGGGGCCGGTATCCCAGACCTCCACCCGCCAGTCTGTGCCGTCGCGGCGCGCGCCCAGAATAATGCGGCCGCTATCGGTGTATTTGACCGCATTGGTCAACAGGT
The DNA here is from genome assembly GCA_963974445.1 of uncultured Alphaproteobacteria bacterium. GTDB lineage: Bacteria > Pseudomonadota > Alphaproteobacteria > Bin95 > Bin95 > JACKII01. The sequence goes on from CAXBDI010000103.1 coordinate 3,475, forward strand.
TCAGCAGGATGCGGCGCAGCATCGCCTGGTCGCTGCGCACCCACGCCGAGGTTGGAACCGCCCGCATCCTCAGATGCTTCTCCGCCGCGATGCCAGCCACCGAATGGACCAGGCTTTCGAGCAGGGGCTGCAGGGCAAACTCGCTGAACACAGGCTGGATCGCGCCGACATCCAGCTTCGATATCTCCAACAAGGCGCCGAGCAGATCCTCCACCGACTGCAAGGCGCCCGCGAGCCCATCCATGGTGGCGACTGCGTTGGCAGGCATCTGGTCGCGTTCGGCCTCGAGCGCGCTCATATAGAGCCGGGCGGCGTTCAATGGCTGCAACAGATCGTGGCTGGCCGCCGCCAGAAAGCGGGTCTTGCCCTGATTGGCGGCCACCGCCTCCTGACGCGCCTGCTCCAGCGCCTGGGCAACGGCCTCGCGCTGGCGCACCTCCCGCTGCAGTTGCTGGTTGACGCTCACCAACTCGCGCGTGCGGTCCTGGACCTCGGTAGCCAACTCCTCCCGATGCCGCTCCAGCGCCCGCCCGGCCTGCCGATCCAAGGTGACATCGGAGAAGGTAATCACGAAGCCCTGGTCCGGCATCGCCCGGAACGCGGCCTCTACGACGGTATTGCCCGGATAGTAGAGATCGACCTGCAACGGCGGGCGCGGGCGGGGGCGGTTGATCCACCGCCAAACGGTCGATGCCACCTGGCGGTCTGCCCGGGCGCGGTGCAGCAGCATCAGTTTGACCATACCGCGTACCGTCATGCCGCGGCGGACGGAGTAGTAGGGCAGATTGAGCACCTCACAGGCGCGTCGGTTCCAGATCACCAACTCCTGATTAACGTCGAAAACGCTGACGCCCTGCGCGATATTGGTGACGGTCGAGGCCAAGAGCGCCGCACTCTCCGCCTCGGCCCGCAGGCGGCGGGCTTCCTCCTGCTCCATTACGCCGGTGATATCGGTGAAGATGCCAAGCATGCCGCCGTCAGCGGTGCGGATGTTGTGAACCTGGACGATGCGGCCATCGCGGAAGCGGTGCACCCGGTCGCCGCGCGTTGACTTTCGGCCAGCCAATATACTGTCGATCCAACCTGAAGGATCGCCATCAACGCCCTGAAGTTGCTGGATACGAATGGCCTCTTCAAGTAAAGTCTTAAATTGCACGCCCGGACGCAGAACGGCGGATAAGCCCTGCCACAGATCGCGGTAGCGCTCATTATACAGCACCAGGCGATCGTCCGCATCGAACAGCGCCAATCCGCCGACATGCGCCATCAGCACATCGTTGAACCAAGGCATCTGCGCCAGTTGCCGCTCCATCTCGGCGACATCCGGTGGCACTGGCTGATGCTGATTGTCGGCGGTGTCTGGCAAATTCACCTCAAGTTTATCCTAAGCGCGAGCGGTCCCATCTTGGCAAGTGCACCAGATATCGCCCGGCTGCAACAGGGATCACTGCGTCCCGGTAGGCGGCCGGCTGGCAGTATTGCCAAAGAGTTTGCGCAGCAAGCCAGGAGCCAGGGCCGTAAGAGGATTGATCTTGAAATCCGGTTTAGCCAGAGGGCCTGTGGCGCGGTAGTTGGCGGCGAACAATCCCTCGCCGCCGGTCAGGACATCGCCCAACAATGGGATCGCCCGCAACACCCGGTTCACGGAGTAGGCGGGAACAATGGCGCCGCTCATATCGACCAAATCCCGGTTCAAATCGATCCATCCGCGGAAGGTCGCGCCCAACTCGCCCCCGGCAATCTGGCCTTCTTCGAAGCTGAGAATGCCGCGATTGAGGGCGAATTGCGTTTCCATCAAGTCGACTTCCCAACTCTTGGCAATCGCCGGCGGATTGATTGAATCGCCGCTCAGCAATCGCATCAAGAAGGGCGCCTCACGCAGTACGCCACCGCGAAGCTGCATCGTGCCGGCAATCGCGCCGGGGCCGGGCGGAATATTGGCGTTCAACTGCAATGCGCCGCTATCCAACCGCTCGGTCACGCCCAGCGCCACCAGCAGCGCCCCGGCGTCGCTGGCGCTGAGAGCGGCCCGGCCGTCCGGCTTGATCTCAACCGCGATCTGGCCGCCGCCTTCGGTTTGAGCACCCAGCATGGCAGCCTGCAAGCGGTCGCCTTCCAACAGCACGCTGCCGCGCACGGTGTTCAAGGGCGGGCCGCTGCCCAGTTGCGCCTCCTGAATATTGAGATCGACGGTTAGCCTGTCGTTGCCGCCCGATTGCGCCTCACCAGCATTTGCCGGAGGTTTCGCCATAGTCTCGATAAGGCCGCGCGCGTCGAGCCTTTGCCCGCCAATCGAAAGCCGGTAGTCGCCAGCCGACGACGGCTCGGCGACCAGTGTCAAGTTCGTGCCGGCCCCGTGCCGGAATTCGCTGATGTTGACGACGGGCGAAGACCCATTGGCTCCCGTCCACTCCGCGTCGCCTGCGACGCTCAATTGCGGCGCGGTCACCCGGAACGAGTCGACCCGTCTGATCTGACCATCGACCACCCGAACCTGCGCGTTCGCCGCGGCAAACTCGCCGGGCGGGCTCTGCCAATTAAACAGAGGCAGCGCCAGCCTGGACTTGGAGAGGTCGGCGGCAACCTCGATCAGAGTGCCGGAGGTCAACTGCTCCGTCGCTGTCATATCGATGCTGACGGGACCGGATACGACCTCGGCGGAAAACGGAAAATCCGAGAAACCGAGGGCGCGGCGAGCCTTATCATCGACGGTCGATTGTAGACGGAAACGGCTGCGAAACGGCGCGCGCGGGGTAAAACGGACGTCACCGCTGAGTGAGACCGGCGCACCGGCCATCATCGCCTCGCCGTCCAATTTGAGCGCCGATTTATCAACCTTGAAGCTGAAATGGCCTGCCGTCAGATCCTGATCGAATGCGGCTTTGGGGATGTGCGTGTCATGCGAGGTGCCGCTCGCACCGATTTCGATATCGTCCAGCGCCAAGTCTGCGACGGGCGGAAATTTCGCCGTCAGAGTGCCGCGGATGGTGCCGCCCAGTTCGCTCGGCGGCAAATCCAGGTAGCGGGCGAAGCGGAGCGGCGGGCGGTCAAGGATCGCCATCAGGCCGTTGATCGGGCCGGACAGATCGAACTCCAGGTCGGTTCGCTCGCCGCCTTTGCCTTTGTCCATGCCGGTGATAGTCAACCGCCCGCCCCGCACCTGCATCCCCGCGCTGGCGCCGCTGGTGACGTTCGCCTCGAACAGGGATTCTGTGATGCGGGCGTCGGCATTGAGGCCGGTTGCAATCGGCAATGGCGGCCAATAGGTGAGAGAGACGTCGTGCAGCTTCAGCCGCCCATCGATGCGGATGTCTTCCGGCATTTGCGGCGGTGAGTCCGAGGGCAGGCGGAAGGTGACGTCGATCTTCGCCTCCGGCATGTCCCCCTTCGACACCTGATCCATCACCCAAACCCGCGCGCCCTCGCCCAGGCCGATGGGCCAGAGGCGTTTCAGGTCAAATTCGTCGAGGCCGCCGGTGAGTATGGTCAGCGCACCGTCGCCGCCCCGAACCGCCGCCCCACTGACATCGACGCCCACCACGCGCTCCGCCGCCTCGGTCGGTAGTGCCACGTGCAAATTCCGGAGTGCGAACCGCCGCCCCTCATCATCGATCTTAAGGTCGAGCCGGCTGTTGCCGATCCACAATGGCTCGGGCAGGAAGCCCGGCAGCGTCAGCAGCCCTCTGTCGGTTTCGGCGCGGACCGTTGCCTCGCCGATACTGCCGTCCGGCATGACCGACGCATCGATATCGGCAGCCACGGAAAGGTCTGCTCCGGCGAGAGCCGATGCGCCGGGAATCAAATTCGACAGCCAGGAGAGGTTCAGTCCACTGGCCGCCAACTGCACTTGCGCTGCACCGCTGTCGTGCAACATCCCCTGCCCCCGCAGCCGGGCGATTCCGGTTGCATGAGCGACGTTCAACTCATCCAGCACCAGAGCGCGTTCTTTTAGGCGAAGATTGCCGGACGCTTGGGCTGACCGAAACACCAAATCGCCGCCGGTCAACGGCAGCCGCAAACGCCCTTCTTTCACCCGCAGCGCGAAGTACACGCTGTTTGGCAGAGACAGCAGTGAAAATTTGGTCGTGACAGTGCCGCTCACCGGCCCCTCCCACCGGACAACCTCGCTCAATTGCGGCATTAGGTCGATGATCAGCGCCGGCTCGAGTTCAAATAGCTGAATGTTGAGGGTCGCCTCCTCCTCCACCGCGGCGCTGCCGGTAGCCGCAGGATCGGCTGGCGGTTTCGCCGGCAGAGTCACGGTCCATTGTGCGATCCCGCCCGGATCAACCACCTTGCTGATGTCGCCGCTGTGGGTTTCAAGGATCACACGTCCGTGCCAGGCTAGGCCCTCCGCGTTGTTGACCAGCCGCATGCTGGTGCCCTCGGTCTGCCAGGCGATGCCCAGAATCGGATCGTTGATGCGGAAGATCAAATTGGAGAGTTCGACCGCCTCCAGGTACCGTAACCGTGGGTCGTCGCGTAGCAGCTTGCGCAGAATGGCGAGGCTGATACGGTCCTCGCTGGTGACGTCATCACCCTCGGTGAGCGAGAGTTCGATACCTTTCGGCCCGCGCTCCGCCGTCACCAGTAAGCCTTCAGCGGTGATGCGTTGCGGCGCCAGTACGCCGTCGTTCAGCAACGCTTTCACGCTGAGGTCGATGCCCGCGACGGGGAGGGTTGCAAACGGCGAATGATCAGGGTTGGCTTCCGCATCCGTGCGGAACACCGCCATATCGACCGCTTCGAACGTGAAACGCAGACCGTCGCGCCGCAACCGGAACTCCTCCAGCCGGACCACCAACGAGCCGTCGGAAGGGGAAAGCGCCGCCTCAATCGCCGGGATGGCAAAGCGCAGCGAAATCGGCGCCTGCTCCATCCGCCAGGCCAGAAATGCGCCGATCAGGACCAGGATCGTGGTGAGCCCGAGGAGTAAACTCGCGCACCAGCCCAACGGCCCGTGGCCAAAGCCGAGCCATCGCCTAGTCCACCATTGCAATCCTTGTCGCATCCGATCCCTTGCGCGATCCAGTAGACTGGCGCTTACACATCGCAAAGGCCCGTTGGCCTCCGATTTGATCTATCTAGGATAGAGCCCATGTTTTGCGATCACATTGTTGAAATGCCGCTGCCCGCCAACTCAGCGCAAGCGGAAAATGGCCTCGCCCGTTGGCGCGAAGCCCTGGCCAAGGCAAATGCTGACGCGGCCCCGGATGCCGAGACCCTCCTCGCAAACCCTCGCGCCAAGGCGCTGTTAGACGGTATTTTCGGGTGCAGTTCGTTTCTGACATGGGTAGCGGCGCAGGAGCCGGAGTTTTGTCTGTCGCTGATGACGGAAGGACCGGATGCCGTTTGGCCGCAGGCTCTGACGCCGATCGACGAACCTTCGCCTACCGAATCGACCGCCAAAACCGCTCTACGCCGGGCCCGGCGGCGGGCGGCGTTGGTGATTGCGGTCGCCGACGTCTCCGGCACCTGGACGTTGGCTCAGGTGACGGAAGCGCTGTCGCTGACGGCAGACGCCTGTATCGAATACGCGCTGGCTTTCGTCCTGACAGAGATGGAGCGGCGCGGCCGCCTAACCCTGCCGAACTCGGACGAGCCGACCCGCGATTGCGGGATATTCGCGCTGGGCATGGGCAAGCTGGGGGCGCGCGAGCTCAACTATTCCAGCGATGTCGACCTGATCGTGCTGTATGAGCCCAACACCGTGAACCATTCCCGGCCGGAGCGGTTGGCCCAGGACATGGCGCGGATGACGCAGCAATGGGTCGACCTGCTGCAAGACCGGACCTCCGACGGCTTTGCCTTCCGAACCGACCTGCGGCTGCGCCCCGATCCCGCCTCCACCCTGCCCGCCATCGCCGTGCCAGCGGCGGAGATCTATTACGAGAACACCGGACAGAATTGGGAGCGGGCGGCGATGATCAAGGCGCGCGTCGTCGCCGGCGACCGCACCGCTGGCCAAGCGTTCCTGACGTTTCTAACCCCGTTCGTCTGGCGCCGCAGCCTGGATTTCTGGGCGATCCGCGACATCCACTCGATCAAGCGTCAGATCAACGCGCATCGCGGCGGCAGGGCCATCCATGTGGCCGAGCACAATATCAAGGTTGGCCGCGGCGGCATTCGCGAGATCGAGTTCTTTGCGCAGACCCAGCAACTGATCTGGGGTGGCAGGGAGCTAAGCCTGCGGGTCAAACCGACTTGCGATGCGTTGGATGCTCTGGTGGCTGTCGGTCTGGTCGAAGCCAAAGCTGCAGAAGACCTCAAAGAATCATACACCTATTTGCGAAGGCTTGAGCATCGCTTGCAGATGGTGGCCGATCACCAGACGCAAAAATTGCCAGATGCGCGCGGCTTGCCGGCCATCGCCCGCTTCATGGGCGAGGCGGATACCGAGGCGTTCATCGCCAAGGTGCGGGCGACATTGGAAACCGTTGAAAACCATTACGCCGACCTGTTCGAAGATGAGCCGGACCTGGCGGTGAAGGGGCTCGGCAACCTGGTGTTCACTGGCGGCGATTCCGACCCCGGCACGCTGGAAACATTGTCCGATCTGGGGTTTACGGCGCCGGAGCGGGTCGACGCCGCCGTGCGCGCCTGGCACCACGGCCGCCTCGCCGCAACCCGCTCCACCCGCGCCCGGCAGCTGCTGACGGAGCTAATGCCTGCATTGTTGACCGCGCTCAGCAATACCGCCGATCCGGACGAGGCGTTCCTGAATTTCGACCGGTTCCTGCACGGATCTCCCCCGGGCGTGCAATTGTTCAGCCTGTTCCAGACCCATCCGGATATGCTGACCCTGGTGGCGGAAATTTGCGGCTCCGCGCCATTGCTGGGCCAGCACATGCATCGCCGTCCGGCCGTTCTGGACGCCGTGCTGACGCCGGAGTTCTTCGACCCGCTGCCGCAGTCCGATGCGCAGTCGGAGGCTCTCACAGAAATGCTGGGGCAGGCCCGCGACTTCCAGGACACCCTGGACTTCGCCCGCCGCTACGCCAGCGACCTGACCTTTCAGATCGGCGTCCACCTGCTGCGCCGGCAGACGGAGCCGGCGACCGCAGCAAAGGTTTTCTCGGCGCTGGCCGATCACACGGTCACCGCGATGCTGGATGCCGTCCATACGGAATTCGCCGAGCGATATGGCTGGCTCGCCGGTGAGGGCATGGCGGTCCTGGCCTATGGCAAATGGGGCAGCAGCCAGTTGAACCCCTCCTCCGACCTCGACATGGTCGTGCTCTACGACACACCCTCGGTGCTGGAGCAGAGCGATGGCGCCAAACCGCTGGCGGCCTCCACCTACGCGGCGCGCCTGACCCAGCGGCTGACGACTGCTCTCACCAGTGAGACCGAGAGTGGCCGGCTGTTCGAGGTCGACCTGCGGCTGCGCCCGGACGGCGACAAAGGTTCGCTCGCCGCCAGCATCGAAGGGTTCGAGGCGTACCACCGTCTGGACTCATGGACCTGGGAACACCTGGCCCTGGTGCGGGCGCGGATGGTGGTCGGTTCCGACACGATGCGCGAGCGCTTCGACGCGATCAGGGCGGAGGTATTGGGGCGGGAACGGGATATTCCTACACTGGCGGCCGCGGTCGACGACATGCGCCAAAAAATGGCGCAAGCCTTCAGAGGCCAAAGCCCATGGGACGTGAAGCATCGCCGCGGCGGCCTGGTCGATGCCGGCTTTATCGCGCAGTTCCTGGTGCTGGCGAACGCCCATCGCGTGCCGGACCTGGTGCCGCTACGCGATACGGCCAGCATCGCGGCAAAAGCGGCGGCGGCCGGCCTGATCGAGGCGGACCAGGCAAGCACATTGGCGGACGCCGAAATCTTCTGGCTCGGCCTGCAAACCCTGATGCGGTTGACAGGGTCCGAAAGCGCACCAGCCCGCCTGAAGCGACCCTCCGTGGAGGCAGTGGTTGCCCAAGGACTCGGCTTCCCCGACATCGAACGCGTCGAGGCACAGGCTGCGGATCATGCCGCGGCCGTCATGAAGATTTATGACGCTCTGATCCTTAGGTGAGGCGAGCCTAAACATTTTGGCTAGAGCATGTCACGATCTGATTGGGCCGCAATCTGTTTCAGAATGCCCACGGGCTTGTCAGCAGAGGCTGTTGCCGCCATCTTCCCAATCGATCCACAACCCAAGCACGAGAGGCTTTCCCATGCCAGAAGTCGGCGATAGCGCCCCGGATTTTACCCTGCCGACCGATGGCGGCGGCGAGTTCAAACTCTCGGCGCAAAAGGGCTCGCCCGTGGTCGTGTACTTCTACCCGAAGGACGACACCAGCGGCTGCACCAAAGAAGCCATCGCCTTCACCGAAAATCTGGATGCGTTTAAGTCCGCCGGCGCCAAGATCATTGGCATTTCGCCGGACACCGCCGCCAAGCATGACAAGTTCATCGCCAAACACGGCCTGAAAATCACCCTCGGCGCCGACGAAGACAAGGCCGTCTGCGAGGCCTATGGCGTCTGGGTCGAGAAGTCGATGTATGGCCGCAAATACATGGGCGTCGAGCGCGCCACCTTCCTAGTCGACGGCGATGGCAAAATTGCCCAAGCCTGGCGCAAGGTGAAGGTGCCCGGCCACGCGGAGAAAGTCCTCGCCGCCGTCAAGGAGCTATAGTCGGGTGAGCGAAGCCTTCGGCTCCAGCGAACAGGCGCTGCTGGACTATCCGACGGTTTACCGCCCCGACCTGTTCGCCGGTCAGGTCGTGCTGGTTTCCGGCGGCGGCAGTGGCCTTGGCAAAACCATGGCGACGCTGTTCGGACGCCTGGGCGCGACGGTCGCCATTTGCGGACGCGACCCGGCGAAGCTGGAGGCGACCGAGGCCTTTTTTGCGAAAGCCGGCATCAAAAGCTGGTCGCGCGCCATGACCATCCGCGACCCGGAAGCGGTGGCCGCGCTCTATGACGGCCTTTACAGCGATCTGGGCCGGCTGGATGTGGTGGTCAACAACGCTGGTGGCCAATTCCCGCTGGCCGCCATGGACCTGACGCCGAACGGCTGGAACGCGGTCGTCGATACCAACCTGAACGGCACCTGGCACATGATGCAGGCGGCGGCCAGGCAATGGCGCGACCGCAAAGCTCAAGGAAACGTCGTCAACATCGTCGCCGATATCTGGCGCGGCCTACCGCAAATGGCGCACACCACGGCGGCCCGCGCCGGCGTGATTTATGCCTCGAAGACCGTCGCGATCGAGTGGGCGCCGCTGGGGATCCGCGTCAACTGCATGGCCCCCGGCTGTTGCGAGAGCTCCGCCTTTGGCCGCTACCCTCCCGCGGGCGCCGAGACCTTCACTCAATCCAACCCGATGATGCGCGCCGGCGATGAATTCGACGTGGCCGAAGCGGTGCTCTACCTCGCCTCCCCCGCCGCCAAGTTCGTCACCGGCGAGGTGTTGACCGTCGATGGCGGCCAGCAGATGTGGGGCGACCCCTGGCCCGCCGGCCGGCCGGCCGCCTTCGAAATCGACTACACCAAAGGCCGCCTGGCCGAGGAGGACTAGCCCCGATGACCCGCCGCCTGATTTCCACCGGTTCCGCGCTAGAGACCTCTGCCGGCTATTCGCGCGCCGTCATCGACGGCGGCTTCGTTTTCGTCTCCGGCTGCACCGGGCTGGACTATGCGAACGACACCCTGGCTGAGGGGGCGGAGGCGCAAACGCGCCAGACGTTCCGCAACATCGAATGGGCGCTGGGCAAGGCCGGCTGCACGCTGGCTGACGTAGTCCGCTCCACCCTCATGGTTACCGACCGCACAGACGTGCCGCAGATCTTGAAGGTGGTCGGCGAACACTTCCGCGACATCCGCCCGGCCTCGACCTTGATCGTCTGTGGCCTTGTCCGGCCAGAGATGAAGATCGAGATCGAGGTGACGGCGAAGCTGCCAAACGCCGAGGCGTAACTCCCGGCGAGGCGGGCTATTCTGCGGGCTTGGGAGCCGGGCCGATCCCGGTGCCGCTCATCTGACCGTTCGATAGTGTAAAACCATCGCGCGGGCCAACAGGCGGTTGGGTTGTCTGCCAGAAGAAGGTGACGGTCTGCCCAGTCTTCCAAGGATGTGCATCCGAGGCACGCCAGACCAGCCTGCCATCCGCGTCCGCAGAAATCGTGAAGGGTTGCTCGGTACCGGTCGCAGCTTTGGCCTCGCTGAAACTATAGCCAGCGACGCCTGTGAACCCCTCCGACTTGCGGCCGAGGCGGAAAAGATTTGCGCCATCCATCGACACCACCTGATCCGGACGCGCGAACGGAGTGTCGTTCGGGCGGTCGGCACCTGGGGTGATCTCGTGGATGTAGGTATAGACCGTGCCAGCCGGCAGTTTCGGCGGAGCGCACGTCTCCACCCCGTCAGGACACTGCACCCGGCTGTTGATATCGCCGACTGACGCACCGTCCGGGCCTATCAATGAGGCCTCCACCTCCGGCCCGACCGGCCCGACGATCGTGGCACCCAGGACGAGCGTGTTGAAGTCTTGGAGGGTAATCGGACCATCTGCAAGGGCTGGACTCGCAAATACGACCGCTACCGCCACCGACACCGCGCGCATGCACTCCATCATCAAATAACGCTCCCTTGAAAGATTCCGACGATTCTACGATTTTAAATAGAGTGTCAGGCTATCATATTGGCGACAAAATGGAAGTCGTCATTCGGCGATATTCACGCCGTCGTCGACAACGCCGATCAGTGACTAAAAATAGCAGATAAAATACCAAACTCTGTAACTACCCACCCTCTTGCGCAGGCATGCAAATCGTGATTCACACTATGGATGAATCGAGATGATCTGGAACGGCTGAACAAGGAGGAGTTGGTTGGGTGGATTCCAGGTTGAGGTGCAACACCGTGGTCAAGCAAAGCGGATTGTGACGTCTTTGCCAAGCTCTGCGAGGAAGGCTGTCGACGACAGACGGTATGTCCGGTTTCAGTAGCACATGAGTTGTCCGGTTT
>CAXBDI010000104.1:0-14254 GCA_963974445.1 uncultured Alphaproteobacteria bacterium
AACCGGACAACTCATGTGCTACTGAAACCGGACATACCGTCTGTCGTCGACACCAACCGGCGGCGTGCCTCGTGCATGCCGCCTTTTTCTTGTATAATGAGACAGTTGACCGCCTTCTCGGAGACCGCGGTTGCTCAGAGGCGATAATATCGCTGCATTCCAAGGGGATAGAGGCCTGACCAGCCCACATCAAACCCGTCGGCGCTTTGCGCCGCCTCAGTTGATCGCCTTGACGATTCGCCGCCTGGCGGAATGCGCGGGGTTGGCGCTTTGGGCGCTGGCCGCGATTGCCGCATTGGCGCTCGCCAGTTTCGCCCCGGGCGACCCCAGCCCGAATTTCGCCACCGGCGCGCCGATCCACAACCTGCTGGGCTATGACGGGGCCGCCTTCGCCGATCTGCTGTACCGGAGCATCGGCTGGTCCGGCCTGTTTCTGCCGCTGCTTGCAACCGCCTGGGGCTGGCGGCTGCTGATCGGCCACCGCCTGCCGGCGTGGCGATTGCGGCTACTCGGTGCGCCGCTCGCCTGTTTGCTGATCGCAATGGCCCTGGCCGGCGCCGAGTTCGGCGGCCCGTTCGGATTGGCTGAAGGCGCCGGCGGGGCCATTGGCCAACTGGCGCTGCATCGCCTGACAGAGTTTGCAGGTGGCCTGGGCTTTTCCGGCAACCTGATCTGGAGTTTGACGGCCGCGCTGGCCGTCGCCTTCGCCGTACCGGCACTGGCCCTGGACATCGCCGAGGTGCGCCTGCTCACCCGCTTGATCCGCAGCGCCACTCTGGCGGCTCTCCGGATGCTGCGGCGTGGGGCCGCCTCCGGTTTCCAGCGGGTGCCCTGGCCGCAAATCCCGAGTGTCGGCGCCCTGTTCCGACGCCGCAAAGGTGCAGCAGAACCGGCCCTGGCCCAGCACATCGGCACGCCCTGGGCACTGCCGACGGCCTCCGCGCCGCGGCCGGCCAGCCCGCCGATAGGCGCGTCGGAGCCGACCCCGGGTGGGTTAGGTTCAGCACCGGGACAGCCCGCCTCTATCGACGTCCGCACCCGCCAGCAGCCGAAGCCCGGGCGACGCCAGGAGACCGCGCACCAGCCAGACCTGCCGCTCGGCGACATCTCGCCCTTGCCGCCCATATCGCTGCTGCAGGAAACCCCGGTCGCTGTCGGCAGCGCCGTCGATGCCGAAGCCCTGACCGAAAACGCCCGCATGCTGGAGAACGTGCTGGAGGATTTCGGTGTCCGCGGTGAGATCATGACGGTGCGCCCCGGCCCGGTCGTCACCCTCTACGAACTGCAACCGGCGCCCGGCACCAAGGCCAGCCGGGTCATCGGCCTCGCCGACGACATCGCCCGCAATATGGAGGCGGTGTCGGTGCGCATCGCCACCATCCGCGGCAAGAATGCCATTGGCATCGAATTGCCAAACAAGAAGCGCGAAATCGTCTATCTGCGCGAACTGCTGGCAAGTCAGGCCTACGACAAGGCGCAGAACGGCCTGCCGCTGGTGCTGGGCAAGGACATCGGCGGCCAGCCCATCGTCGTCAACCTGGAGCGCATGCCGCACCTGCTGATCGCCGGCACCACCGGCTCCGGCAAATCCGTGGCGATCAACGTGATGATCCTGTCGCTGCTCTATGCCCTGCCGCCGGAGCGCTGCCGGTTTATCATGGTTGACCCGAAAATGCTGGAACTCAGCGTCTACGACGATATTCCGCACCTGCTGACCCCCGTCGTCACCGACCCGCGCAAGGCGGTGGTGGCGCTGAAATGGGCCGTGCGCGAGATGGAGAACCGCTACCGCGCCATGTCCACCCTCGGCGTGCGCAACATCCGTGGCTATAACGAGCGGATCGAGGAAGCGATCCGCAAGGGCGAGCCGATGACGCGGCGGGTGCAGACCGGCTTCGACCCGAACACCGGCCAGCCCGTCATCGAAGAGCAAGAGCTCGACATGCGGCCCCTGCCCTATATCGTCGTCGTCGTCGACGAGATGGCCGACCTGATGCTGGTCGCCGGCAAGGAGATCGAGGCGGCGATCCAGCGGCTGGCACAGATGGCGCGGGCCGCGGGCATCCACCTGATTATGGCGACACAACGTCCCTCCGTCGATGTGATCACCGGCACAATCAAGGCGAACTTCCCCACCCGGATTTCGTTCCAGGTCACCAGCAAGATCGACAGCCGCACCATTCTGGGCGAGGGCGGGGCGGAACAATTGCTGGGCCAGGGCGACATGCTCTATATGGCCGGCGGCGGCCGTATCAGCCGCGTGCACGGCCCCTTCGTCACGGACGAGGAGGTGCAGGAAATCACCGAATACCTGCGCGACACCGGCGAGCCGGACTATGTCGATAGTGTCACCGAAGACGATGATATCGCCGCCGGCATTCCGGGCTTCGAGGGCGAGAGCAGCGACGACCTCTACGATCAGGCCGTCAGCATCGTCCTGCGCGAGCGCAAGGCATCGACCAGCTTCCTGCAACGGCACCTGAAGATCGGCTATAACCGCGCCGCCTCGCTGATCGACCGGATGGAGGCGGAGCGCCTGATCAGCTCTGCCAACCATGTCGGCAAGCGCGAGGTGCTGGTGAAGTCGAACACTAGCGAATACGACGACTAGCCCCCATCTATGGCGATCGTTTCAGCAGTTCGAAAGGCCCGCGTATGTTGCGGCTGATATCCGTTTTGTTCGCGTTCTCGCTGTTTGCCGGAACCCTGACCGCCGGAACCGCTCATGCCCTGACCCCGCAGGAAATGGCCGAGGCGGAGCGGCTGCGCCAGTTCCTGAACAGTATTACGACGTTGCAAAGCCGTTTCGTGCAGACCGACGGCGAGGGCGGCTTCGCGCAAGGCACGTTCTGGCTGCATCGCCCGGGCCGCCTGCGTTTCGAGTACGATCCTCCGGTGCCAATTCTGGTTGTGGCCCGCGGCTCCTTTCTGGTGCATTTCGACAAGGACCTGAAAGAGACGAACTACCTCGACCAGGAGGATACGCCCGCCTGGTTCCTGCTGGCGAATGAGATTACCTGGGACGACGATTTCCAGGTCACCAACGTGGCGCGCAAAGGCCCGATCATCGAGCTTTCGGCGACCCGGCGCAGCCAGCCGGATCAGGGGGCGGTGACGCTGGTGTTCAATCACACGCCGATCCGCCTGCTGGGATGGTGGCTGATCGATTCATCGGGCCGCAAGGTTCAGGTGCGCCTGCAAGCACCGGTCTACGGTGAGCCAATCGATTCCGAGAAGTTTCAGTTCCGACCGACAGATTATTGAGGACGTATTTGCGATGGCAGTCGATCTTTCCGGCGAAGTAGCACTGATCACCGGCGGCTCCCGCGGTATCGGCCTGGCGGTCGCCCGGGCTCTGGCGGCGGCAGGCGCCAAAATAGCCATCACCGCTCGTACTGGCGTAAAAGAGGCGGCCGCGGAGCTTGGCGGCGACACACTCGGCCTGGTTTGCGACGTGGCCGACGCCGGTCAGGCCGAAGCGACGGTGGCCGCAGCGGCCAAGCAGTTCGGCAAAGTCTCGATCCTGATCAACAACGCCGGCGTCATCGACCCCATCGGCCCGCTCAGCCGAAGCGACCCGGCGGCATGGGCGCAGAATATCGCCATCAACCTGACTGGCGCCTACTACATGGCGCGCTATGCGCTGCCCGGCATGATAGAGGCCGGCGACGGCGTCATCGTCAATGTCTCCAGCGGCGCCGCGCACCGCCCGTTGGAGGGGTGGAGCGCCTATTGCACCGCCAAGGCCGGGGTGGCGATGTTCACCCGCGCCCTACACCTGGAGACGGGCGGTCAAGGGGTGAGAACATATGGTTTTGCGCCCGGCACGGTCGACACCGACATGCAGGTGAAGATCCGGGCGAGCGGCATCAACCAGATCAGCCAGATCCCGCGCCAGAACCTGGGCGGCGTGCAACCGCCGGCCGACTGCATCGCCTATCTCTGCTCCACCGCCGCGGCCGATCTGGCCGGCGAGGAGTTGTCGATTCAGAACGCAGCACTGCGCCAACGGGTGGGGCTGCCAGCGCTTTAGCCGCTGTCCTCGTCCGCGCCGGTCTGCCAGAGCGAACTGGCGGCCAATGCTTCCCACGCATCGCGATCCCTGGCCCGCCGGCGCTCGTCTGCCAGTTTGGCGCGCAGGTGCCGCAGCAAATCGGCGTGCTGCTCCGCCACCAGGTTTGCCGCCGCCGCCTTCTGCGCCAGCGCGTCGGCAAGGTGCTGCTGCATGACGCGCTGCTGCACCAGACGTCCGCGCTGGCCGTCGATCAGATCGCCCCAGCGGCCGAGCGCCGGCGCGTCCGAATAGTCTGTAAATGCCTCGATCTCCGCCGCGACACGGACATCCAGAGAGCCGATGCCCCGTTCGACTTCGGCAACCCCGGCTTGCGCCTCCGCCGCCTGACGTTGCTCCGCCATCGCCTGTAGCTTTTTGACCTGCTGCAAACGGGCAAGCGCCTTCGTTTGTCGGCTATCCGGCATCGGAGGCCGCCGCTTCACCGCCTGCCGCCATCGACGCCGCCTGCTGCTGGCGCTGTACGTGCAAGGCGAACCGGATGGCGACGGCAACAGCCTGGTACTGGGCCTCGTCCACTTCCTGCCCGACATCGATGATGCCGTGCAGCATCCGGGCGAGCGGCGGGTCGCGGAAGATCGGCACGTGGTGCGCGTTGGCCACCTTGCGTAGCGCCATCGCCATGTGATCGGCCCCCTTGGCGACGCAGACCGGTGCGCCGCCCTGCTCGCGCTCCCACTTCAGCGCGACGGCAAAATGCTCCGGGTTGACGATCAGTACGCTGGCGGTGCGGGTCTCGAACAGCATCCGGTTGGAGGCGATGGCGACCGCCCGATCCCGCCGGCGCCCTTTCATGTGCGGGTTGCCTTCGGTCTGCTTCTGCTCATCCTCCAGGTCCTTGCGCGTCATGCGATGCTTTTGCATGTAGAGATGCCGCTGCCAGGGGTAGTCGATGGTGGCGATGACCGCATAAAGTCCAACAACCCCGAACACCAGCGCCAGCACCTCCCGGTAGAGGATTGACCCCAGATAGGTGACGGCGACGCCCGTATAGGCGGGCGCGGACAGGATGAACGGAACCATTACGGCCGCCGCGATAATGATCACCGCCGTGAGTTTCACTGCCGATTTCAAGAACTCGACCAGCCCCTTTACCCCGTATTTCTGCTTGAAATTCTGGATGGGCGAGACCCGGCTCAGCTTGGGCTCGACGTTTTTCAGAGCGAAAACGAAGGCCCGTTGCGCAAATAGCGAGACCAGCGGACCGACGGCCAAGATCGCCAGCAACGCCAACAGATACGGCCCGACGCCCGCCAGCATTACGCGCACCAGCGCCGCATAGTCAGGGTAAGTCGTCAGTGCGCCCGCGTGATCGGCATGCCATAAGGGACCCGAGATAGCGCGTCCCATGCCGCGCACCAGCGGCCCGGATGCCGCCAGCAGGACGACCGCCAGCATCACATAGACGGCGAAGGTGTGTAGCTCTTTCGACTGGATGATGTCGCCCTCTTCGCGCGCCTGCTGCATCTTGCGCGGCGTCGGTTCATGGGTTTTCGGCTGGCTTTGGTCGGTCTCGTTCTCGGCCATGTTGTCGCCTCAGAAATTGCCGAGCGCGGCGTCGAGGCCGCCGGCCCATTCGGTCAGGATCATCGGCAGCGCGATCATGAACAGGATCAGGCCGATCATCGTGATGGCCGGCGCGGCGACGAAGAATACCATCAACTGCGGCATCGCCCTGTTGATAAAGCCCAGCGCCGCATAGATCAGAGTGCCGACCACCAGAAACGGCAGTGACAGTTGAATGCCGGTTTCGAACGTCGAGGCGACCCCCTCCATGATCCGGCCCGTGAACAACTCTATCGGCACGATGCCGCGGCCCAACGGCATGTCGCGCAGGTTCTCCGCCAAGGCCATCAGTGTGCTGCCGTGCAGGTTCAGAGCAAAGAACAGGGTAATGCCACTCAACATCAGCAAATTGCTGAGCGACGAGGTGCCGATATTTTCCGCCACGCCGTTGAAGATGAGGTTCAGCGCCAGCTGCTGAGCGACGACGGCGCCGGCGATGAACAGCGCATAGACGAACAGACGCAACCACAGGCCGATGGTCAGGCCGATCAGCAACTCGGCGATGACCTGCGCGGCCATCGGCGCCGGCGGCGGCACCGCGTCGATGACTCCGATCTGGCTCGGCACCATCGCCAGGCTGACCAGCAGCGCCAGGATCAGCCGCGCCCTGGCCGGCACAAAGCTCTCGCCGATCCCCGGCATCAGAAACAACACGCCGCCGATGCGGCAGAACACCAGCAGATAAGTATAGACCTGAAGCGACAGCACCTCCGACAGCGTGGCGCTCATGTCCCGGGCTCCTCGCTCAAGCCAGGCCAACGATAGCCGGGCGGACGCGGGTGCCGATTTCTTCGAATGACAGCACCGGCGCCTTCACGCCTTTGGCAGCCAGCAGGGTGCGCACCATGCGCCGCCGGCGGGCCGACGCCACAACGGCCGGATAGCGGCCCTGCGCCGCCGCCTCGCCGATCTTGGCCGAGACCGACTCGGCCAGCCGGTTGATTTCCGATGGCGGCAAGGCGATCTCCGGCGGCAGGTCCTCACCGGAAGGCACCTCGTGCTCGCGGAACACTTCCTCCCATTCCGGCGAGAGTTGGATCAGCGGCAGCACACCATCGTCCGCCAGCAATGGCTGGGTGATCTGCCGGCCCAGCTTTTGACGGACATGCTCGACAATTGGCTCCAACTGGTTGGTGACGGTTTGCGCCTCGGCGATAGCCTCCAGCAAGGCCGCGAAATTCCGGACGCTGACATGCTCCGCCAGCAAGGCGCGGCTTACCTGCTGCAAGCGCTCGCGGCTGACCTTGTCCGGCACGATTTCCTCCAGCAATGCCTTGTTTTCGGTCGCCTTGGCGTTGACGGAGACGTTGGTGAACTCCTTGATCATCCGCTCGATTGCCGGGCGGGTGACCAGGTCTTCGATGTTGGACTTGATCGCCTCCATCAGATGGGTAGCGATGACTTCGTTCGGCGTCGCGACCGGGAAGCCCATGATCATCGCCTCGTCGCGGTCGCGCTCCCGCACCCAGCGGGCCGGTGCCCCATAGACAGGTTCCTCGACATCCTGGCCCTCCAACGGCAATTCCGCCTCGCCGCGGCTGATCACCAGAACTGAGTTCGGCTCGACCGCGCCCTCCCCCACCTTCACGCCCTGGATGCGGATCACGTAGCGGTTGCCGTCCAGGCCCGGATTATCGGTCAGACGCACGTCCGGGATGACGAAGCCCAGATCGATGGCGATAGTGCGGCGCATGCTGCCCACCCGGTTCACCAGGCCCGAGTACTCGTCCATGATCAACGGGATCAGACCTTTGGCGAACTCGACGCGGATTTCGTCGACTTCCATATAGTCGCCCAGGGTTTTTTGCTTGTCCTGCAAGATCTCCTCGGGCTCGTCCGCCTTTGCCGCCTCGGCCTTGCGCGCTTTGTCCAGTTTGGTCGCAGACCAGGCCCAGGCGCCGAACACCATCGCGCCCAGCACGAACGGCAATGTCGGCAGCCCCGGCGCCAGTGCAAAAAAGGCCATCAGCCCTGCGACCGTACCCAAAGCCAGCGGATAGCCGCCCAACTGCGCCAGCAGGGCCTTATCGGCCGAGCCATGGGTTCCCCCCTTGGCGATCAGGATGGCGGAGGCGACGGAAATGATCACCGCCGGGATCTGCGTCACCAGACCGTCGCCGACGGTCAGCACCGTGTAGGTCTCGACCGCGGTGGCGAAGTCCATATCGCGCCAGACCACGCCCATCACCACGCCCATGATCAGGTTCAGTGCCGTGATCAGTAGCCCGGCAATCGCGTCGCCCTTGACGAATTTGGAGGCGCCGTCGAGCGAACCGAAGAATGTCGTCTCCTCCTGCTCGACCCGCCGGCGTTCCCGCGCCTCCGAATGATCGATGGCGCCGGCGGCCATATCGGAGTCGATGGCCAATTGCTTGCCGGGCATACCATCCAGTGCGAAACGCGCGCCGACCTCCGCCATGCGGCCCGCGCCCTTGGTGATCACCATGAAGTTGACGATCAGCAGCACGGCGAAGATGACGATGCCCAGGATCAGATCGCCACCCATGACGAACATGGCGAAGCCTTCGATCACGCCGCCGGCAGCACTGGTGCCGGTATGGCCCTCGCCGATGATCAGCTTGGTCGACGATACGTTCAACGACAGGCGCAGCATCAGCGAGCCCAGCAACGCTGTCGGAAACGCAGAGAAATCCAAAGGCCGCTCGATGAACAGCGTCGTGATGAAGATCAGGATGGCCAGCGCGAAGGAGGCGGTCAGCCCGACATCCACCGCCCAGCTTGGCACCGGCAGGATCATCATGACGATCACCGCCATGAGGACCAGACTGACCATGACGGTGGGATTGTAGAAAATCCGCACCGCCATCGAATTGCGGATCGAGCCGTTCATCGGCGCATACTCATGCTGGCTATTCCGCTAGGCGGGCGCGGGGTGTGAGGGGAACCGCGGCGCGGTCGCCCGGATCGAACATCCGCCGGCTCGCCTGGCGCAATAACGGCCGCGACCCGCGTAGCGCCACCAACCTGACACCACCCACCGCCGCCGGCGCAATCTGCCGCGCTGCCACGATGGCTGCGTTAGGGGCCGCCGACCGCACGCGCGCCACCTTGGCCAAATAGGGCTCGGCCAGCGCCAGCGTACCGGAATGGTAACGGCCGACGGCCTTTGGCCAGCTACCGGTCTCCTGGTACAGAGTGCGCAGAAAATTCGCGGCGTAGCGGGCGTTGGCGAAAGGCTCGAACGCCGCCGCGACGCTGTCGAACTCGCGCCCATGCCAGCGCCAGTTGATCTGGAAGCATCCGACATCCACCAACCGCCGCCCGCTGGCGAGCCGCCGCTCCACATACCGGATCGCATCGCGTTTGCTCTCGAACCAAATGCCCTCACCATGGTCGTTGACGGTCCACGGCCAGGCATGGCGCTTGTCACCTTGCCCGCGCCCGCTTTCCACCAAAGAGATCGCTTGCAGCCACTCGCGCGGCACGTCCATCTGGCTCGCCGCCGCTGCCGCCGCCTCGGCGCAAATCTCGGCAGTACGGCCATGGGAGAGCGCCGGCCACACAACCAGAACCATCGCCGTGGCAGCCGCCGCGACCGCCGAAAAAACCCGCGGCGCATCGGTTAACCGTGATCTAAATCGCGGAGAGCGCATCGATGATCTCGCCTTGAAAAAAGTCGCCGAGTTGGGCCGCCATGAAGTCCGCCATCACCCAGAGCGTCAGCAGGATCGCCACGATCTTCGGCACGAAGGTCAGCGTCAATTCCTGGATCGAGGTCAGGGCCTGGAACAAGCCGATCACCAGGCCGACTACCAGCGCCACCGTCATCGCCGGGCCGCCGACCATCAGCGTCACCCAGATGGCGGATCGCGCCAGGTCCATAATCGCTTCGGCTGACATGTGCCGTGTTCTCTCCCGAACGGCGGCGGCTAAATCGGCATGCGCAGAATGTCTTGATAGGCCTCCACCACCTTGTCGCGCATGGCGACCACGGTGCGCATCGTCATCTCCGCATTGGCGAGCGCCTCCACTACCGACTGCACATCCGCCTGACCGGCGACACCGGCCAGCGACTTGCTTTCACCCGCCCGCAAATTCTGGATCGCAGCGCCGGCCATCTCGCCGACGACAGCCCCAAAATTCTTGCCGTCGCCCGAACCGATCGCCTGGGGCGCGGAGGTCTTGTCGGCGACAGGGCCGAGCGGCGGTATGGTTTTCTGCGTAGCGGCGTAGCCCGCGAGCGCACGGCTGACTGTTAAATCCATGGCTAAAGAGTTCTCCCTCTAGATCACATTGGGTGGATTGCGATACGGCGCGCGCCCCCGCAAAGGTAAGGCGGACGCGAGCCGCCGGCTAGCGGCGCAGCAGTTCAAGCGTACGCATGAACATGTCGCGCGCCTGAGCGAAGGTCCGCAGTCCGGCGGTGAAGGAACGTTCTGCCTCCTTCATATCCATCATCTCGATAATGGCGTTGACGTTGGAATAGGTGACGTAACCATCGCTATCGGCCAGAGGATGGCCAGGGTCGTGCGATTGGTTCAGGGGCGACGGATCGCGGGAAACGCGGCTCACCTCAACCGATGCCAGATCATTGGCGCTATCGACCGCCTCGCGAAAATACAACTGCTTGCGCCGGTAACCCGGCGAATCGACGTTGGCCAGGTTTTCCGAGGCGATCTTCATCCTCTGGCCTTGCGCCCGCATACCGGAGGCGCTGATCGTCATGATCTTGGAAAAATCGTCCTGCATCGGGTTCTCCCCTGAGGCGATGAAACGGTTGGCTCGCGTTACCGTTGCGAGGTAAGTGCGGTTCGCATGAGTTCCAGATTCTTCTCGAACACGGCTGCCGCCAGGGCGTGGCCGCCGCGCAGGCGCGCCGCCTGCATCATCTCTTCTTCGAGGGTGACGGTGTTGCCGTTCGGCGCCTCCTCCATCACCTCTGCCTGCACGACCTGCAAAGCACCGGATGCGCTCTGTCCCTGTGCCGGGCTGTGGCCGGGGCGGGTGGCGCGTACCGCAAAGCGGTCGCCGCCCAACTGCAAATCGCGCACCGTATCCTCGAACGGCACGACGGCGTCGCCACGGAACCCAGGGGTGTCCGCGTTGGCGATATTGTTGGCGACGACCCGCAATCCGGCTGTCTCATAGGACAGACGGTTCGACGCCAGTTGAAAGATGTTAACGTCATTCAGCACAAATCGAACTCCAGGCCTTTGCTGTCGCGGCACCGTTATGCGCCCGCGTGTCTTAACAATTGGTGCAGAAGCGGACCGCTGATTTCCTCACCATTTATTAGCCATCCTGACGCTAGCCTGCAGACATGTTTGAAGACGTGCACCGGCGCCTGGCGCGCTACGACCGCTTGGCGCAGGCGCTCTCGACGCTGGCGCCGCAGCCGCTTGCTGTCTATGGAGAGGTCGTTGCGGCGCGCGGCGCATTGTTGGAGGTCGCAGGCCTTCATGCCTTCGCGCCAGTCGGAACGCTTTGCCGGATCGAGGCGGCAGAGCCCGTGCTCGGCGAAGTGATCGGCTTTCGTAACGGCGTGCAGTTGCTGATGCTGTTCGGCAAGGCCGACGGTATCGCGCCCGGCACGCGCGTGACAGTCGCCGAAGCGCAGGCGCCGCGGCCGGATACCGATTGGTTGGGCCGCATCGTCAACGGTTTCGGCCAGGCGATGGATGAAAGCCAACTCGGCCCGCTGCCCGTTGGCGCGTTGCCGGTGCCGCTGTTGAACGATCCGCCGCGGGCGACGGATCGGCGGCCGGTCGGGCCGCGGCTGGAAACCGGCAGCCACGTTTTCAACACGTTCCTGCCGCTTTGCCAGGGGCAGCGCCTCGGCCTGTTCGCCGGCTCCGGCGTCGGCAAGTCGACATTGCTGGCCCAATTGGCAGAGCGCGCATCGGTCGATGTCGCCGTCATCGGCCTGATCGGCGAGCGTGGCCGCGAGGTCGGCGAGTTCGTGCATCGAACGCTGGGGCCGGAGGGTCTGGCGCGATCCATCGTCGTCGTCGCCACCGCCGACGATCCACCGCTGCTGAAGCGCCGCGCCCTGTATCTGGCAACGTCGCTGGCCGAATATTTCCGTGATCTGGGCCGGCAGGTGCTGCTGGTGGTCGATAGCCTAACCCGCTTTGCCGAGGCCCATCGCGACATCGCCATGGCGGCCGGAGAGCCGCCCAGCGCCCGCAGCTTCCCGCCCTCGACTTTCTCGCAACTGTCGCATTTGGTGGAGCGCGCCGGCCCCGGCGCCAACCGAACGGATACGGGCGATATCACCGCGCTCTATACTGTGTTGGTGCAGGGCAGCGATCAGGAAGAACCGCTGGCCGACGCCGTGCGCGGCATGCTGGACGGGCACGTGGTGCTGGAGCGCGAGATTGCCGAGCGCGGCCGCTATCCGGCGGTCGACGTGCTGCGCAGTGTCTCCCGCACATTACCGTTCTGCGCGAGCGAGACTGAGAACGCGGTGCTGATCACCGCGCGCAAGCGTATGACCTTGCACCGGGAGATGGAGCCGATGCTGCGGCTCGGTGCGTACCGCCGCGGCACCGACCCGGATACCGACACCGCGATTGCAACGCATGAGCCGCTGGAGGCTTTTCTGGCCACCGGCGCCGCCCGGCCCTCGATTGCCGAGAGCTTCGGCTTTCTCAACACCATTCTAAGCCAGAGCGGTGCACCCGCCCATGCGCCCGCACGGCGTCCGCGCGCGCCGGCCGGTTGACGATGGCGCCGGGCACATCGTAGCCGCCTCAAGGAACCTCGCACCCGGACGCAGGCTCCGGTGGGCGTTTGCGGCGGCTGGCGCGGCGTTTCGGCTGCTTTTCCGCTGCGAACGCGCCGGCGGTCATGTCGCCCGCCATCCGCGGCATGCGGCCTGCATCCGCCAGGCTGACATGGCCGGAGACCGCGACGATGATATGGTCCAGAACCTGAACGCCGACCGACCGGCAGACCATGTCGACTTGCAAGGTCATGGTGACGTCGGCCTGCGACGGCTCCGGGTCGCCGGTCGGATGGTTGTGCACCAGCACCACGAAAGCCGCCCCTAGCCTCACTGCCCGGCTGGCGATTTCGCGCGGCTGCACCGGCGCGGCGTTGACCGTGCCGCGGCTGATCACCTCGTCCCACAGCAAATGCCTGTCCTCGGTCAGGAACAGGGCATGCAGGTGCTCGACCTCGCCGTAGGCGAGCGCTGCCCGGCAGTAACGCACCAGCGCCGCCATATCCGCCAGCGGGGGCGCCGCCAGGATTTGCGCGCGCAACATCCGCTGACACGCCTCGCCGATCACGCCGAGTTGCACGGCGGCGGCTTCCGGGTTTCCGGGACGGTAGGCTTCGGGCAGAGACTCCAGTACGTGGATCACCTCGTCGATCGGCGCCGCCAAGACCTGGCCGAGATTGCCGAAGCGGGCGATCAGGTCTTCGGCCATGCTGGCGCGCTTGTTGTCAGCTGCGGCACGACGCAACAACAGCGACAACAGCTCCGTATCGCGTAGCGAGCCGGCGTCGCCCGCCGCGGCGATAGCTTGCAGTCGTGTCAGTTCCTCCTCCGGATCGGCATACCAGCCGTTGCGGCTGGCGGAATCGTGCGGGCTATCCACCTCATAGGCGGTCGCCACCTCCAGCACGCCCATGCTGCGCAGACTCATGAAACTGTCGCCGGCGACGACGATATAGTCATGCATCAACACAGACGCTGGAGCACCCGCATCACGGATCTTCCGTGCAATTTCATGGTCGCGATGTCCCGTCATCAACGTCGCATCCGGGTCAACCCGCACGACGATCAGGCCGGACGCACCATGTCGCAACGCGGCAACCACCGTCTGACGTTCAATAATTGCTATATGCTCGTCGATGGCAAATCGGATCGGCGTCGCAACCAAGCGGTGCATATAATCCAAAAGTAAAATAAAAATACTAGGGTGCGCAACTGCCTCGAATTGATGACGGCAGTAATTGCCAACAGCGTTCCAACTGCTAAGAATCGGAGCGTCAGAGCAACTGGTTTGGGCAATCCGCGTAGCCGCCTCCTTAACTGCGGCAAGGTGGGTAGACATAGCCGGGCCAAATCCATTGACAGCCTTTTTGAAATACAAAGACAATGAATGGTGTAGAACGGCCGCAATATGAGGACCTAAAATCGGCCTTTTCGAAGATACCGGGGTCACGCTATTGGCAGCTGCTATCAACGAATAAGCCATCGCTTTGGTGTCCCCTCGCGGTAACACCTGTGCCAACAGCATTTCAATGATCTCGTAATCGAGAAATGCTCGCGGTCCGGCTAGAATAAACCGATGCCGCATGTTCTCTCTATGCCCCGATCTGTTCGGTTTTTTCATCCTCGCACCTGCCTTGATTTTAACGCGATTGCCTTGAAATTACCGTATTTCAGTAACGCAACCATAAAGCGAACAAGGTTAATGGCAAGTGAAAATTTCAACCGAAGACTCAATTTTACTCACAAAATCAATCGGGTTGAGCCGACATATCCCTTACGCCTTGGACTTAGAAAAGTTAACATCAGCCCCCCAATCCGCTGAAAGATTGAGCAGAGCAGAGTTTGTGCGTATAGAAGATTAATAATGAACGCTCAATTAACAGCCTGTTGAAAAAGGCGCACATGCCCGGGTGTCATCCGACGGCGAGCCA
>CAXBDI010000105.1:0-14196 GCA_963974445.1 uncultured Alphaproteobacteria bacterium
TGGGAAAATACAGCGATTTCAACGGCCATAGATTCTGTATTGCCCCGATGATGGATTGGACCGACCGGCACGACCGGTTTTTCCTGCGTCTGTTGTCACGCCGCACCCGCCTCTACACCGAAATGGTGACGGAGCAGGCGCTGCGGTTTGGCGATCGCGACCGCCTGCTGGCCTTCGATGCCTCAGAGCATCCGGTGGCTCTGCAACTAGGCGGGTCCGATCCGCAGCACTTGGAAGAGGCCGCCCGCATCGGTGAGCAGTATGGCTACGACGAAATCAACCTGAACTGCGGCTGCCCCTCGACCCGCGTGCAAAGCGGCGCGTTCGGGGCCTGCCTGATGGCGGAGCCGCAATTGGTGGCGCGCTGTGTCGCCGCGATGCGGCGGGCGGTGAGCGTGCCGGTCACGGTCAAATGCCGGATTGGCATCGACGATCAGGAAGACTATCCGGCGCTCAAGTCCTTCGTCACCGCTATCGCCGACGCCGGCGTCGAAACGGTGATCGTGCACGCCCGCAAGGCCTGGTTGAAAGGCTTGAGCCCGAAGGAAAACCGGGAAATTCCGCCCCTGAAATACGATCTGGTCTACCGGCTCAAGCGGGAGTTGCCTGGGCTGACGATTGCGATCAACGGCGGTATTCAGACGCTGGATCAGGCTATAGCGCATCTGGATCACACCGACGGTGTCATGCTGGGACGCGCCGCCTACCAGAACCCCTACCTGCTGGCGGAGGCCGACCGCCTGTTGTTCGGCGATGCTACCCCAACACCCTCACGACATGCCGCCGCCTACATGATGGCTGATTATGCCGACCGCATGGCGAAAGATCATGGCACGCGCGTCGGCCATATTTCGCGGCACCTGGTCGGCTTGTTCCAGGGCCTGCCGGGCGCCCGCAGCTTCCGCCGGCACCTGTCGGAGAACGGCCATGCGCCGTGCGCGACCGGCCAGGTCATTCGTGACGCGGCAGACCTGGTGCCGCAGCCGGAGCGGGCTGCCGCCTGAGCCGTTGGCGCTACCGCCAAATACCTTTAGCGTCCCACTGCCGATTCAATCTTAAAGATCAGGAGTTTCCTGTTAGATGCCACTGTCCGCCCGCCCATTCCTTGCCGAGCATTTCACGGTCGCGCGGCAGGCGGTCTCTGGCCGCAACGGCATCGTCGCCAGCCAGCACCACCTAGCCTCGGAAATCGGCGTAGAGGTGTTGGAGGCCGGCGGTAACGCGGTGGATGCGGCGGTGGCGGCGGCCATGGCCCTGTGCGTCGTCGAGCCGTGGATGAGCGGCATGGGCGGCGGCGGCTTCATGCTGGTCGGCAATGCCGAGACCGGGCAGGTCGATGAGGTCGATTTCGGCATGGTCGCGCCGAATGCCGTCGACAACAGCCACTACGCCATTGTTGAAGGCGACAGCGGCCACGATGCGCTGTTCTCCTGGCCGCGGGTGATCGATGACCGCAACCAGATCGGGCCTTACTCAGTGGCGGTGCCCGGCGCCGTTGCCGGCCTGGCGGCAGCCGTGCAGCGCTTTGGATCGATGCCTTGGACGGAGTTGGTGAGCCCCGCCGCCAATCTCGCCTCGCGCGGTCTGCCGGTGGCCTGGCCCACAACGCTGGAGATCGCCGCGGGGGCGGAGACCTTGCGGCTGTTCGAGGGCTCTCGCGCGGTGTACCTGCCGAACGGTCTGCCGCCGGTCGCGGCGGATGCACACAAACCGATCTGGCTGGCGATGGGACGCCTCTCCGCCACGCTCACCCGTCTGGCCGAGGCCGGTCCGCGCGATTTCTACGAGGGCGAGATCGCGGCTGCCATCGTGTACGACATGCAGGCGGCCGGCGGGCTGATGACCGCGTCCGACCTGGCGACCTACCAGGCGGAAATCCGGCCGGCGCGCGCGATCCGGCATCGCGGCGCCACCATTCATTTGACCCACAATTTCAGCGGCGGGCCGACCTTCGCCAGGGCTTTGCAGCGCACGGCCAAGTCGCTCGACCCATCGTTGGGCGTGACCGCGCCGGCCTATCTGGCCTGGGCCGAGGCGCTGCAGGAGGCGTTCGCCTATCGCTTCGCCAATCTCGGCCATGCCGGCGATATGGTCAGCCGCGACGCCTGTACGACGCACCTGTCCGTGGTGGACCGTGATGGCAATATGGTGGCGCTCACCAATACCCTGCTGGAACGCTTCGGCTCGCGGATGGTCTTGCCGGAGACGGGCGTGCTGATGAACAACGGCATGTTCTGGTTCGACCCGCGCCCGGGGCAGGCAAATAGCCTGGAGGCGGGCAAGCGCCCGCTTGCCAACATGTGCCCTGTGCTGGCGACCAAGAACGGCAAGCCCTGGTTCGCGCTGGGCGCGTCGGGCGGGCGGCGGATCGTGCCGGCGGTGTTCCAACTGACGTCGCTGCTGACCGATTTCGGTCTTTCGCTGGACCATGCCTATCAGGTGCCGCGGCTGGACGTATCGGGCGAGGCGGGCATTCTGGCCGATCACCGCCTCAACCCGGCGATCCTCGATGCCCTGGCCGCGAGGTTCGACGTGACCTTGACCTATGATTCCGCCGGTATGGAGGAGTTCGCCAAACCGCAGGCCGTGCTGCAAGACGGCGATCAGCAATGGGGCGCGGTCGCATTGGCGCTGGCGTCGGCGAAGGCCATTGCGGCCAGCTAAGACGCCTCAAACAGATTGCCGGCGTTGTCCGGCCTCACCAGATACCACCATGAATGTCGCGCGATGACCGAATTACAGCGTTGACGGAGAATGTGATGGCGCTGAGGTCCCGATCCGCGTGGCGACAAGGGTTTCTGGCGGCGGGCGTCTTCCTGGTCTGTCTCACCGCGGCAAGCCCTCACTTGGCGAGGGCCGACGAGGGCGCCCCGCTGGCCAGGGCTGAGCAAGCCTATGCGCAAGGCCAGTATGAGGCGGCTGCCGCCCGCGCCAGCAGGCACCGCAGCCCTGCCGCGGCAGTGTTGGCCGCAAAGGCGCTGCTGACCAAAGCACTATTGTTGAATGAAGACGATCCGCAAACCTACGCCCTGGCGATGAGAGCTTTGGCATTCGCAGACGCCGCCCGCGCCCGTAACCCGCGCCTGGTCGAGGCTCATTTGGATGCCGCGATAGCGTACGGATTGCAGGCAAACCACCTTTCGACTGTAGACGCGATCGACAAGGTCAATGAAGCTCGCGCGGCTATCGATACAGCGTTGGCGCTGGCGCCCAACGATCCGACCGTGCTGGCGACCGACGGCGCCTGGCATCTGATGCTGACGGGCCGGCTCGGCAGGATCGCCGCCGACCTGTTGTTTTCGGCCAGCAGAGAGCATGGATTGGAGGCATTCCAACGGGCATTTGCGCTCAGCCCAAACGACCCTAAGATGCTGTACCACTATGCTAAAGTACGGATGATGCAGGGCGACGCCGATGCGCTGACGGAGGCACGGGCCGCGCTCAATCGACTGATCAACATGCCGGCCGATAACGTCCTGGTGGCGTCGTTTCAGGCACTGGCACCTCAAGCTACGGGTGCAGATCGATGGGCAAGAAGCCGCGGCGCGCCCATCATGAACTGCATTCGCTGAACCAGCCGGCGTTCAGGCAGCCGCTTCCACCGCCGCCGCCGATTGGGTCGCCAAACGTTGCGTGACTGGGTACTGCGCTTCCACGAGGCAGGGCCGGACGGGCTTGCCGATCGCCACCGCTCCGGTCGCCGTCGTCGATTGACCGATGCCCAACTGACGGAACTCAACGAGATCGTTCGAGCCGGTCCCGACCGGGCGATCCATGGCGTGGTCCGATGGCGGCGGATCGATCTGAAAAAAGTGATCAAAGACCGCTACGATGTCGACTATTCCGAGCGAGGCGTCGGCGCCTTGTTGAAGCGGCTATCGTTCCCCCCCATCAGCGGTCGTCCGCAACATCCGGCTCAAGCACCAGAAGTCATTGAGGATTTCAAAAAAACTTCGCCGCCACGCTCCAGGCTCATATAGGCCATTTGCCGAAGGGGCGGCGCATCGAGGTCTGGTTCCAGGACGAAGCCCGCATCGGTCAAAAGAACGGCCGCACCCGAATTTCGGCCAAGAAAGGCACGAGGCCGCGCCTGCCGGCCGATCAACGCTATCAATGCACCTATATCTTCGGCGCCATACCGGATCAAGTCCGGCACAGGTCTGTCCGATGCTCGGCAAAGGCGCGGCGCTCGTCCTGCCGAAAGCCGGCACAGAGGCGATGCAAATGCACCTTGACGAGATCAGTTTGGCGGTCGCCCCTGGCATGCTCATCACAGGCGGGTCATTTTTAAACCGGCGATATGCGCCACTTTCCAACCGGCGTTGACACCGGCCAACGAGTCGAAAATGTCTGGCACTATCTGCGCCAGAATTGGCTCTCGAACCGGGTCTTCGACAGCTACGAGGCTATTCTCGAAGCAGGCTGCGACGCTTGGAACCGCCTCGTGGCGCTACCAGATACCATCCGCTCCGTCGGATGGCGAGATTGGGCTCTCATGGGTCGATAATTCATGCCGTTGGTATCATTTGCCGCCTGGCGGAGAAACTCCCGCGCAGCCAAGCCGGATCCGAAGATCGTCTTTGCCTATGACGACCGGCACTTTGAAAGCGGCGCGATCGCCCGATGACAAGCAATCGCCAGACAGCGCTGCTGCCTGGTGCGCTCGTTCAGGGCCCTCGGGACGGCGGCGTCCCGGCCCTGGCATCGATTCGCTTCGATGATTTCGCCTATCTCCTGACTGGCGGATAGGCGGGTAAAGTGGAATCCCGGCCGTCAGTGGCCGCCATGTTCTCCCTCGGTGGTCCAACGTGACAGAAAGAAGCGCTCATAGGCGAACACTGTGGCGATCGCGACGAATGCGATGATCACGATGAGCGGATCGGATTGCAGTTTCATGGCGCCAAAGACACCGAGCACGAGCGCGTCGAGCCCGATGGCCGTCATCAGCACCCAGCCCTTCGCGCCGATCTCCTGGCGCAGGCGGCGGAACACGCCCCAATGGATCAGAATATCCACCACCAGGTAGAAGAAGGCGCCAAGCGACGCGATGCGGCTGAGATCGAAGAACACCGTCAGGACCGATGCGATCACCACCGTGTAGACCAGCGTATGCTCCCGGATCGGGCCAGGCATGCCGAAATGGTTGTGCGGAATCATCTCCATTTCGGTCAGCATCGCCAGCATGCGCGAGACGGCAAAAACACTGGCCAGCACCCCCGACGCCGTCGCGATGACGGCAAGTCCGACAGTGAAGTAAAGGCCATAGACACCGAAGACCGGCTCAGCTGCTTGTGCGAGCGAATAATCCTTGGCAGCGACGATCTCTTCGAGCGAAAGGCTGGAGCCGACCCCGAATGCGACAAGCAGATAGACCACCACGCAGATCGCTATGGAAACGATGATCGTGCGGCCGACATTGCGGTGCGGATCGACGATCTCGGCGCCGCTGTTGGTGATCGTGGTGAAGCCCTTGAACGCGAGGATCGACAGCGCGATTGATGCCGTAAAGCCTGCAAGCGGGATGCTGTCCGATGATCCGGAAGCGGGCTCGAAGGTGAAACCGCTGGCCGCAAGCGCCGCAATGCCGAAGACCGCAATGCCGCCGATCTTCAGGAACGCCATGACGAGTGAGAAAAGACCGACGGAGCGGTTGCCCGATTTGTTGACGAGATAGGCGAAGACGATCAGCCCGACGCCAAGCACAGGCGCGAGGATACTGCCCGTCTCCAGATCAAAAGGCCTGAGAACGTAGGTGCCGAAGGTCCGTGCGACCAGGCTCTCGCTGATCACCATGGAAAGCGCCATCAAGAGCGCCGCCGCCGCCGCAACCGCCCCGGGACCATAGGCCTTTTGCAGAATCATCGCGATCCCGCCAGCGGACGGAAAGGCGTTGGACATCTTGACATAGGTGTAGGCGCTGAACCCGGTAATGATCCCGCCGGCGATGAAAGAGAGCGGAAACCAAGGCCCGGCCAGTTCCGCAATCTGTCCCGTCAGCGCGAAAATACCCGCCCCGATCATCACGCCCGTGCCCATCGAAATACCACCGAGCAGGCTGATGCTGTTTTTTTCGTACTGAGATTTCATCGTCTACTCTCGCCTACTTCATTTAGAGTTGGTTGCGCGACCGGACTCGGTGCAAGGCTGCCAGGGCCAAAGACGCCCCATGGCGATGTAGACGAAGGAACCGGACCAGGCGATTAGCAATAGGCCATTCAAGGCCTCGACGCCAGTGATGAACCGGAGATGATCTATCGCCAAGCCCGAGCGAGGTGTAGCTCACGATCGAGAAATACAGATAGTCGAGCGGCTCGGTGACCGCGAGACCGCCAATATGCTAGCGACAAGCACCTGAGCCTCCCTATTCGTTTCGGCCCTTCATTATTTCCATCACACCGGTTCTTGGTGGTGCGGCGGTGGAAACGTTGCGCTCACGGCAAGCGGAGCCTCGCACCCGCAGCCCCCGGCTTCCGCCCTGCATCGCCCCCGGCGATGGCGCTAGGTCTTGCGCGCCGATGCGGCGGCGACGTCCAGGGGAGTGTCCGAACCGAGGCCCTGATCGATGAGGCGACTCAGTTCCTCGCTATTCAGCGTCTCCTTCTGAAGAAGTTCCTCGGCAGCTTTGTCGAGGGTTGCGCGCTTCTCCTTGAGGATGGCCATCGCTTTCTCGAAGGCTTTCTCGACCAGCTCACGCACTGCATCGTCGATCTTGCGAGCCGTTTCCTCGCTGTAGTGGCGCTCGAGGCCGGTTGGCATCGGCATCGGTCCCAAGAACCGCTGCGGCTCGTCTTCGTAGGCGATCTGCCCCAACGTCTCAGACATGCCGAAGCGGGTGACCATGCTGCGCGCGATGTTGCTCGCCTTGGCGATATCGTCGGCCGCGCCGGTGGAAATCTCGTCGAACACCACCGTCTCCGCCGCGCGGCCGCCCAGCAGTACGGCCATCTTGTTCTCGAGTTCGCCCCGGCTCATCAGGAAACGGTCCTCGGTCGGCCGTTGGATGGTATAGCCGAGCGCGCCGACGCCGCGCGGGATGATCGAGACCTTGTGGACAACATCCGTTCCGGGCAGCGACATGGCGACCAGCGCGTGGCCCATCTCGTGATACGCGACGACCTTGCGCTCCTTGGGGTTCAAAAGCCGGTTTCTCTTTTCCAGACCGGCCACGATGCGCTCGACCGCCTGCGTGAAGTCTTCGAGCGAAACCGCCTCGGCGCCCCGCCGCGTGGCGAGCAGAGCCGCCTCGTTGACCAGGTTGGCGAGGTCGGCCCCGCTGAACCCCGGGGTCAGGGCGGCAATCTGCTCGACATCGACGTCATTGGCGATCTGCGCCTTCTTCAGATGCACCTTCAGGATCGCAATGCGTCCTACCTTGTCCGCGCGGTCGACCAGGACCTGGCGGTCGAAGCGTCCGGCCCGCAGCAATGCCGAATCGAGAATCTCCGGCCGGTTGGTAGCCGCGAGCAAGATCAAGCCTTCGCGTGGGTCAAAGCCGTCGAGCTCCGAAAGCAGCTGGTTCAAGGTCTGCTCTTTCTCGTCGTTCCCGCCCATGCCGGGAAAGGCGCCGCGGGCCCGGCCGAGGGCATCGAGCTCGTCGATGAAAATGATCGCCGGCGCCTGCTTGCGCGCTTGTTCGAACAGGTCGCGCACCCGGGCAGCGCCAACGCCGACGAACATCTCCACGAACTCTGAGCCGCTGATCGAGAAGAACGGAACCCCGGCCTCGCCGGCAACCGCGCGTGCCAGCAGCGTTTTGCCGGTGCCCGGCGGTCCTACCAACAGAACACCCTTGGGCATGCGGGCCCCGAGCCGGCCGTAGCCCTGCGGCTCCTTCAGGAAAGCCACGATCTCCTCAAGCTCGGCCTTCGCTTCATCGACGCCGGCGACATCCTCGAAAGTGACTTTGGTGTCAGTCTCGACATAGATCTTGGCCTTGCTCTTGCCGACCGACATCAAGCCGCCGCCCAGCCCCTGTTTTTCGGCCATTCCTTTAACCAGAAACATCCAGACGCCAAAGAAAAGAACCATCGGCAGCAACCAGGACAGCAGATTGCTCAGAAACGTATTCTCCACCTCAGCCGAGAATGGCACGCCATAGGGTTCAAGCTGCGCGGCTAACGCCGGATCGACGCGGTTGGCGACGACGTGTTGAGGCTCTGCGTCCTCTCCGCCCTTCAACGTTCCCTGGATGTTCTGCGATGTAATCGTTACCTTACTCAGACGTCCATCTTTCAAATACTGCTCGAACGTGCTGTAAGGTATAGTCTCCACATGCTGCGTCTGAGACCAGAAATTCTGCAACATGATGATTCCGAAAACGGCGAAGACCACATACCAGATATTAATCTTCATTCGTGGGTCCATGCTGCATCTCCTGCTATTGTATCCCAAACCCCAGCCCATGCGGCGCCTCGTGCGTCCTCACAGGAGAACTGCCGCTGCAGTACGGAGCGCTTGGCTGGTAGCGATCTCAAAATAATCCAACCTCCCGGAGTGGTCCGCAACGCCTGTCCCTGGGGGTGGCACTGCTTGCGGACCATTCCTGTAGATATCTACATCTGCACCCTACATCATTACTTTGGAACGATGGCTGTACCGTCCTGCGGTATCTTTGAAAGGCCAGCTGTTCGGAACACCGACAGCAGCTATCAAGCCATCCGCTCCAAGGCGAGGGCAATCCCCTGTCCGCCGCCGATGCAGAGCGTCACAAGGCCCCGCTTGACGCCATCCCGCTCCATCCCATGCAAGAGCCGCGTCGTCAGAACCGCCCCGGTAGCGCCAATCGGATGGCCATGCGCGATGGCGCCGCCCTCGACGTTTACGATGTCCTCCTCGAGGCCTATTTCGCGCACGAGCGCGACGGCAATGGCCGCAAAAGCCTCGTTGATCTCTACCCGGTCGAGATCGCCAACACTCCAGCCCGCCCGCTCCAAGGCTTGATAGATGGCCGGCACGGGGCCGAGCCCGAACATGCCCGGCTCGACCGCACCCACACCAAAGGAGACCAGCCTCGCCACGGGCTTGAGACCGTTCTTCTCTGCCCAGTCTGCTTCAGCAACAATCATTGCAGCCGCGCCACTGTTCAGCCCCGGCGCATTGCCGGCAGTGATGGTGCCGTTCTCGCGAAAGGACGGCCTGAGCTTGGTCAAGCTGTCGAGGCTCGTATCCGGACGGTTGTGTTCGTCCGTATCGAAAACGGTCGTTCCCTTACGAGTCTTGAGTTCGACCGGGACGATTTCATGCTTGAACTTGCCCGCGGCCTGCGCGTCGGAGAAGCGGCGCTGGGAACGCTCGGCCCAACGGTCCTGATCCTCGCGCGTGATCTGGGCCTGCCTCACCAAATCTTCCGTGTGCCAGCCCGAATGCTCCCCGGAAAAGGCATCGTTCAGACCGTCATGAAGCATGCTATCGTACATCTGAGCATTGCCCATGCGGTAACCCCAGCGGCCCTTTTGCATCAGATATGGCGCCTGGTCCATGTTCTCCATGCCGCCAGCGATCGCGCAATCCACATGGCCGAGCATGACCTCCTGAGCCGCCGAAGCGATCGCTTGAGCGCCAGAGCCGCAAACCCGGTTGACGGTCATCGCCGGCACGTCCACGGGAATGTCCGCGCCGATCGCCGCCTGACGCGACGGGTTCATCCTTGCGCCTGCCTGAACCACTTGTCCCATGACCACCGCCTGCACTTGCGATGGATCGAGGCCGGACCGCTCGACCGCCCCTCGGATCACCGTCGCGCCGAGTTCGGTTGCCGGAGTGTCTTTCAGGGATGCGCCATAAGTGCCGATCGCTGTGCGAACGGGGGAGCAAAGTACAACCTGCTTGTGGGTCATGGATACGTCGTCCTTTCTTTCGTGCTCGGGTTGAGTAGGTTCGAAACATCACTGGTAGGCGTACCTTCGGGCTTGCGAGCCGGTTTGCGAGTTAGGCCGCTTCGCCAGAAGATACACGTGGTGCCTGTGGAGACGAGTTCCAGACGATTTCGTTACAGGTGAGGCCTTGTTGGGCTTCGTCGCTGCCCTTCGGTTCGGGACGATCCGCTGGCGCTGTCCCGGCCATGCTGAGTGTCTGCCCCAGAATGAGAAGAGGCTTGAGTGCAGGGAGCAAGCCTGATTCTCGGTATTCGTTCGGGGTTAAGCCGCGGCCTTCACCTCGCCGGTGCCGGGTTTGCGCGCGTCGTCGCTGAGGACCGGAGACAGGCGGCGGATGGCGTCTTGCTCGGATACGCCCGCCCGCTTTGCATAGTCCAGCAACTGATCGCGCTCGACCCGGCCGACGCCGAAATACGCGGCTTCCGGGTGCGCGAAATACCAGCCGCTGACCGCCGCGGTTGGCAGCATGGCGTTGCTTTCGGTCAATATGATGCCGGCCTCGGCCTCTGCATCCAGCAGTTGGAACAGGGTTGGCTTTTGGCTGTGGTCCGGGCAGGCAGGATAGCCAGGGGCGGGACGGATGCCGCGGTACTTCTCGCGGATCAGCGACGCGTTGTCGAGCGCCTCATCCGGCGCGTAGGCCCAGAATTCGCGGCGCACCCGCTCGTGCATGCGTTCGGCGAAGGCTTCGGCCAGCCGGTCGGCCAGGGCCTTCAGCAGGATGGAGTTGTAATCGTCATTTTGCTTCTCGAAATCGGCGACGATCGGGTCGATGCCGTGACCTGCCGTCACCGCAAAGCCGCCGATATAGTCGGTCTTGCCGCTGTCCTGCGGCGCCACGAAATCGGCGAGGCAGAGGTGCGGGCGGCCCTCGCTCTTGTGCACCTGCTGGCGCAGGAAATGTAGCCGCGCCAATGGCTCGTTGATCCGCTCCGGCCCATACAGCAGCACGTCCTCGTTGCCGTCGCTGTTGGCCGGCCAGAAGCCGATGACGCCGCGCGCCTCCAGCCATTTCTCATCGACGATGCGTTGCAGCATGGCTTGCGCGTCGTCGAACAGGTCGCGGGCGTGCTCGCCGACCACCGGATCATCTAGGAGCTTCGGATAGACGCCTGCCAGTTCCCAGGTGCGGAAAAACGGCGTCCAGTCGATGCGCTCCACCAACTCGTCCAGCGGGTATTGCACAAAACTCTTGGTGCCGAGAAAGGTCGGCTCCGGCGGGGTGTAGCCGTTCCAGTCCAGCTTCGCCTTATTGGCGCGGGCGGCGTCCAGGCTCATGGCTGGCCGGCTGGAGCCGGTCTTGCGCCGTTCGCGCAGCATCTCGTATTCGGCGGCGATGCCGGTGGTGTAGTCGCCGTAAGTCTCCGCCGACAGCAACTGCCCGGCAACGCCGACGGCGCGCGAGGCATCCAGCACATGGATCACCGGGTGATCGTAGGCCGGCTCGATCCGCAGCGCGGTGTGCAATTTCGAAGTGGTAGCGCCGCCGATCAGCAGCGGCTTGTCGAAGCCGCGCCGCTTCATGTCCTCGGCCACGTGCACCATCTCGTCCAGCGAGGGCGTGATCAGGCCGGAGAGCCCGATCAGGTCGACCTCTTCCTTGATGGCGGTATCGAGGATTTTCGACGCCGGCACCATCACGCCCAGGTCGATGACGTCATAGTTGTTGCACTGCAGGACGACGCCGACGATGTTCTTGCCGATGTCGTGCACGTCGCCTTTGACGGTCGCCAGCAGGATCTTGCCCTTTTTCTGCATCGCCTCGCCGCTGGCCTCGGCTTCGGCTTCGATGAAGGGGATGAGGTGGGCGACGGCCTGTTTCATGACGCGGGCGGATTTCACCACCTGCGGCAGGAACATTTTGCCGGAGCCGAACAGGTCGCCGACCCGGTTCATGCCGTCCATCAGCGGGCCTTCGATCACATGCAGCGGCTTTTCGGCCTCCAGCCGTGCCTCCTCGGTATCCTCGACGATAAAGGCGTTGATGCCATGCACCAGTGCATGCTCGATCCGTTTGGTGACCGGCTCTTCGCGCCACTTGGTGTCTTTGACCTGGACCTGACCGCCCTGGCCGCGGTACTGCTCGGCCAGTTCCAGCAGGCGTTCGGTGCCCTCCGGCGTGCGGTTGAGGATGACGTCCTCGGCACGCTCGCGCAGGTCGGCCGGGATGTCGTCGTAGACCGCCAACTGGCCGGCGTTGACGATGCCCATGTCCATGCCGGCCTGGATCGCGTGATACAAAAACACCGAGTGCATCGCCTCGCGCACCGGCTCGTTACCGCGAAAGCTGAACGAGAGATTGGAGACGCCGCCCGAGACCTTGGCGTGCGGCAAGGTCTCTTTGATCGCGCGGCAGGCTTCGATGAAGTCGTTGCCGTAGTTGTCGTGCTCCTCGATACCGGTCGCGACCGCAAAAACGTTGGGGTCAAAGATGATGTCTTCCGCCGGGAAGCCATCTTCGGTCAGCAGCTTGTAGGCCCGGGTGCAGATTTCGATCTTGCGCTTGGCGGTGTCGGCCTGGCCCTTTTCGTCGAAAGCCATGACGACTGCGGCAGCCCCATATCGGCGGACCAGACGCGCCTGCTTCAGGAAGGCTTCCTCGCCCTCCTTCATGCTGATCGAGTTGACGATGGCCTTACCGGCGACGCACTTCAGCCCGGCCTCGATCACGCTCCATTTCGAGCTGTCGATCATGATCGGCACGCGGGCGATATCCGGCTCGGCGGCGATCAGGTTCAGGAAGGTGACCATCGCCTCCTCGGCGTCGAGCAGGCCCTCGTCCATATTGATGTCGATGATCTGGGCGCCGTTTTCGACCTGGCTACGCGCGACTTCCAGCGCCGCATCGTAGTCGCCGCCCATGATCAGCTTCTTGAACCGTGCGGAGCCGGTAACGTTGGTGCGCTCGCCGATATTGATGAAGGTCGCTTGCTGCACGTCATTAACTCCACTGTCGCGAGTTTGCGCGACCGAATAAGAAACTTTTACCCTTTCCCCGGACTTGATCCGGGGCCTACGCCGGAGAGCCAAGTCCCTTAGCCCACTCTCTGTGAGAAACTCTCAGGCATGGGTCCCGGGTCGAGCCCGGGACGGAGGAATGGGCCTATTGATGTCTTCAATCCGTGGCTCACGCCGCTGTCTCGAACGGCTCCAGCCCGGCGAGGCGAAGCCGTGGCCGGTCGCTTTGTGCCTTGCGCGGAGTCATGCCCTCGACCGCTTCGGCGATGGCCTTGATATGGTCCGGCGTGGTGCCGCAGCAACCGCCGACAATATTGACCCAGCCATTCTCCGCCCATTCACGGATCAGGCCAGCCGTCATCGCCGGGGATTCGTCGTAACCGCCAAGCTCGTTCGGCAGGCCAGCGTTCGGGTAGCAGACCAGCGGCACTTCGATGGTATTGGCCAATTCTTCGACAAACGGCCGCAGCTCCTCGCCGCCGAACCCGCAATTCAGGCCAAAAGCCAGCGGGTTGGAGTGCCGCGTCGCATACCAGAACGCCGTCACCGTCTGGCCGGAGAGATTGCGCCCGGTCAGGTCGGTGACCGTACCGCTGACAATCACCGGCAGGCGCTCGCCGACCTCCTCGAACAGCTCTTCCAGCGCGAACAGCGCCGCCTTGCAGTTCAGCGTGTCGAACACGGTCTCGACGGAGAAGCCGTCGACACCGCCCTCGTGCAACGCCCGTGCCTGCTCCAGATAGGTCTCGCGCATCTCGTCAAAGGAGACGGCACGGTAGCCGGGCCGGTTCACGTCCGGCGAGATCGAGCAGGTGCGGTTGGTCGGCCCCAGATTGCCGAAGACATAGCGCGGCTTGTCCGGTGTCTTTTCGGTCCAGAGGTCGGCAGCCCGGCGGGCGATCTGTGCGCCTGCCAGGTTAATGTCATGGACGAACGGCTCGCACTGATAGTCCGCCTGGCTGATCGACGTCCCGTTAAAGGTGTTGGTCTCGATGATATCGGCGCCGACCGACATATAGATCTCGTGAATTTTCTGAATCAGCTCCGGCTGCGTCAAGTTGAGCAGGTCGTTGTTGCCGCGCAGATCGGAGCCGTGATCCGCGAACCGCTCGCCGCGATAGCCAGCCTCATCCAATTTTTCCGCCTGGATCATCGTGCCCATCGCCCCCTCCAACACCAGGATACGCTCGGCAATCAGGTCGTTTATCGCGGGGCGGGACGGTGCAGGCATGGATGCGCTCTCCAAGAATGATTCAGCTTATACCACACTATATAAGGATATTGTTATATTGTCGAGGCCCGCCGCGACCATGTCGACGACAGACGGTATGTCCGGTTTCAGTAGCACATGAGTTGTCCGGTT
>CAXBDI010000106.1:0-13809 GCA_963974445.1 uncultured Alphaproteobacteria bacterium
GGTTTGCGGTGGATCGTGCCCTGATCTGGGCTTTCGTGCGGCAGGAGTCGGTGTTCAATCCACGCGCCACCAGCGTCGCCGGCGCCCGCGGCCTGATGCAGTTGATGCCCAGCACGGCCAACTATGTCGCCGGCAGGGATCGCTTTCAGGGGCCGCAGCGCGACAAGCTCTACGAGCCGACCTTGAACCTGTCGCTGGGGCAGCAGTATCTGCAATATCTGATGGGCAAGGATATCGTCGGCGACAACCTGTTCCGGCTGGCCGTCGCCTATAACGCCGGCGTCGGCAACCTGGCCACGTGGAGCCGTGACGGGTTGCTGGCCGACGACCCGCTGATGTTTATCGAGATTCTGCCGCTGCTGGAGACCCGCTTGTTTGTCGAGCGAGTGATTGCCAACTACTGGATCTATCGTGGGTTGATGGGCCAGGCGCGGCCCTCGATGACGGCGCTGTTGCGTGGCCAGTGGCCGCGCTACCGCAATCAGGATAGGGCGCTGGTCGAAATTGCGGAGGGCGCGAGCTATGCCTATCGATGAGTCCAGGCCATTCGTCCCGGTCCGCATCGCGGTCCTGACCGTCTCGGATACGCGCACCCTCGCCGACGACCGCTCCGGCGATACGCTGGTCGCCCGGGCGGAGGCTGCCGGCCACAAGGTGGTCGAGCGCGCGATCGTCAAGGACGAGGTGGCGGCCATCGTTGCGCAGTTGCGCGCCTGGATCGCCGACGCGGGCGTCGATTGCGTGATCTCCACCGGTGGCACCGGCGTGACCGGCCGCGACGTGACGCCGGAAGCCTTTGCCCAGGTCTATGAGAAGGAAATCGCCGGCTTCGGCGAGGTGTTCCGCTGGATCAGCTACCAGAAAATCGGCACGTCGACGATGCAATCGCGCGCCACTGCGGGGGTCGCCGGCGGCACCTACCTGTTCGCGCTGCCTGGCTCCACCGGCGCAGTGAAGGACGGCTGGGACGATATCCTCGCCTACCAGCTCGACAACCGCTTCCGGCCCTGCAACTTCGTCGAGATCATGCCGCGCCTGCAGGAGCACGTCCCGCAGCGCGGCGGTTGAGATCACGTCAAAGCGGCGGTCGGGCTATTCCGCTGCCGGCTTCGATTGCAGGCGTGCGTCGGTCCGGCCCTTGACGCTGGGCGCCAGGCCACCGGGATCGACCGCCATGTTGTGCACCTGCATGTTGTGGCTGTGGCAGAGTTGGTGCAGCGCAAAGGCGGTCGCCATCTGTTGCTGGAAGCCGGCGGCGTCCTGAGCCTTGTTCACGGCCTCCTTGGTGGTGCGCAGTGCAAACAGCGGCTTCGATGCGATCTTCTCCGCCATGGCCAGCACGAAATCGGCAAGCTCGGCCCGCGGCACCACATGGTTGACCATGCCCAGGCGATGCGCCTCCTCCGCCGTGAAGAAGTCGCCGGTGAACAGCAATTCTTTGGCCTTGCGATATCCCAGTTCGTGCGGATGCGCGAACCATTCGACGCCGCAAACGCCCATGGCGACCACCGGGTCGCAGAACGTGGCATCGTCCGAGGCAACGATCAGGTCGCACACCCAGGCCAGCATCAGGCCGCCGGCGATGCACTTGCCCTGCACCGCGGCGATGGTCGGCTTCGGCAGGTCGCGCCAGCGCTGCGAGACGTCCATATAGATTTCATGCTCGCGCGAGAGACGCCCCTCCGCACCCGGTGCGCCGGCGCCGCCCCAGGTGGAAATTGGCGTGAAGTCGTCCAGCGTCTTGCCTGCCTTGCCGCGTAGATCATGGCCGGCGGAGAAATGTGGGTCGCTGCCGGCCAGGATGATGACCTTGGTTTCTGGATCGTGGGCAGCGAAGTCGAAGGCGCCGTTCAGATCGTAGGTCATCTGCAGGTCTTGGGCGTTGCGCGCCTCCGGGCGGTTCATCGTCACGCGCAGCACGGCCTCTGCCGGGCGGTCCAGCAGCAGGGTGTCGAAAGTCGGTAAGGTCGATGCGGCAGTCGCGGCCATGGCGTCGGGCTCCTGGTCTGTTCGAAGGGTGGAGCCAGCCTACTGGAAGGCCCGAGGTCAGGCGACAGCAAATGGTGGCCAATCGGGCGGCAAATACGGCAGACTCAGACCACGCCGCCGGATTGCAGCAACCATAGGCCGAGGCCAGCGAAGATGCCGGCGATCCAGTCGTCCGCCATGACGCCGAGGCCGCCATCCAACTCGCGGTCTGCCCACGAGGCCGGCCAGGGCTTGAAGATATCGGCGATGCGGAACAGCACGAATGCGACGGCGACCGCCTGCCAGGAGACGACGGCCATTGGCAGCAAGGCCAGCCATTGGCCGGCGACTTCATCGACGACAATCTGGCTCGGGTCGTCCAGCTCGACCCGGGTGGCGTAGGCGCCGCTCGCCCAGACACCGGCCGCGCTGATCAGAACCACGCCGAGCGCCAACAGCCATGGCCCGCCGGCCCAGATCAATGTCAGACCAGGTGGCAAGGCGGCGACCGAGGCCCAGGTGCCGGGCGCTTTCGGCAGCAGACCAGCACCGAACCAAGTGGCGACCACTGTCGCGACGTGCGGGCTCACGACTGCGGCGGCAGGCTGAGGGTGGCGACCGCATGGGCGGCAATGCCCTCCTCCCGGCCGGTGAAGCCGAGTTTCTCGCTGGTCGTGGCCTTGACGGCGACACGGTCGAGGGCGAGGCCGGCGATTGCGGCAATGCGGGCGCGCATTGCGTCGCGGTGCGGCCCGATCTTTGGCCGCTCGCAGACCAGCGTCAGGTCCAGGTGCAGAATGCGCCCGCCGCGCGCCGCCACACGCGCCGCCGCATGGCGCAAGAACTCCGCGCTGTCCGCGCCGCGCCAGGCGGTGTCGCTCGGCGGAAAGTGCTGGCCGATATCGCCGTCGGCGAGAGCGCCATAGATCGCATCGCAAAGCGCATGCAGGCCGACATCCGCATCGGAATGGCCGCTAAGGCCGCGGCTGTGCGGGATACGGACGCCGCCTAGCATGACGCTATCGCCGGGGCCGAAGGCGTGCACGTCATATCCGAAGCCGGTGCGGGTCTCGTATGCGCCAGCCAACAAGGCCTCCAGCCGCGCCAGGTCTGCGGCTGTGGTGACTTTCAGCATCGCCTCGTCTCCCTCGACCAGAGCCACTGCCGCGCCTGCGGCTTGCAGCAGGTCGGCGTCGTCGGTGAAATTCCCCTCCGCTGCCGACCGGTGCGCCGAGAGGATGGCGTTGAAGCGGAAGCCCTGCGGTGTCTGCGCCCGCCAGAGGCTTTGGCGGGGGACCGTCGCCTCGATGTGCTGGCCGCTGGCCGATTGCTTGATCGTATCGACCACCGGCAGCGCCGGGATGGCGCCGGGCGATTGCGCGAGGGCTTGCAAAACCCGGTCGATCACATCTGCCGGCACCAGCGGGCGGGCCGCGTCGTGGATCAGCACTTGGGCCGGCGGAGATGACCCGGCGGCCAGCGCCTCCAGTCCCAGCCTTACAGATGCCTGACGCGTCGGGCCGCCGACGACCGGCGCGGCTAACTCCAGTCCGGCAGAGGCACTGGCATAGGCGGACTCGTCCTCCGGGTGGATGACGCAGCACACCGCGGTCACCGCCGGGTGGGCCAGAAACGCCTCGATCGCCCAGCGCAGCAGCGGCTTGCCGCCGAGGCGCGCGTACTGCTTTGGCGCTGCATCGCCGAAACGGCTGCCGCGCCCGGCGGCAACGATCAAGGCGGTAGTCGGGCAGGCAGTTCGAGGGGCGGGTTCACGGATGGTCTGCGGCATTGAGGCGGCATAGCACGGCCTTCGCACGCGCAACAGAGCCCTTGCAATTCGGTACCGGCGACCATAATTTGCTCAATTAATCATCATCTATGAGATCGCTTAAAATTTATGCAAATGCTCGTCGAATCTCAGCCCGGCCCGGCTGCCATTATGGAGGCTCTGTCCGCCGCGATCCTTCTGATCGACGGCGGCGGCATGATTTGTCAAGCAAATGCCTCTGCGGAGCAAATTCTGGCGACCAGCCGGCACGGCCTGATCGGCCATCCTCTAGAGAAGATCATACCGGAGGATTCGCCGATCCACGCTTTGGTGCGCCAGGTGCGCAGCAGCAGCGCCAGTATCGCCGACCACGGCATCCCGCTGGAAACGCAACGGGTGTCGGTTCCCGCCATCTCCATCTATCTCTCGCCGGTGCTCGACGCCAACGGCCTGGATCACGGTTGGGTGGCAATGGTGATATCGCCGCACACCATCGCGCAACGTATAGATCAGCAATTGCTGCACCGCCACGCCGGGCGGTCCATTGTCGCCATGTCGGCGCTGCTGGCGCACGAAGTGAAGAACCCGCTCGCCAGCATCCGCGGCGCGGCGCAACTGATGGAAGCGTCCGTCGCGACCGAGGACCGGGAGCTGGTCGTGTTGATCTGCGATGAGGTCGACCGCATCAACAGCCTGGTCGACCGCATGGGCCTGGCCGCCGACCCTCGCGGGCTGGAGCGCGGACCGGTCAATATCCATGAGGTGCTGGAGCGCGCGCGCCGCATCGCCGAGACCGGCTTCGGCGAGGGCCTGCAGCTGGTGGAGCGCTACGACCCCTCACTGCCGCCGGCCTTCGGCCATCACGACCAACTGATCCAGGTATTCGTGAACCTGATCAAGAACGCCTGCGAGGTGCTGGGGCCCGACCACGGCGAAATCATTCTGTCGACCGCCTACCAGCATGGCGTGCGCATTTCCGTTCCGGGTGCGGCCAAGCCGGTCGATTTACCGCTGGTCGTACGCATCCAAGACAACGGCGCCGGCGTACCAGAGGACTTGCGTCCGCATCTGTTCGATCCCTTCGTCTCCG
The DNA here is from genome assembly GCA_963974445.1 of uncultured Alphaproteobacteria bacterium. Classification (GTDB taxonomy): domain Bacteria; phylum Pseudomonadota; class Alphaproteobacteria; order Bin95; family Bin95; genus JACKII01. The sequence continues at coordinate 4,827 of CAXBDI010000106.1, forward strand.
CCAAGCCCGGCGGCCACGGTCTGGGGCTGGCGATTGTCGCGAAAATCGTCAGCGAACATGGCGGCCTGGTCGAATGCGACAGCGAGCCAGGTCGGACCGTATTCACCGTTATGTTGCCCGTTGCAGCCGCCGCATCGGCGCCTGATTGAGGAGAAATTGCCGATGAAGCCGTCCACGATCTTGATTGCCGATGATGACCGTGCCATCCGCACCGTCCTCAGCCAGGCGCTGGGGCGTTCCGGCTATGACGTGAAAGCCACGGCCCATGCCGCTACACTGTGGCGCTGGGTCGATGACGGCGACGGCGATCTGGTGATCACCGACGTTGTCATGCCGGACGAAAATGGCCTGGATCTGGTGCCGCGCATCAAGAAGCGCCGGCCCGACCTGCGGGTCATCGTCATGAGCGCCCACTCGACGCTGCTGACGGCGGTGAAGGCGACGGAGCGGGGCGCGTTCGACTATCTGCCGAAGCCGTTCGACCTGCGCGAATTGGTGCGCACCGTGGAGCGCGCGCTGGTCGAACCCGCAAAACCCTCGGCTTCCGGCGAAAGTCCAAACGAAGACCTGCCGCTGATCGGGCGCTCGCCGGCGATGCAGGAGATCTATCGCATCCTGGCGCGCCTGATGAGCACCGACCTGACGGTGATGATCCATGGCGAAAGCGGCACCGGCAAGGAGTTGGTCAGCCGCGCCCTGCACGACTATGGCCGCCGTCGGCATGGGCCATTCGTCGCCGTCAACATGGCCGCATTGCCACGCGATCTGATCGAAAGCGAGTTGTTCGGGCATGAGAAAGGCGCCTTCACCGGTGCGGTGCAACGCTCCGCCGGCCGGTTCGAGCAGGCGGCCGGCGGCACCTTGTTTCTGGACGAAATCGGCGACATGCCGCTGGAGGCGCAGACGCGGCTGCTGCGGGTGTTGCAGGAGGGTGAGTTCACCACGGTTGGCGGGCGGACACCGATCCGCGCCGATGTGCGCATCATCGCTGCCACCCACCGCGATTTGCGCCAGTTGATCCGGCTCGGCCAGTTTCGCGAAGACCTCTATTACCGCCTGAACGTCGTGCCGATCCGCCTGCCGCCGCTGCGGGAGCGGCTGGAGGATATTCCGGACCTGCTGCACCATTTCCTAGGCCGCGTGGCGGAAGAAGGGTTGCCGAGGAAACGGGTAGAGCCTTCGGCTGTCGCCCGCCTGCGCCAACACCGCTGGCCCGGCAATGTGCGCGAGCTGGAAAACCTGGTGCGCCGGCTGGTGGCGCTCTACGCCGATGATGTCATCCGGCTGGAATCGGTGGAACTGGAACTGGCCGATCTCGCCCCCGCGCCTGAAGTCGACGAGGGCCGGGCCGCGGTCGCCGCCGACGAGGGGCTGGAAGCCGCGGTTGAGCGGGTGCTGAAGCGCTATTTCGACGCCCACGACGACCTGCCGCCGCCGCCCGGCCTCTATGACCGCGTGTTGCGCGAGATCGAAACGCCGCTGATCCGCCTGTCGCTGAACGCGACCCGCGGCAATCAGATTCAGGCGGCGAAAATGTTGGGCTTGAACCGAAACACTTTGCGCAAGAAAATCCGCGACCTTGGCATTCCGGTAATTCGCGGCCTGGCGTGAGCCTGTGCGCGCCGCGGGAAGCGGCGCAATGCGATGATCGGCTACGTGGCGGCGCTCTCATGCTCCGTCGGACTGGGCTTGGCGGTCGCCATCGCCCGCTTCGCCTTCGAAGGCGGCACCAATGGCGTCACCGTAGCTCTGCTGCGTGCGACCTTGCTGGCGGTAGCAGCCGGCGTCTTCTGCGTCGTGAGCCGGCGCGGCCTGCGGCTGCCCTGGCGGCAGTGGCGCTGGTGCTTCGGCCTGGGGCTGCTGATGTCGGTGATGTTCTACGCCAACATTGCGGCGGTGCAGTACATTCCCATCGGCCTCGCCGCCCTGCTGTTCTTCACTTTCCCGCCGCTAATCGCGCTGGGCGAAGCGGGCCTCGCGCGCCGCTGGCCGGCCGGCATGCAGATGCTGGCAGTGGCCATCGCCTTTGCCGGATTGGTGCTGATGCTGGGGGTGAGCTTCGAGACGGCGCATCCGCTCGGCATCGCTCTCAGCCTGTCGGCGTCGCTGGCGACGACCGTCAACGTCATCGGCAGCGCCCGCGTCATGCCGCGTGGCGACCGCTGGGTGATGTTCTGGCACATGACGGTCATCGCCGCGCTGGGGCTGCTGGCCGTAGCGCTGGCACGGGATGCCATCGTGCTGCCGACCGCGCCGGGCGGCTGGGCCGGAATGATCGGCGTGGCGGTGCTGCAAGCCAGTTCGATCCCCTTATTCTATGTCGCCATCGCTCATATCGGCCCGGCCAGAAGTGCTATGCTCACCAATTTGCAACCGGTGGTCAGTATCGTTGCGGCATTCCTGCTGTTCGGCGAGGTGTTGAGCGGCTTGCAGTTCGCCGGTGCCGGCCTGGTGCTGGGCGGTATCTTTCTGATGCAATGGCACGACCTGCGCCAACGCACCCGCTGAACCCGTCAGGCGGGCGGTTGGCGTTGCTTGAGCCCGTGTGTATACCTGCCGGCTTTGGCCAGCGCTGAGGAGGAACCGACCAGCAATGACCGCCGTTCCAGCCGATTTTCCGTCGGCCTACTACATTCTCGACCCTGACGACCATTACGAGATGAACACCGGACCGTTCTACTCGCCGGCGGAGCCCGCTGACGACCCACGGTTCGTGCTGCTGGTGGAGGAAAAGCACTGCAATTCCGGCGGAGTGGTGCATGGGGGCTTGCTGATGGCCATGGCCGACCTCACCTTGTGCGCAGCGGCACGCGAGGGCCTGCCGGACGAGCGCGCGATCACGGTGCAGTTGGACGCGCAGTTCATCAGCGCCGGCAAGGTCGGCGATTTCCTGGTGGCACGGGCCGAGATCGTGCGCCGCGGCGGCAGGATCGTGTTTGTCCGCGGCGAGATCGCCGCTGGCGATGAAACTCTATTGACATGCAGCGCGGTTACCCGCCGCGTTCCGTGCAACCGGGATAGTTAGGCTAACGATGCGCGCCGTTCGACCGATCCTGCTGGCCAGCCTCGCGATGGCGGTCCTCGCCGCTCTGCCGGCGCGCGTTCAGGCTGGCGGTCTGGACCGGCCGGAGATCACCGATTATCGCGTCTGGGAATCCACCCGCTGCTACAAGCCGCGGGCGCCGAATGTGCAGATCACCGATGCGCTGACATTCAATCTGGCGGTCGAGGGCTTTAACCAGTATCTGCTACACATGCGCCGCTATCTGGAGTGCGCGGAGCAAGAGGCGAACGAGGACTATGCCAGCCTGAAGCGGGTGCTGGAGCAGGGCTTGGCGCTGGTGCGCAACGGCTCGTTGCAGGATTTGCAGAACGCCCGCGAGAATATCGAACAATACCGGCCGCTGTACGCTCCAGAGCCGCAAAGCGCCGAACTGCCGCCTGGATAAAAATAAGCCATGGAACTCGCGTCCCCGAAAGTCGGGCTGGTCAGCCTCGGCTGCCCCAAAGCCCTCGTTGATTCCGAACGCATCGTCACGCGCCTGCGCGCCGAAGGTTACCAGATCGTCGGCGACTATGCCGGCGCCGATCTGGTGCTGGTCAACACCTGCGGCTTCCTCGATAGCGCCAGGGCGGAAAGCCTGGAGGCTATTGGTGAGGCGCTGGCGGAGAACGGGCGCGTCGTCGTCACCGGCTGTCTCGGCAAGGAGGCCGACCTGATCCGGGCGGAGCATCCGGGCGTCCTCGCCATCACCGGCCCGCATCAGTACGAGCAGGTGATGGGCGCGATCCACGACGCCCTGCCCCCCGCCCACGACGCGTTTCAGGACCTGGTGCCGGAGGCCGGGCTGCGCCTGACGCCGCGCCACTACGCCTATCTGAAGATTTCAGAGGGCTGCAACAACCGCTGCTCGTTCTGCATCATCCCGCACTTGCGCGGCGATCTGGTCAGCCGGCCCTTGGCGCAGGTGATGTTCGAGGCGGAGGCGCTGACCCGCGCCGGCGTCAAGGAATTGCTGGTGATCAGCCAGGACACCAGCGCCTATGGCCAGGACCTGAAATACGCCGCCAGCAATTGGAAAGGCCGGGAATACCAGACCCGGTTCCTGGATTTGGCGGAGGCCTTGGGCTCGCTCGGCGTTTGGGTACGGATGCACTATGTCTATCCCTATCCGCACGTCGATCACGTGCTGCCGCTAATGGCCGACGGCAAGATCCTGCCCTATCTCGACATCCCGTTCCAGCATGCCTCGCCCCGCGTTCTGAAGGCGATGCGCCGCCCGGCCAATCAGGAAAAGGTGCTGGAGCGCCTGGCCGCGTGGCGCAAAATCGTGCCGGACTTGGCGATCCGCTCGACCTTCATCGTCGGCTTTCCCGGCGAGACGGATGACGATTTCGACGACCTGCTCGATTGGCTGGAGGAGGCGCAGATCGACCGCCTCGGCTGCTTCCAATACGAGCCAGTGGCCGGCGCCCCCTCCAACGCCTTGCCGGGCGCCGTGCCCGACGACGTGAAGCAGGAGCGGTACGACCGGCTGATGGAGTTGCAGCAGGCGATCAGCGCCGAGAAGCAGATCGCCAAGATCGGCCGCGAGTACGACGTGATCATCGACGACGTCGATGAGGACGAGGCCACCGGGCGCACCTATGCCGATGCGCCGGACATCGACGGCAACGTCTATCTGGACGGCGAGAACGAGCTGGAAATCGGCGAGATCGTCCGCGTGCGCGTCACCGACGCCGACGCCTACGACCTGTGGGGCGAGGTGGTGGAGTAGAGGGCGGTTCCAAGCCTCTCTTTGCCCCAACTCCTCCCTTTCTCATCCTGAGTAGGGCCCGCCGGGCCCGTATCGAAGGGAGGGCCGACGCGGGCGTCTGAGGCCGCTCCTCGGGCTACGCTTCCCCCGGCACCTGCCCGACGAAGCAGTGGTGGCCGCGGGTCATGAACCAGGAGCCCTCGGCGACGGCGGCCGATTTGGCTTGGCGGTATTCGGCCTGTTCGGCGGCATTGAGTTGCGACAGCGCGTGGGTTTCGGGGTATTCGACAATCGGGCCCTCGCTGAGCTCGCTTGCCACAGTGAAGGTATGCATGCGGTCCGGGGTCAGGCCGGCGGCGATGGCGAGGCCGTAGAGCGCGGCGGTGGCGACGCCGCCAGGCGCGACCGAAGCGGCGGGCAGGCTGATCTTGGCCCGCACCGCGTCGGATACCGGCAGGTTCCACCATTGGTGCAGATCGACGCCACGGACGATGACGCCGACCCGGCCGCCGGGGCGGACGACGCGCACCAACTCCGCCAGGCCCTTCTCGGCGCTGCATTCCTCCAGCACGGTGATGGTGTAGGCGGCGTCGAAGCTGTCGTCGGCGAATGGCAGGTCTTCGGCACTGCCGAGTTTGAAGGCGACGGCGGCATCGATACTGGCCGCCGACAGCTTTGCCTCGCCCAGCAGATAGGGGCTGAGGTCCAGGGCGGTCAGCGGGTTCTGGCCGTCGGTATGCTCCAGGAACTGCCGGGCGACCGCGCCGCTGCCGCAACCGACATCCAGTACCTGATCGCCGGGTTCTAGCCGCAGGGCGTCGAACAGGCCGGCGCACATGTGCCGCCAGTCGGCCAGCGCCGCCCGTTCCTCCAGCAGCGACAGCATGCCCAGATGCGGGCCGGCCAGCGCCACGACGCGGAACCGGTTCGCCAACGCCGGCAGGATCGGTTCCCACTGGTTCGGCGACAGCAGCATAGGCGTTAACACCAGCACCGGGCCGCTGCCCATGGCGCGGTAGCGGATGCCGTCGACCTCGCCGTCTTCGGGCTCACCGCTGGCTGTAGCGGCGCCATCAACGCTTAGGAGGTGGTCGGCCAGCATATCGGCCAGATCGGGCCGCTCCGTCGCCATGTCGGTCCAGCTTTCGGCGTGATAGCCGGCGATCTGCACCTGGCGCGCGTCGGCTAATTGCGGCAAAGCCCGCGCCGCGGTGCGGGCCAGCATGCCGGTCTCCGGTGCGATATAGAGCAGCCGCGCACCCAATGGCTCGAACGCGGACGGATCGATCCGCGACGGCGCGCTAAGGGCCACACCTGCGACGCGGTCCGGATGCGCGGCCAGAAATCCAGAGATATCGCTCGGCGATTGCGTCGCGATATGCGCCCGGCCAATGCCGAGCGCGTCGAACACAGTCAAGATGCGGTCGGCTAAGGTCATGGGTTCGCGGTATCCTTTGGGCTTTGGCAGGTGCGCCGGGTATATTAGAGTATCCCGATCTAAAGCCGAAGCCTGTTTCAAAGTTTGCCCCATGCCTGCCAAAATCGACCTCGTTCGAGGTGACATCACACAGCAGTCCGTCGACGCCATCGTCAACGCCGCAAACTCCAGCTTGTTAGGCGGTGGCGGCGTCGATGGCGCGATCCATCGTGCGGCCGGTCCGGAATTACTGGCCGAGTGCCGCGGCCTGGGCGGCTGTCCGACCGGCGAGGCGCGGATCACCGCTGGCTATCGCCTGGCGGCGCGGCATGTGATCCACACGGTCGGCCCGATCTGGTCCGGCGCGCGGGACGACGACCCGGCGCTCGCCGCCTGCTACCGCAACAGCCTGCGCCTTGCCGCCGGGCACGATTGCCACTCGATTGCGTTTCCCGGCATCTCGACCGGGGTCTATGGCTTCCCCTTCGAGCGCGCCTGCCGCATCGCGCTTGCCACGGTTCGAGCAGAATTACCAAGGCTGCCGGTGGTCGAGCGCGTGCTGTTCGTCTGCTTCAGCCACGGAGACTTCGAGGCGTTCGGGCAGATCATGCGGGGCGCGAAGCCTGGATCAAGCTCAGGCTGAAAATGTCTTAAGCGCCGGCGGCCGCAGACCGTTCCGGCTCCTCCGGCATCTCGAACAGATATTCGACTTCGGTGCGATAGAACGGCTGGCCCTTGCCCAGGTGGCTGGAATAAAGGTTGAAGCCGTCGACCGGGACAAAACCCGCCTGCATCAAACTGTAGCGCCGCAGAAAAGCCGAGACGCGAACCGGATCGGTCGCCCCCAGCCGCGCCAGCGTCACGTGCGGCGCGAATTTGCGGCCTTCCGGTGGGAAGCCCGCATTGCGGCAGGCGCGCTCGATCTTGCGCTGCAAGTGTAGCAAAGGGCTAGAAGCCACGACGCCGGCCCAGAGGGTCGTCGGCATCAGCCGCCGTTCGAAATGGCCGACGCCGGCGATTTCCAATGTGAACGGTTCGACCACCACCTCAGCCAGCGCCTCCACCAGGTCTTCAAATGCGCCGCCGTCGGCCTCGCCAATGAAGCGGAGCGTCAGGTGCATGTTCTCTGCCGGCACCCACCGGGCGGCGGGCACTCCTTGTTCGATCCGCTCCAGCGCCGCCGTGACATTGGCGGGCAGCGGCAAGGCGATGAACAAACGCATTGACCCTGTCCTAACCTGAACCGGGCGGGGCCTAGCTGAACACCGTCAGCACGCCGGTGTAGCCATAGACGCGATTGTGGGCGATTTCGCCGTTGGCGTAGAAGCCGACCAGCGGGAAATCGCCGAGGGCCGAGCGGATCATGTTCAGTTCTTCGCGATGCTCGAACAGATTCGGGCCGCGGGCCAGGCAGGATACATAGATTCCGGCCTTCGGCGGGCCGTTCAGACGCCGCGAGAACTCGCCCAGCATCCGGTTCAGGTCGTCGCGGGCGGCGTTCATGTCGCGCAGGCAGAACATCACCTTGTCGCCGGGGTCGGGCGTTGCGGCTACGCCGACAATGCCCTGCGCCAGATCGATGCCGGTCAGGTTGCGCACGGTGTAGTCGGCGCGGTCCGAGCCGGGCACAGGCAAGGCGATGTGCAGGCTGTTGGCGACGGCTTTCAGGTCCTCGATCCGGTCGCTGCCCAAATCGCTCTGTAGGCAGATGAGCGCGCCCTCGCCATCCAACTCGATCAGCATGTTTTCGTGGACCTTGGTCACCGCGCGGACTGGCCCGATGGGCTTGCATCCCTGGCTAAGGCTGGTGGCAATGTCCAGGTTCGGCGCGAACAGCACGCCGGAGGCGACGCCTTCCTCGATCTGATTGGCGATCACCGGCATCGGCCCTTGCGCCGAGGAGAGACCGCCGACCAGATAGCCCACCCGCTCCGCCAGATCGCCGATCAACTCGGTCAAATGCGGGTGATACGGGTCGGCATGGACGAGGCCGATGGCCGGCTGCGACACGGCGAGCCAGTCGTCATCCTCGGCACTGAAATACGCCTCACCGTCCGGTTGGGTCGGGATCAGGCGGAAGGATTCGGGCGGCAGCCGCATCGCCAGCACGCTGAGCGCCGGCACCGCGAAGTATTCGTCCGCATCGCCCTTGCCCACCGGGTCGGAGGCCGCCGGCAGCGACATGCCCATCACGCCCATGGCGACACAGCCGACCCAGTGGGTGATCCCGGTCTCCTGCCGCAATGTTTCGACGACACTATCCAGGTCGCCGACCAGCGAATCGCTAACATAGACGACGCCCAGATTGGCGCCGTCCGGCACTTCGCCCAGACGTTGCAGGGTCTCGGCCATGGCGGCCCGCCAATCGACGCCGCCACCGTGGCCGGCAGCGAATGCGAGGGTTGTGGCAATTTCGGTCATGAGGACTCTCCCTCCTCCAAGAGGGTTTCGATCGCCGGCAGAATATTCTCCACGATCAATGCTACGCCATCTGCATTGGGGTGCAACCCGTCGCCTAGAATCAAGTCTCGCCTGCCGACCAATCCTTCCAGAAAGAACGGGTACAATGCCACCGAATGCTTTTCCGAAAGGTTTCTGTAGGCGCCCTCGAATGCTTGCTGATATTCGGGGCCGAGGTTGAGCGGCGCCTTCATCCCGGCCAGCAAAACTTCGGCGCCGGCAGCCTTCAATTGTTCGAGGATTTGATCCAGGTTTTGCTCCATAGCGCTCGGTGAGAGCCCGCGCAGGGCATCGTTCGCGCCGAGCTCGACGACCGCATGCGTCGGCTTATCCGCCAGCGACCAGCCGA
>CAXBDI010000107.1:0-13758 GCA_963974445.1 uncultured Alphaproteobacteria bacterium
GTGGCCGGGAAACAGATGTGTGTCCCGGAGGTGGCGGAGCCGCCGTCCGGGATCGCTTGATCTTACGAACATGGGCGGTGGTGGTGTTCGCGAGATAGGGCGGTCCCGGCTCACCGCTTTGCGGCGGCCGGGAAACAGACGACTGGCGTTCCCCTACCCCACCCGCCGCCGATAGCTCAGCGCCTCGGCGATGTGGCGGCGGCGGACGCCTTCGGAGCCGTCCAGGTCGGCGATGGTGCGGGCGACGCGCAAGGTGCGGTGGTAGGCGCGGGCCGAGAGTTGCAGCCTTTCCGCCGCCCGTTGCAGCAGCGCGTGGCCTTCCTCATCCGGCGTGGCGATCTTCTCTAACAGCCCACCCTCCGCCTCCGCATTGACGCGCAGCATCGTATCGGGCGCCAACGCTTGCAAGCGTTGGCGTTGGATGGCGCGGGCGTAGGCGACCCGCTCCGCCACTTCCGCCGTGCCCTCCTCTGCCGACGGCAGCGAGAGGTCGGCGGTGGAGACCCGCGGCACCTCCACCACCATGTCGATGCGGTCGAAGACCGGGCCGGAGATGCGCGCCTGATAGTCGGCGGCGCAGCGCGGCGCGCGGCTGCAGGCGCGCGCAGCGTCATCGATATGGCCGCAGCGGCAGGGGTTCATCGCCGCCACCAACTGCACATTGGCCGGATAGGTCACATGCCGGTTGGCGCGGGCGACCGTGACCGTGCCGCCCTCCAGCGGTTGGCGCAGCGCCTCCAGCGCCGGGCGGGTGAACTCCGGCAACTCGTCCAGGAACAGCACGCCGTAATGGGCGAGCGACACCTCCCCCGGTTTGGCGCCGGTGCCGCCGCCGACCAATGCCGGCACGCTGGCCGAGTGGTGCGGGTCGCGGTAGGGCGGATAGCGCAGGATCTGCCCGCCGACCAGATTGCCGGCGACCGAGTGGATCATGCTGACCGCCAACGCCTCCGCCGGGGTCAACGGCGGCAACAGGCCGGGCAGGCGGGCGGCCAGCATGCTCTTGCCGGAGCCGGGCGGGCCGCTCATCAGGATGTTGTGGCCGCCGGCCGCCGCCACCTCCAACGCGCGCTTGACCGTCTCCTGCCCCTTCACGTCGCGCAGGTCCGGCACCGCAGTCCGCGGCGCGAGCGGCGCTGGTTTTGGTGGGGTGAGGGTGGCGTCGTCGTTCAGGTGGTTGATCAATTCCAGCAGGTCGCGCGGCGCGATGACGTTGACCGGGCCGGCCCATGCGGCCTCACCGCCGTTCTGCTGCGGGCAGACCAGGCCCAGATTGCGGCTGAGCGCGTCGATGGCGGCCGGCAGCACGCCGGGCACCGGCGCGAGGGTGCCGTCCAGCCCCAACTCGCCCAGCATCATCCATTGCGCGGCGGCGGAGGCGTCCACTTTGCCGAGCGCGACCAGCAGGGCTACGGCGATGGGCAGGTCGTAGTGGGTCCCCTCCTTGGTGACGTCGGCGGGGGCGAGGTTGACGGTGATGCGGGTTGGCGGCACGGCCATGCCGATGGCGGCGAGCGCCGCCCGCACCCGCTCCCGGCTTTCGGAGACCGCCTTGTTGGCGAGGCCGACGACAAAAAAACCGGGGATTGCACCGCGGGCCAGATGCACCTGCACATCGACCGGCAGCACCTCTACGCCGTTGAAGGCAGCCGTGTGGATGCGGGCGACCAAGGTGAGCATTCCCCTCGTGAGTAGGACTTGGAGAGGATAGGGGTGGCGATGGTTAACAAATCTATAATCGTTAGTGAGAAGGCTAAGGTTTCGTGAGTTTCATCCTTGCAGACGCCCTTCGATACGCGCCGTTGGCGCTACTCAGGACGAGATGGTGGCGGGGGAGAGAATGAGGTTGCGGCCCCTACGCTCCCTCCGAATCTCATCCTGAGTAGGCGGCGCAGCCGCCGTATCGAAGGGTGCGATGGTGGTGAGAGGTGACGCCTGCCTCAAGCCGCCTCGGCGCGGTGGGCGGCTTCCCAGCCGATCATCGCCATCTTACGGGGCAGGCCCCACTCGTAGTTGCGCAGGTAGCCACTGCTCAGGATCACGCGGTGGCAGGGAATCAGGAGGCTGATCGGGTTGCGTCCGATGGCGGCGCCGACGGCGCGGGCGGCGGTCGGTTGGCCGATGGCCTTGGCGACCCACTGGTATGGCACCAGTGCGCCGTCCGGGATGCGCAGCAGCGCCTCCCACACCCGGATCTGGAAGTTGGTGCCCGAGAGGTGCAGCGGAATGCGGGTGCCGGTCTTGCCGAAAATGGCGGCGGCCATGGGGGCGACCTCCGACGGTGCTTCGGCGTAGGTTGCGGCGGGCCAGCGGGCGGTCATGTTGGCCAGCACGCGGGCGCGGTCGGCCTCGTCATCGGCAAAGGCGAGGCCGCAGAGGCCGCGCTCGGTCTGCATCACCAGCGCATCGCCGAAGGGACTGGCGTGCCAGGTCCACCGCACATCGAGGCCTTCGCCGCGGCGCTTGAAGTCGCCGGGCGTGATCGCCTCATGCGCTACGAACAGGTCGTGCAGCCGGGATGGGCTGGAGAGGCCGGCGGCGTAGGCGGCGTCGAGCACGCTATCCGCCTCGGCAAGGCGCTGCTTGGCATAGTCGAGGGTCAGGTAGCTGAGGAATCGCTTCGGGCTGACGCCGACCCAGTGGGTGAACACCTTCTGCAAATGCGCCGGCGCATAGCCGATATGGGCGGCCAGATCGTCAAGGCTCGGCTGTTCGGTGCGCATGTCAGCAAGGTAGGCCATGGCGGCTTCGATCAAGGCGTATTGCGGCGTGCAGTCTTGGGCGAGGGTGAGGGTATTCATGGTGCGGAACCTCCGGGTCGTGCTGTCTCGTCCACCCTAAGATCGCGTGTTCGGCGTCGGCAAACCACCCGAAACAAGCGATCAGCCGGCAGGCGGCAGCTTGCCCAACTCCTGCAGCACCTGTTGGGCGATCTGTGTCGCGTCTCTGGCTGCTGGAAATCCGGCATAGATCGCTGTGTGCAGGATGGCCTCGCGGATTTCCTCGACTGACGCGCCGTTATTGACCGCGGCGAGCAGGTGCACTCGCAACTCGCCGGCCCGGCCGAGCGAGGTGAGGGAGGCGATGGTCAGCAGCGAGCGGGTCTTCAGGTCCAAGCCGTCGCGCGCCCAGACCAGGCCATAGCCGGCCTCCTCTGCCAAGCGGTTGTAGGCGCTGGTGAAGTCGGTCTCACGACCGTCGCGGGCGGCGACATAGTCGGCACCGAAAATCTGCTCCAGCAGTGCGCGGCCTTTATCACTGGCGTCCGACATAGCCTAGCTCTCCATTCCCAATTGCCGCAAAACCTCGCGCGCGATGGCGGGGGAGGCGGTGAGGCCGGGTGATTCGATGCCGTAGAGATTGACCAGCCCCGGCACGCTGTGCGCCGCCGGCCCCTGCACCAGAAAGTCCGGTTGCGGCTCGCCAGGCCCATGGATTTTCGGGCGGATACCGCTGTAGGACGGCACCAGCGCGCCATCGACCAAACCGGGATAGTACGTCCGAACGGCATCGTAGAACGAGTCGGCGCGGCGGGGGTCGACGTCATAGTCGATGCGCTCGATCCACTCGACATCCGGGCCAAATTTGCACTGCCCGCCCATATCCAGCGTCACATGCACGCCAAGCCCGCCGGGCACCGGCATAGGATAGACCAAGTGCCGGAACGGCTGCTTGCCGAGCAGCGAATAGTAGTTGCCCTTGGCCAGATAGTCCTTGGGCACGGTCTCCGGCGGCAGGCCGCGCAGACTGCGGCCTAGCTTGGGTGCGTGTAGGCCGGCGCTGTTGACGACGGTCGATGCCAGCAACTGCATCGGCTCCTCGCCGCCGACCGCCAGCAGGATGCCGTTGTCGCGGATTTCGCCACCGAGGACAGGGGAGTTGAAGGCGATCATCGCGCCGCCCTCCTCCGCATCGCCCTGGTAGGCCAGCATCAGGCTGTGGCTGTCGATGATGCCGGTCGAGGGCGACAGCAGCGCGCCGACGCAGAACACCTCCGGCTCCAACTGCCGCACGGATTCGGGCGAGAGGTATTCCAGGTCCGGCACGCCATTCGCATCCGCCTGCGCTTTCAGCGCATCCAGGCGCGGCAGCTCGCTTTCGGCGCTGGCGACGATCAACTTGCCGAGGCGTTTGTGCGGAATGCCGCGTTCGGCGCAATAGTCGTAGAGGAAGTGCTTGCCCTCGACGCACGCCTTCGCCTTGAAGCTGCCGGTTGGGTAGTAAATGCCGGCGTGAACGACCTCGCTGTTGCGGCTGCTGGTTTCGGAGCCGATCATGTCGCTCGCCTCCAGCACAATGACCTCGCGCCCAGCCTCCGCCAGCCATTTGGCGCAGGCCAGGCCAACGACGCCGGCGCCGATCACCACACAATCCACTCGCTCTGTCATCGCTTGGCCTTGAGACTATTGTCGGTCGCGGAACCATTCGTTTGTGGCGTTGAGGCGGCGATTGGTCAACCGTCACGCTATTGTTACGGCGCAACGATTGTCGGCGATCGCCAACGGGATCATGTTGGAGGCTGGACAAGTAGCAATATGAGGCTTCGCAATGCGGATCTTAACGGCACTGGCTATCCTGATCGTAACGGCTTCGGCTGGCGCGAATGCCAACCCGGATTATTGGAAGTCCGAAGGCTGGAAGACCGACTTCAGCAAATCCGCTGTCGATTTCTCCGAAATCATGAGCGGCGGGCCGCCACGCGACGGCATACCGCCCATCGACGATCCGCAATTCGTGCCGGTCGCCGAGGCGGCGCTGGCCGCGCCGGAGCCGGTTATCGCCCTGAAGGTCGGCGACGACGCGCGGGCCTATCCGCTGTCGGTGTTGATCTGGCATGAAATCGCCAACGACACGATCGGCGGTATGCCGGTCGCCGTGACCTACTGCCCACTCTGCGATTCCGCGATTGTGTTCGACCGCAGGGTCGATGGCCGCACGCTGCGCTTCGGCACCACCGGCAAACTGCGCAATTCCGACCTGGTGATGTGGGATGCTGCGACCGAGAGTTGGTGGCAGCAATTCACGGGGCGTGGCATCGTCGGCGCATACACCGACCGCGAACTGAGGATGTTGCCGAGCCGGGTCGAGTCCTTTCAGCGCTTCAAGGACCGCTATCCGAACGGCAAAGTTCTGGTGCCGAACGACGAGAATATGCGCGCCTACGGCACCAATCCTTATGTCGGCTATGATGAGGCCGCTTGGCCCTTCCTCTATCGGGGCGAGTCGCCGGAAGGCGTGTTCCCGTTGGCGCGGGTGGTCAAGGTCGGCGACCGGGCCTGGAGTTTGCAACTGCTGCGCAAACAGCGCCGGATCGAAGCGGACGACGGCACTGTGCTCACCTGGGAATACGGCCAGGCGACAGCCCTGAACGAGCGGGTGATCGCCGAAGCCACGGATATCGGCAACGTCGTTGTCCAACGCAATGGCGAGGACGTGGTGCATGACGTGACATTCATGTTCGCCTTCCACGCCTTCGTGCCGGAAGGGCCGATTTACATCGAGTGCGCCGTCGGCGCCGCGAAACCGAAGCCGCCGATCGTCTGCTATCAGGCCGCCGGATAGGCGCGGGGGCTGCCTACCCCTTTTCGCGCTTCTCCATGACTTCTTTGAAGATGGTTGCGGCGGTCATGGCGGTCGGCCAACCGCTGTAGAAGGCCAGGTGCGTGATCACCTCCTTGATCTCCTCCACGGTCAGGCCGTTGTCGAGCGCGCGGTTCAGGTGGCCGACCATCTGCCGCTCCTTGCCGAGCGCGATCAGGGTGGCGACGACGATCAGCGAGCGGTCACGTTTCGATAGCTCCGGGCGCTCCCAAACGTCGCCGAACAGCACGTCTTCGGTCAGTTCGATCAGCTTGGGCGTGAAATTGCGGACCGCGTCGCGCGGGTTGGGTTGATTGGCCATGATCAAGCATTCCCTTCGTTTGGTTTTAGGCGGTTGGTTCCGGCGATGAGCCTAGCGGGCGATCATCCGGTCCGTCCAGCGGCGCGAGCACCAGGCTTTGCGAGGCCGCGCCGAACGGGCCATCCTGGTCGAACAGTTCGGTCTCTGTCGTACCCAGGCCGTTCTGCCGCCAATGCTGGCGATTGCGAAAGCCAATCCATGGCCCCTTCGGTGGGCGGGCGAGGCGGATGCCCAACTCGATGTTCGGGAACCATTTCGCCTTGGGCTCGCGCCAGCCGCCGGGCCGCCAGGTGCCGCTGGACCAGTCGGCGCCGCAGGTCGCCAGCGCCATCGGCGTCTCACCGGGAAACAAAGGCCGGTCGTTGCGGTACCAGCAGAGGCCGTCGTCGGTGAAGCGCATCTCGACGATATCGCCGAGCCAGGGCGTGCCGGGTGAGGCCAACCGGCCGACCTTACCGCTTTCCGGCGGTAACGGCAGAAACTGCGGCTCCGGCATCCCAGGAATTGCTTGGGCGCGGGCAAAGGCGGCCTGCGCTGTCGCCTGTAGCTTTTCGTCGGCCCAGGCCTCGGCCCGCAGGAACAGGCCCCGGCTGCCGGCGCGCAGGGTCTCGACCCGCACTTCGATGGCGCTGCGCGGCACGGGCCGCAGCAGCAGCACTGAGGCGGTGAGAGGCAGGAAAGGGTTGTCCGGCTGTCGGTCCAGCGCCTTGGCGTGCAACTCGCACGCGCCGGTCAGCATCGCGCCCACCGCGCCGCCGTGCATGCCAGGGCCGTTGAAGCCGCCGGCAGCCGACTGCGGGGTCCAGACGTCGCCTTCGATGGAAAATACGGCCTGTTCGCTCACAACAAATCTCTCAGCATCGCCACCAGCGGCTTGTCGGCGGGCGGCATCGGATAATCTTTCATCTTGTTCGGCCGCACCCATGCCAGGGTCTGACCTTCCAGCGGCGTCGGGTTTCCCTGCCAGACGCGGCAGACATACAGCGGCATCAACAGGTGGAAGTCGTTATAGGCGTGGCTGGCGAAAGTGAAGGGGGACAGGCAGCTTTCCGCGGTGTCGACCGCCAACTCCTCGCGCAACTCGCGGATCAGGGCGGACTCCGGCGTTTCGCCCGGATCGACTTTGCCGCCGGGAAACTCCCACAGGCCGGCCATCGCCTTGCCGGGCGGTCGCTGCGCCAGCAGCACTCGGCCGTCGCGGTCGATCAGGGCTACGGCGGCGACCAGAAGGATGTGCATCCTTAAGCTCCACGCAAGTCCCGGATCGCTCTGCGAGCGTCCAGGGAACGGTGATATTTGAGGCGCATCTAGCTGCGATAGTCGGCGTTGATGTCGATGTAGCCATGGGTGAGGTCGCAGGTCCAAACGGTCGCCTCACCCTGGCCGAGGCCGATGTCGATGTGAATGTCGATCTCCTGGCCCTGCATGTGCTGGGCGACCGGGCCCTCGTCATAGCCGGGTACGACCTTGCCCTGGTCGGTGATCTTCACCCCGCCGATAGTGATCTGCAGCGTGTCGCGGTCGGCTTTCTCGCCGGACTTGCCGACGGCCATGACGATGCGGCCCCAGTTGGCGTCGGCGCCGGCGATGGCCGTCTTGACCAGTGGTGAGTTGGCGACGGACAGGCCGATGCGCTTTGCCGCGAGCGCGCTATCCGCGCCCGTCACCTTGATGGCGACAAATTTGGTCGCGCCCTCGCCATCGCGGACGATCTGCTGGGCGAGGTCGAGGCAGACGGTCTCTAACGCCTGCGCAAACTCCGCCAGAGCCGAGTCGTCGGCGCTTTGCGGCGCGGCATTGCCGGCCTTGCCCGTGGCGCACAAAATGACCGTGTCGCTGGTCGAGGTGTCGCTATCGACGGTGATGGCATTGAACGAACGCTCGACCGCGCCGGACAGCAGCTTTTGCAGCACGCCCGCCGGAATATTCGCATCGGTGCAGAGGAAACCCAGCATCGTCGCCATGTCCGGCGCTATCATGCCGGAGCCTTTGGTGACGCCATTGATCCGCACCTCAGTCTCGCCGATCTTTGCCGTGGCGGTCGCGCCTTTGGGGAAGGTGTCGGTGGTCATGATCGCAGCGCCGGCCGCGGCCCACTGATCCGGTTCGACCACTGCGAACAGGGCCGGCAGCTTGCTCGGGATGTGGTCGGCGGGGATGGGCTCGCCGATGACGCCGGTGGACGCGATAAAGACTTCGGAGGGTTTGCAGCCGACGAGCTTCGCGGCAGCCTTACCTGTTGCAGTAACCGTATCGCGGCCCGCCTGGCCGGTGAAGGCGTTGGAGTTGCCGGAGTTCACGACGATGGCCCGGGCCGAGCCGCCTTGCAGCGATTCCTGACACCACTGTACCGGCGCGCCTGCGGTCAGCGACTTGGTAAAGGTGCCGGCGACGGTCGTGCCCTCGTCCAGCACCCATAGCGCCAGGTCGTGGCGGCCCTTGTAACGGATGCCCGCCTCCATCGCGCCGAGGCGCACGCCGGCAATCGGCGGCAATGTCGGGAAGGATGCGGGCGCCAGCGGCGATTTCGGCAGTTTGGCCATGAGAGTCGGGCTCTATCCAAGGGGTGAATGTCGTCCGGACCATGCCGCGGCCAGCCGGTTTCGGCAAGAGTGAAGGGCAGGGAACGGCGTTGACCTGCCACCTATCTCATCCTGAATAACTCCGTCCCTGCTTTCTCATCCTGAGTAGCGCCGGCACGGCGCGTATCGAAGGGTATGTGCGAAGATCGTGACGAACACCCTTCGATACAGAGCCTCCGGCTCCTACTCAGGATGAGAGAGGTGTGGGTTGGGCAAGAGCATTCGCCGCTACGCCACCTGGCTATAGGGCACCAGATAGTCATCCAACTGCACGGCCAGCGTGTTCAGCGCCGCAGAGACCATGCGGTATTGGCCGGTGATGAAGATCAGGTCGAGGAGCTGGGGCACGGAATACGCCGCCGCCAGCCGGCTCCACAGGTCATCGTCGATCATGCTGGTGCGGTGCAGTTGGTCAACCGCCTCGATCAGCAGCGCGCCGTCCTGTAGCGAGCCGTCGGCAATGGCCGCGATATCGGCGTCGCTGAGGCCGCGCTCCTTGCCGATGGGCTCGTGCTGCGCCCACTCGTAGCCGGCGCCGCAGAGACGGCCGACCCGCAAGATGACGATCTCGCGGTCGCGCAGACTCAACTCGCATTTGTGCAGGCAATGGCCGAAGAACGGCATCCAGCGGCGCAGCAGGTCCGGGTGGTGCATCATGGTCTGGATGACGTTGATCTTCTCCAGATGGCCGCGCGCCTTGTCATAAAGCTCCCGGTTCTTGGTATCCAGCGCCTCGATCGGCAGAGGCTCCAGGCGGGGCTTGCGCCGTTTGATCTTCATGCTGGGCAGGGTTTTGCTCGGCCGTTGCGTGTTGGCCGGCAGCGTCGGGTCCGGCCCCTCCCAACCCTCATCCAACTGCACGCCCAGCACGTTCAGCGCCATCGCCAGCGTCGTGTAGTTGCAGGCGGTGAACACCGCATCAAGGATTTGCCGGACAGAGTAGCGGTCGACCAGCGTGTTCCAGACGTCGTCCTCGACGAACTGCTGGGTGTAGATCTGCTCAGCCAGCGCCAGCAGCGCCCGCTCCCCCCGGTTCCAGAGCGGGTCAACCGAGCCCTCGGCGAGCGCGCGGAACTCCACCTCCGTAAAGCCGCACTCGTCGCGGGCGATCACCACATGCTGGCCCCACTCATAGGGACTGCCGGCCATCCAACCGGCCCGCATGATCACCAGTTCGCGCTCCCGCGGCGGCAGCGAGGATTTGAACAGCAAGTGGTTGGCGAGCGGGCTCCACCGCCGCAGCAACTGCGGATGATGCGCCAGCGTCGCAAAGACGTTCAGCACCTTGCCATGCTCAAACCCGCCGGGCCGCTGCAGCATGGCGCGGACATCCGGGTCCATCTCCTCCAAAGCCAGCGGCGGCACGCGCGGGGTGGAGAGGCGGTAGGGCTGGGTCATGATGGTGGGTCCTGGAAGGGAAGGCGTTCTGGGGCGGAGGCGACTATTGCTGCAGATATGACGTAGGGCTCGGATTCACGTAAGCTGCATTTCCTCGTCGGTGAACGGGTCATAATTTTACGAAAAATCACCCATTGTGTCGTGCTCCATTTCACGGACTTCGCGAGTAACGGTACGATGGAATATTTTTCGTAAGACATTATCTGGCATATCTCCAAGATTGGAAAATTTCCCAGGAAAAATTCTACTTAATAGAGCTATCATTTCGGGTTTTTCAAAGGTATCAAAGTTATAAAAGTAATTACTATTTTTGTAATTGTATTTAATTTGATGGTATGTTTTGATAAATCTCTTGCAATTTTTATATTCTGATGGTCCAAATTTCTTTTTCATCGATTTTTTAATTTGGGCATCGATTTGTGCCAGGAGTTGCATGTCATTAATTTGCGAGAAGTAGAACATCCATCCAATATTGCTACCGTTCAGCCGGCACCCTGAAATTCTCAAATTTAATCTCCATAAAGACCTTGGAAGATCTTGCCCTGTTGCTGAATAGATGATACGCATTAAGCTACTGAGCAGCTTCTTTTTTGTGCTCTCCCTAACTGATATACTCGCCCCTCTAAAAGAATATCCAAGGTATTCGACATTACATGAAATCGGAATAATAATAGATTTTCCGCCATTGATAGGATGGGTTTTAAGTTTTTTCTTTGATTTAAGGTCTTTATCTATAGAACAAAAAATTTTATCTGCCAAATTTGATGGTAAAATACATAGAATATCGTCAACATATCTATGATATTTAATACAAGATTTTGTCCGGTATTTTTCATCAATATTTTTTAGGTAAATAGAGGCAAGGATATTAGAAATGCTAAGTCCTTGTGGAACCCCTAGAGAGTTTTTCTCTCCTTCAGAGGCTCTAGCGCCTGTTGGGGTGGTTATGGCCGCCTCGATCATTGCTATAGGCTCGGGCGAGCGTATCTTGCCACGCAAATTTTTAAGCAAGATTTCGTGATTAATCCCATCGTAGAATGATTCAATATCCAATTTAATAAATTTATCAGTGCATGAGGCTTCCTTTACAGATTTAATGGCCGAGGATATTACAGAATGAGAATGTTGTGGGGACGCTTCATGGAACACTTCTGAAAGGAAATTGTTGAGTGCCCTGAGAGCCACTTTATCGCGAATTGTCGGAATAGATACTTGTCGCGGCGGGCTTTGCGCATCTTTGATGATCAGCTTTTGTCGAAAAGGTGAAAAGGTGTAGCTACCGCTAAGCGCTCGAGACGAGATCAGATTTACCTCGTCATTTACCTTTTCTAGAAATCTATCATAGTTAGTGCCGTCAACGCCCCTGGCACTACTTGGTGTCAAATGAGAATCGATTAGTCTTCTGAGACTATCAGGGCGAAAGTGCTTTATAAAAATCTGACGCGAAGTAAACTTCATTATAAGCCGATTTTGACGGTAGTGTTCACGTTCATGCTTCTATAGCAATAAATACCAAAATAATTGGAGATAAAAGGAAAATAACTATCAAAATTCTTGAGGACAGCAAATACATTGAGTATGATAGACGCGTAAAGAGAGAGAATTCGATGGAAATCCCATTTGGGTCTTTTAAGTGCTGGGATCCTGTGAATATGTTTGAAACAGCAATAGACATATAGTCGGACGTCGAATGATTCGGATAGTAACCTAGTTTGTTAACGTATTTTTGATTGAGTTCAGCTGCGCAGTTCGTATTATCTATTCGTAGCCGCTGCAAATCTAAGTAACAGGACCTATGTTGCGCCGCTGATTCTCCAAATTTGAACCCAAAAATAAGAAGAGAAATAGAAAGTGTGCATATTGATGTAAAGGTCATTATGTTTCCAAAACCTGCTGTAGCAGGTGCATTTTGAAACAATAAGATCGCTATGGATGCCAAGGCGTAAAGGGCAAGAGTTATATGAAAATAGTACTCTAAGAACCTTTTTCTTTTTTCGGCCTTCATGTGGCATCGCTCGGTGATCCAAATGCGATCTTTCAATTTGTCAATGTCAGTTCTTTCCATCGCGTTTCCTATATTGTGCGTGCGGACGCAAAAATTAACAGATTGGATCCTCTTTCGAAGATAGACGCGGTTTAAGGCCACATCCGGCTTGCGCCGTTTACTTACAAAGACCACGAAACGCGGTCGAGCCTAGGAACGGCTACCCGCCCGCACGCAATGCAGACCCTAAAGCGTTCCATGGCGGGTTTCAACCTTCCCCCAGATTAGAAAGGCTGATTATCATTGATCGCGCCTCCAAGGGGGCCTTGAAGGACAGCAATGTACAAATGAGATTTTGGCGATCTACTTTTGGTATGTGGCAGTGCCAACATCAAGCCTTAGCCCCGCCCCAACACTGGCCCCCAAGCCAAAGACCCAGGGGCCGCCACCTCCCTCAATCCTTCCTCACTCCACCATCGCCTCAATCAGCGTCGGCCCATCGGTCTTCGCCAGCGCCTTCGCGAACGCCGCCTCGAACGCCGCGCCGTCGGACACGCGCACGCTCTCCATGCCGTAGCCTTCGGCCAGCTTGCTCGCGTCGATGGAGGGGTTGGAGAAGTTCATGCCGATGTATTGCTCGTTGCCGTGGAACAGTTTCAGGCGCTGGCGGATGATGCGGTAGCCGTCGTTGTTGCAGATCACGAAGACCACCGGCGTCTTTGAGTTCGCCGCGGTCCACAGCGCCTGGATCGAGTACTGGGCGCTGCCATCGCCGATCACCGCCACCACGCGCCGGTCCGGCTGGGCCATCTGCACGCCGACCGCCGCGGCGATGCCCCAGCCGATGCCACCCGACACATTACCGAAGTAGGAATACCGGTCGACGAAGGGGAAGTGGGCGTTGAGCGTCGCGGCGGAGGTAACACCTTCGTCCACCACGATCACGTCGCGGGGGGCCAGGTCGCTCATTCGCATCATCAGCCATTCGGAATTGAGCGGCTCGCCGGCGCCTTTGGCCTCCGCGGCGTCGCGGCGTTTGGCGCGGACGGCGGTCCAATTGCTATCGGCGACAGCGGCAATGCGCTTGGCGGCGGTTTTGGCTTGAGCCTCACCGCCCTTTTCTTTCAGCAGCGGCGTGACCGCGGCCAGGGTCTCCTTCAGGTCGGCGCGCAGAGCCATTTCGGCGGCGTAATTCTTGCCCATCTCCCAATCGTTCAGGCCGATCTGGATCACCGGCATACCTTCCGGCAGGGGATCGACGGGGGAATAGACCGACATGCGCAGCACGTCCGCACCCAGGCAGATCAGCATGTCATAGGGCTCCAGCACCTTGCGCACGTCCGGCTGCGAGCGGCCGAGGCAGCGGATGAAGGCCGGATGCTCGCTGGGGAAGTGCGCGCCGGAGGCGACGGTCTGTTGAAACACCGGCGCCCCCAGGGCATCGACGAACGCGACGGCCTCGTCAAAGGCATCGGACTCGACCATTTCTGTGCCTACGATCACCACCGGGTTCTTGGCTTGCAGTAGCCGGTCGACCAGCGTCGCCAGGGTAGAGTCGGCAGGGCGGACCTTGGTATCGACCCGTGTGGCCTTGCCGAGATCGAGCGGCGCGTCGGCATTCAGAATATCGCCCGGCAGCGAGATAAACACCGGCCCTTTCGGTGGTGTCATCGCGATCTTGGCGGCCCGGTGCAGCACGCGCGGCAGGTCCTCCAGCCGGGTGATTTCCGTCGACCATTTGGCGACCGGCGCGGCCATCTCCACCAGCGGGCCGTAGAGCAGTGGCTCTTGCAGGCCGTGGCCGAGCTCCTGCTGGCCGGCGGTCAGGATCATCGGCGTGCCGGAATTGGCTGCGGTGAAAAACGTGCCCATGGCGTTGCCGAGGCCGGGCG
>CAXBDI010000108.1:0-13648 GCA_963974445.1 uncultured Alphaproteobacteria bacterium
GGCGGGCCGCGGGTTTTCCACATCGGCCGGACGATTGGCGCAGGTGTTATAGCAAAGATAGACCTGCCAGCGGTCGTCCGCCGACAGGTTGTGGCCGGAGGCATGCAGCAGGTTGCAGTCGAAGATCACCGCGTCGCCCGGCTTCGACGTGATCGCCACCGGCGGCCCATAGCGACGGATGCGCTCGCGCGTCACGTCATGCGGCACGGCGTAGAGGTGATAGGCGGTGGAGGTGTCGTAGACCGCCGCATGCCGGCCCTCCCGGTGACTGCCAGGCAGGAAGTAGAGCGAGCCGTTGATCTCGTCGGCCGTATCCAGGCTGACCATCAGCGTCGTCATGTCGGGCCGGGCGATGCCGTCCATCTGCCACGAGCCGAAATCCTGATGCCACGGCCAGGCGGTGCCCTCGATAGAGGCTTTTAAGTTACATTTGCTGTGATGCATGTAGAGTGCATCGTCGCCCAACACCTGCTCGGCTACGCCCAGGGTTCGCGGCAGGCGGACCAGCGCCTCCATGGCCGGCGACGCGGTCGTTGCATCTGCCATGTGCATGCCGAGGATGATCTTTGGCGGGCCGTCCGCGCTCTCGCGCTTCACCTCTTCGGCCTGCAGTTGCGCCACCCGGTCGATCTCGTCGCGCAGCAGTGCGACCTCGCCTTCGCTCAGCAGGCCCGGCAGCAGCAGATAGCCATCGCGCTCATAGGCGGCGAGTTGGTCGGGTGTCAGTTGCATCGCATGCGCTCCTCCTGTTTTGGATCGTACTACGGGCCAAATAACTTTATCTTTTCTCCTCCCCGTGCCTGACACGGGGTCTATGCCTGAGAGGTAACCGCACGTTCGAACTCCGTGACAAGCGCTCTGGCAAGGGCCCCGTGTCAAGCACGGGGTGGGGAAGAGGGGCCGAGCGAGCAGCGGGTCAATACCTCCTGCCATTCGGATCAATCGACAGTGAGCCCGAATTCGTGCGCAACCGCCGCCGTATGCTCGCCCAGCAGCGGCGCGCCCTGCGGGTCGCGGACCGGCGTTGCGGCAAAGCAGATCGGGTTGAGGACGACCGGCACGTCGCCGGCGGCACTGTGCGGAGCGCGGCCGGTCAAGCCGCGCTCCTGCACTTCCGCCGAGGCGACCGCCTCGCCCACATCGCGGATCGGACCGGCCGGCACGCCGGCGGCGCGCATCGCATCGACCCAGTAATCGCGCGACTGGGTTGCGAAAATCCGGTCGATCTCCGCCAGCAACGTCTGCTTGTTGGCGACCCGGTTGGCGTTGGTGACATAGCGCGGGTCGGTCAGCCATTCCGGCCGGTCGACGATATTCGCGGCGAACTTGCGCCAGACCCGGTCACCGCCCAAGGTCATTTGCAACGGCCCGTCGCTCGCCTCGAACACGCCGAGCGGTGCTGCCGCCGGGCTGCCATTGCCGTAGCGCTGCGGCGGTTCGCCGGTGATGCGGTAGCCGATGCCATAGAAATACGTCATGGCCAACGCGTTGCGGAACAGGCTGACGGAAACCTGCTGCCCCTCGCCCGTATCCTCGCGGGCGTAGAGCGCCGCCAGCACCGCCTGCACCAGGCTGTTGGCGGCGGTCAACTCGATCACCGGCAGCCCGGCTTTGGCCGGCGGCCCCTCCGGCATACCGCTGATGCTGCCATAACCGCTGGCGGCCTGGTGCAGCGCGTCGCGGCCGATAGTGCCATCCGGCAAGGCCGGGTCGATCTCCGCATAGATCAGCCGCGGATTGGCGGCGAGCAGGCTTGCTGCATCGAGGCCGAGCGCCGCCATCGCCGCCGCGCCGGAATCGGCGACCAGTACATCGGCTTTCGCCGCCAGCACTTGGACCGCGGCGAGACCCGCAGCCGAGGCCACATCCAGAACCAGCGATTGCTTGTTGCGGTTCAAGGCGAGGAACGCCGCCGAATCGCCGTTCGCCAGCGCCGGGCCCGGCCAGGCGCGCACCGGGTCGCCGCCGGGTGGCTCCACCTTGATCACCCGGGCGCCCAGATCGCCCAGGGTTTGGCTGGCCGCCGGTCCGGCGACGCCGCTTGTCAGGTCGGCAACCAGAATGCCGTGGAGTATTTGGCTCATATCACGCCGCCTTCCCGGTCTGGCCCATGGCCCCGGTCGACCGGATAGCCGCAACTCGGTCCTCGGAGTAGCCAAGCCATTCCGCCAACACTTCTGCCGCGTGCCGGCCGAGGAACGGCCCAGCCTGCGGCGGACGCGCCCGCGAGCCGTGCAACTGCATCGGGCTCGGCATATTCGGCGCCTCACCGATATCCTCATGCGGGATCGAGGCGAGCCATTGCGCCGCCGCCGGGTCGGCATAGGCTTCGGCTATCGCCCGCGCCTCGTGGCAGGGCACGCCGGCGGCTTGCAGCGAGACCAGCGCCTCGGTGCGGGAGAGCGGCTTCAGTGCGGTTGCCATTACCATGTCCAGCCCCTCGCGGTCGGCGACACGGCCAGCATTGGTCCGCCAATCTGGCCGCGCTCCGATGCCCAGCGCCTGGCAGAGATCGCCGAACTGCGCATCGGTCTCCACCGCCACGACGATCTCGCCATCGGCGCAGGCATAGCGCCCGACCGGCGCCTGGAAATGATCGCTGTTGCCGAGCCGAGTCGGCACGGTGCCGTCCACCATATAACCGGTGGCGTGGATGGCGGCTTGCGCAAAGCCGGTATCGAACAACGGCACCTCCAGGAACTGGCCCTCGCCGGTGCGCTTGCGGTGAAAGAGTGCGGCCAGGACGCCGACCCCGCCTGTCAGGCCGGTCGAGACGTCGACCACCGGCACCGCGGTGCGTATCGGCTCCTGATGCGGATGGCCGGTCAGGGTCATGACGCCGCTTTCCGCCTGCACCACCGGATCGTAGCCAAGGCGCTTGGCAAACGGCCCGGTGCGGCCATAGGCGGACGTCGAGCAATAGATCAGGCCGGGGCGCCTGACGCTGTAATAGTCCAAACCGTACTTGGCCATGACACCGGTCGAGAAGTTCTCGATCACCACGTCCGCCGCATCGATCATCGCCCGCGCCGTCGCCCGCCCCGCCGGCACTGTCAGGTCGAGCGCGACCGAGCGCTTGTTGCGGTTGTAGGAAAGGAACGCCGCGGAAAGGCCGTGATAGTCCGGCGGGATATAGGCGCGGGTGTCGTCGCCGCCGACCGGGTGTTCGATCTTCACGACGTCCGCGCCCAAATCGGCCAGATGCATGCTGGCGAGCGGGCCAGCGATGACACGGGTGAAGTCGGCCACCCGAATGCCGCTCAAGGGGCCGGTCATGACGCCACTCCCGTCACCACACCGGCCTTGGCCAGACCGGCAATCTCGTCGGCAGAAAAACCGAGTTCGCCCAGCACCTCCACCGAATGCTGGCCCAGGGTTGGCGGTGCTGCCGGTTGCGCCACCGGCGTTCCGCTGTAGCGGATCGGCGAGGCCACCATCTCTATCGCCCCGGCATTCGGATGCTCGACCGAACCAACCATGCCGCGCGCCCGCACCTCCGGCGCGCTCAGGGATTCGGTCAGATCGCGGATCGATCCGGCAGGTACGCCGGCCTTGCGGAATTTCGCGATCCAATTCTCGCGCGTGTCGCGGCTGAGGATATCACGCATCAATGGCCTGAGTTCTTCGGCGTGCTGCATGCGGGCATCGTTGGTGGCGAAGCGCGGGTCGGTCAACCATTCTGGCTTGCCTACCACATCCTTGCAAAACCGCTCCCACTGGCGCGCATTGCCGATGACAACGGTGATTTGGCCGTCCTTGGTCTCCGCCAAGCCGAACGGCTCCAGGAACGGATGGCCGTTGCCATAGCGCATCGGGCTCTTGCCGGTCATCAGCGCCACCTGGGCGTAATTGGCGGTCACCGCCAGCGCACTATCCAGCAGCGCCAGGTCGATGAACTGGCCCTTGCCGTCCCGCTCCCTGGCGATGATCGCACCCAGGATCGCCTGCGTCGCGAACATGCCGGTGAAGATGTCGGCGTAGCTGATGCCGGTGCGCAGCGGATTGCCGTCGGCCTCTCCCGTCATCCACATCATGCCGCTTTCCGCCTGAGCAACGGGATCGTATCCGGCCACCAGCTTCAGCGGCGAGGCGTGGCCATAGCCGGAGATCGAGCAGTAGATCAGAGCGGGATTGACCGCCTTCAGGCTGTCGTAATCCAGGCCCTGGCGCGCCATCACGTCCGGGCGGAAATTTTCGATGAGAACGTCAGCCTTTTCCACAAGCCGCCTGACCACCGCCTGGCCTTCCGGCTTGGCAATGTCGAGCGCCAGCGAGCGTTTGTTGCGGTTCGCGAACAGGAAATAGCCCGATTCGCCGCCATGTTCCTGGCTGGGTGCATAGTGACGGGTGTCGTCGCCGGTCGCCGGATGCTCGACCTTGATCACGTTGGCGCCCAGATCGGCCAGATTCAAGGTGCTCCATGGGCCGGCCAGAACACGGGTGAAATCAATCACAAGCTTGCCTGCCAGTGGCGGGGCAGCGGTTTGGGTCATCGGCGCGCGATCCTAACGAGAAAACGTCGGTATGGGAGTTTGCCGTTTATCCTTTCCATAGCGCATCGCTCTGTCAATCCGTGCCGCTGCTGACTACCGCAGTGTTGGCAAGACCGGCGGGCCATGGCAGAGTGCGCGCCTTGCTAGTGGCGTCCCGGCTTGGTGGAGAAGCTTCGTGCAGCGTTTATTCGCCTGGCGCACCCGGCTGCGCCTTCGCTATCTGTTTCTGGCGACCTTCACACTGGTGACGGTTCTGCCGGCCATCGCGTTGACAGTCTGGGTTTCGATGCAAGCCTTGACGCGCGAGAAGCAGCTGACCGGCGAAAAGCAACAGCACTTGGCCCAAATCGTCGCCTTCGGATTGGACCGCTATGCCAATGACGTGCGCGCCGCGTTCGAGCACATGGCCACCCTGAATTCGCAAACGCTGGATAACTTTGCGATCTTCCGCTTTGCGCGCAATCTGCGCTTCCGGTACATCGCCCTGTTCGACAAAGACGGCGGCGTCCGGAACTTCACAGACTTCGAATACAGCGGCTCCAGGCGTCTGGACCCGCGCACGCTCGCCACCGTAGCAGCGCATGCGACCACAGAGACCGCGTTCCTGCCGGTCATGAGCGACGGCTCAGGCGAGCCGACCATCTTCATTGCCAAGGCCAAGCCGGACGGCACCGTCCTGGCGGCGGCGCTCAGCAACGAGCACATCCGCGCCGCCCAGAGAGCCGTCACGTTCGGCGTACACGGCCATGCGGTGATCGTCGATCAGCTTGGGCAGATCATTGCGCATCCGAGATCCGATTGGGAACAGTCGATCAAGTCCCTGGCCGATATCGAGCCCGTGCAAGCAATTTTACGAGGCGAAACCGGCTTTAAGGAATTTTACGCCCCTGGCCGCGACGAACAAGCCCTTGCGGGCTTCGCGCGATCCACCGAAGCCGGATGGGGGGTGATCACCGTTCGCCCGATGCCGGAAATCGAAGCTATTGCCTGGGAGTTCGCGTTTGGGTCAATCGTTTTCGTCGGCCTCGCCCTGTTGGCGGCAATGGTCCTGGCCTACGCCATGGCGCGAGTCATCGTCCGGCCGGTCGAGCGGGTCGCCCGGGTGGCGCAGCGCCTGGCGCGCGGCGATCTTGCCGCTCAGGTCGATCCGGTGCCAAGGGTGCCGGCGGAGTTGGGCGATCTTTCCCGCACGATCAACAGTTTGGCGCGCAACCTGAACCTCTGGCGCCTGAACATGACGGAAAGCTTGCAGGAGGCTCAGGCGTCCGACCAGGCCAAGACGAACTTCCTGGCAAGCCTCAGCCACGAAATCCGCACGCCGCTGACCGCGATGATCGGCTTTGCCGAGGCGTTGCGCGATCAGACGTTCGGCCTCCGGTCGGCCACGAAGAGCCGGGAGTATGCGAGTGACATCGTCAGCGCCGGCCAACACCTCAACAGCCTGATCGACGGCATTCTCGACCTTTCGCAGATCAGCGAGGGCCAAATGGCTTTGCCGGCCGGGCCGGTATCGCTGCAGGAAACGACCTCAGCAGTCGCCCACTTGATGCAGGGGCAGGCCGAACGGGACAAGATTCAGTTGCTGGAGGAGATACCCGACGATCTGCCGTGGGTGGAGGCGCACGAAGGCAGGCTGAAACAGGCGCTGATCAACCTCGTCTCCAACGCCATCAAGTTTACGCCGCAGGGCGGTACCGTGACGATTTCGGCGGAGCGGCACGACAACGGCGCGGTTTCGATCGCCATCGCCGATACTGGCATCGGCATGTCCAGCCGCGATCTGGATATCGCGCTCACCCCCTTCGGGCGGGTGGAAAAAGCCTGGACCCGTGGCCGTACCGGTACAGGGCTCGGCCTGCCTCTGGCCCGCCAATTCGTCGAGGGTATGGGCGGCACATTCGCCATCGACAGTTCGCCGGGGTATGGCACAACGGTTACCTTGACTTTCCCGTCCGTCGCTTTAGCTGAAGTTGCGTAAGGTGGACCCCCGGGTGAGGCCGCGGTACGGTTAACCGGTTGGAGGCTGGGTCTCGATAATGCCTAATACCGCCCCAAACCCTTATGGGAGAATATTGATGCCCGACACAGTTCACACCCTCGACCAGGGGGATGCCGCGCTTTCGATGCCGATCGGCGTAACCTATCCGGAAATCCGTGAGGCGGTGCGCAAGCTGTGCGAGAAATTTCCGGGCACCTACTGGCAGGAGAAAGACCGGGAGCGGGCCTATCCGACCGAGTTCGTCAAGGAATTGACCGAGAGCGGCTTCCTGGCCGTGCTGATACCGGAGGAATACGGCGGCGCTGGCCTGCCGATCTCCGCCGGCTCGGCCATTCTGGAGGAGATCAACGGCGCTGGCTGCAACGCGGGCGCCTGTCACGCACAGATGTACATTATGGGCACCGTGCTTCGCCATGGCTCGGAGGAGCAAAAGAAGCAATACCTGCCGAAGATCGCCACCGGCGAGTTGCGCCTGCAGGCGTTCGGCGTGACGGAGCCGACCAGCGGCACCGACACCCTGGCGCTGCGCACCACTGCGGTGAAAGAGGGCAATGAATATGTGGTGAACGGCCAGAAGGTCTGGACCAGCCGCGCTGAGCACTCCGACCTGCTGCTGCTGCTGGCTCGCACGACGCCGCGCGACAAGGTGACGAAGCGCACGGATGGTCTGTCGGTGTTTCTGGTGGACATGCGCAAGGTGCTGGGCAAGGGCCTGACCATCCGGCCGATCCGCGCCATGGTGAACCACAGCACGACCGAGCTGTTCTTCGACAACATGCGCATTCCCGCCGACAGCCTGATCGGCGAGGAGGGCAAAGGCTTCCGCTATATCCTGGATGGCATGAATGCGGAGCGGATCCTGGTTGCCTCCGACGCGCTGGGCGATGCCAAGTGGTTCATCAGGAAATCCACCGAATACGCCAAGGAGCGGGTGATCTTCGGCCGGCCCATCGGCCAGAATCAGGCGGTGCAGTTCCCGATCTCCGAATGCTGGGCGGCCACCCAGGCAGCAGAGTTGATGGTGCGCAAGGCCTGCGCCCTGTTCGAGGCCGGCCAGCCCTGCGGCGCCGAGGCGAACACGGCGAAATATCTGGCCGCGGAGGCCTCGTGGAAAGGCGCCGACGTCTGCATGCAGACCTTTGGCGGCTTCGCCTTCGCCGAGGAATACGATGTCGAGCGCAAGTTCCGCGAAGCCCGCCTCTACCGCACCGCGCCGATCAGCTCCAACCTGATCCTGGGCTTCATCGGCGAGCATGTGCTGGGGATGCCGCGGTCGTATTAGGCGGAATATCTTTCGTCCTGAGTAGGCCAGCAGGACCGTATCGAAGGGCGCCCCAGCACGGCAGGCCCTCCTTCGATACGCGGCTGCGCCGCTACTCAGGATGAGAGTCGGGGGCTGGGCTACACCTTCACCTTTATCCCGCATCCTCCAAAATCATCGCGCTGGCTTTCTCTGCGATCATAATGGTCGGTGCGTTGGTGTTGCCGGTGGTCACCGTCGGCATCACGCTGGCGTCGACGACGCGCAAGCCGTCGATGCCATGCACCCGCAGCCGTGAGTCGACCACCGACATCGGGTCCTCGCCCATCTTGCAGGTGCCGACGCAGTGATAGATCGTGCGGCCGGTCTCGCGGATGAACTTCTCCAGGCCGGCATCGTCGCTCACATCCGAACCCGGCGTCGTCTCGTCGGCCAGGTTCTTAATGAAGGCCGGCTGAGCGAATATTTCGCGGGCCTGGCGGATGCCCTCCTTCGAAATCCGCATATCGTCGGGATCGCTCAGAAAGTTCGGACGGATCGCCGGGCGGGTGAAGGGATCGGCGGAAGTCGCCATGATCTCGCCACGACTGTTCGGGCGGGCGATGGAAATGGCGATGGTCGCCCCCGGCTCCTTCTCCAGCACGCCGAACTCGTTGGCGTCATAGCTGGCCGGCGTGAACAGCAATTGGATATCCGGCGAGGCCAATCCCTCGCGGCTGGTGGTGTAGCATTGCGCAGACGAGACGCCGAAGGTCAGCGCGCCATTGCCTCTCAGCAGCCATTTCGCCACCTCCGGCACCACCTTGGGGAAGCGCGATAGCTCGTTGATGCTGACGGTATTCACCGCACGCCTGGAAATGCGCACGGTGTAGTGGTCCGACAGGTTTTTGCCGACGCCCGGCAGGTCGTGCACCACCGCGACGTCGATCTCGCGCAAATGATCCGCCGGGCCGATGCCGGAGACATGCAGCAGATGCGGCGAGTTGATGGTGCCGCCGGAGACGATCACCTCCACCGCCGCCTCGATATGCCGGTCCTTGCCGCGCTGCCGGATCCAGACGCCAGTGCAGCGCTTGCCCTCGAACGAGAGCTTGGTGGCGTAGGCCTCGGTCTCCACCGTCAGGTTCGGGCGTTTTTTGGCGGCGGCCAGGAAGGTCTGCGCCGTCGAGCCCCGCCGGCGGCCGATGCGGGTCATCTGCGAATAGCCGACCCCCTCCGCCGGGGTCTCGCCGCTCAGGTCGGTGACAAACGGGTGGCCCGCCTGCTGCGCCGCCTGGACGAACATGTCGGTGAGCGGCAGGATGGTGCGGTAGTCGTCAATCTGCAATGGCCCGCCCTTGCCGCGATGTTTGTCATCGCCGGCGGGATAGTTCTCCATGCTTTTGAAGTACGGCTTGCATTCCTCATAGCTCCAGCCGCGCGCCCCCATTTGCGACCAGTTGTCGAAATCCGCCGGGTTGCCGCGAACGAACAGCATGCCATTGATAGAGGACGAACCGCCCAGCACCTTGCCGCGCGGCCAGTGCAGCGAGCGGTTGCCGGTCGCCTCTTCGGGTTCAGTCTGGTAGTTCCAGTTGATCACCGGGTGCGCCAACAGCGTCAGCACGCCCGCCGGGATATGGATCATCGGATTGCGGTCCGGCGGCCCGGCCTCCAGCAATACCACCTTGGCGCCGTTGGCACTCAAGCGGTTGGCCAGCACGCAGCCGGCGGAGCCAGCGCCGACGATGACGTAATCTGCTTGCATGGGATCGCGCCGATCTCTGGTTTGCGGTCGATTATTAGTATTAACCTAAGTGCTCGGCACCCCAGCCGCTAGCCTCTAGGCCGGCCAATCCGGTAGACGGCGAGCGAGACCAGCACCGCCACCGCAGCACCCGTTGCCACCGCGGCGATGCCGCCAATCGGCAGCGACAACAGGCCGACGCTGAAGACAAAGCTGGAATAAGACGCCAATCCCCAGCGCGAGCGGTGGATCGTCTCCACCGCAAACGCCTCGCCGAACCGCCGGTGCAGGATCCAGAGCGATGCGCTCATCATTGTCGGGAAGGCCAGCAACATGCCGGAGACGACCGGCCCCAGCAGCTTGGAGAACGTGGCGACCGCGCCGATGATCACGCCGCCCAGCACCGCCCGGGCGATGGTGGCGCGCCAGGTGCCGACTCCGCGTCCCGCCGGTACCGGCGGCGCGGTGCGCTTGCGCACCAACAAAGCGGCGGCCGCAACGCCGGTGGCCGCCAGTGCGAAGGCCAGCGGCCAGGTCATCTCGAACGCCAGCGAGACCGCAGCGACCAGCGCCCAAGCGCCGATGCCGGTCAGCCAGGGCCGCAGGAAACCACCGAGCGATGCGGCCAGCACATAGCCGGTCATGAAGGCGAACACGCCGCCGGTCAGCGCGAACGCCGCTACACCGGCCTCCGCCATGAAGGCGTCCGAGCGCTGCCACATCATCAGCGAGAAGCCGACGCCGGAGTTGAACGGGTATGTCATGGCGATGCTGGCGAGCAGCGGGCCGGCGCGCTGCCCCGACGCCACCACCAGCATCAGCACGCCGGAGGCGACCGTAGCCTTCCAGGCCAGTTCGATCAGGTCTTCCATGAATGGTCCAACACGATTCCACAGCGCGGTGCACGGATAGGGCTCGCCTAGACTGCTGCCTTCGTCCTAAGCTTCTGCCTTCAGTTTGACCAGAGAAAGCCAGACACCTCCCCTCGTGTCCACGCCGCCCGCGCCTCCGCCGCCGATGCCCGCACCCGCAAGGCGCTCGTTTCTGGCACCCTTCCAGGTGCGCAGCTTCCGATTTCAATGGCCGGCCGACCTGCTGACATCTTGGGCACAGGAGATGGAGACGCTGATCCTCGCCTGGTACATCCTGACCGCCAGCGACAGTGTCATCATTCTGACTTTGTTCGCCTCGCTGCAATTCCTCGGCACGTTGCTGGCCCCGATATTCGGCAGCATCGCTGACCAGGTGGGCCGGCGCACGGTGCTTTGCGGCCTTCGCGCCTTCTACACCGGCCTCGCCAGCGTGCTGATGATCACCGGCCTGACCGATACGCTGACGGTGGAGGTGGTCTTCGCCGTCGCCTTCCTGATGGGTCTGGTCCGCCCCTCCGACCTGGTGATGCGCAACTCGATGATCGGCGACACCATCCCGGGGCCGCTGCTGGGCTCCGCCATGGGCCTGAGCCGCACGACGATGGATTCGGCCCGCATTGCCGGCGCATTGGCTGGCGCCGGTCTCTTCGCCGTGCTCGGTCTCGGCTACGCCTATGTCGGCGTCGTCGGCCTGTACTTTGTAGCCCTGCTGCTGACGCTGGGCACCGATGCGGTGAAGCCGGAGCGCGTTCCCGGTTTTCGGTTATTCAGCGAAATCAAGGCCGGGCTGGTCTTCGCCTGGCGGACGCCGCGCATCGCCGCCTTCATGTGGTACGCCTTCCTGGTCAATCTCTGCGCCTTTCCGATCACCATGGGTGTGATGCCGTATGCGGCGCGGGAGATATTCGGCCTCGACGAGACAGGGCTGGGGCAGATGATGGCCAGCTTCGGCGTCGGCGCGCTGATCGGCTCGATCATCATCGCGGTGACCGGCGGGCCGCAGCGGCGAGGGCGCGTCATCATCGGCGGTATCTTGATATGGTACGCCCTGCTGGTAGCCTTCGGCATGACCGACCATATCTGGGTCGCCTACGGCCTGCTGTTCGCCATCGGCATTGTCCAGGGCATCGCCATGGTCACCATGTCCATCGCCCTGCTGGAGGCGGCCGGCCCAGCCATGCGCGGCCGGGTCATGGGATTGAGAATGCTGGCGGTCTACGGCCTGCCCATCGGCCTCATCGCCGCCGGCTGGCTGGTGGAGAACGTGGGCTATCGCGGCATGGTGCTGCTGTACGGCGGCGTCGGCGTGCTGGCAACGCTGGCGATTGCGCTACGCTGGCGGAAGGCGTTGTTGCGGGACTAGTCGAAATTTGTACTATTCCTCACGTGAGCTTGAGCCGCAATAGGCCGCAGCTTACTCCGCCGCAACCGGCTCGAAGCCGTCGGCCCGCTCGTCAGGCGCGGTTTCGACTAACTCCGTCGCCGGATCGCCGGCAACACGGACATGCCGCATGACCCGAGGCTCGGAATAGTCGTAGGGACAGGCGCGGTGCAGGACGCAGCGGTTATCCCACATCATCACATCGCCCGGCTGCCATTGGTGGGCGTAAGTGCGTGGCGGCTGCACGGCGAACTCCAGGAGATCGTCCAGCAGCTTTTGCGCGTCGGTGTCAGCCATCCCCGGAATACGGAACGCGTGACGTCCGATAAACAGCGATTTGCGGCCCGTGATCGGATGCACCTTCACCAGCGGTCGGATCGGCGTGCCGTGTCTGTGGAAACCATAGCTCTCGCCGGTTTTGAACACGTAACCAGCCTTTGCCTGACTGGCATACAGCGAATGATAGGCTACGAGGTTTTCGATCTTCGCCTTCATAGCGTCATCGAGCTTGTCATAGGCGTCGCGCATGTCGGCAAGTTCGGTCTCGCCGCGACTGCTGGGCACGACCTGCGCCGCCAAGATCGAGGCTTTGGCAGCAAGCGGCATATAGGAACTGTCGGTGTGCCAGCCTTCATTGCCACGCAGGGTCTGATAGCGTTTTTCCTCCGGCGACAGGACGTGGCCGTCGGCGGCCTTGTTCGAGATCGCCGCGAATTTCTTGCCATCGCCGCGCAGCACTTCGATCGGCCCAAACCGCTCACCGAATGCGACCTGCTCGTCGTCGCTCAGATGCTGGCCGGGAAAGACGAGCGCGGCATACTCATGGAACGCATCTTCGACAACCTTCCACTCGGCATCCGACATCTCCGCGAGCTTGATGTCGGTAATGCGGGCGCCGAGCGTTGCGTCTAAAGGGGTTACGGTTGGCATGGCGGCGGTCTCCTTGCATGATCGTTTGCCGCCAAGAGTGCGCCAATTTCGAGCCGGCGTCCAGATGGGTTAGACGCCGTTGCCTCTGTGATTATTCAAGCGGCGCCAGCGCCATGAACTTATCGATGCTCATTTTCTGGAGACAGTAATCGATCTTGATCCCCAGGTTGAAGGGGTTGGTCACCGTCTTGCCGCCATCAACCGACTGTACCGCCAGCGCTCCCTTGACCCCGCCAAGGTCGCACGTCTCACCGCGCACGGTTGCGGTTGTCCTGAGGCGGGCGGTCAGGATGAAGCTGCAGGTCGGCAGCAGCCCTTCAGGGTGCTGGTTGACCGGCTTACAAAAGGTAGAGCCGGCGCGGTATTGTTGGCTGCCGAATTCCATCGTCGAATCGTTGACCGCACGCCACAGGCCGAGATTGGCGCTCTCGAAGTCGTTCTTGGTGACGATGCCAGTGGCAGGGTCGACCGGTTCGTCATGCCCTTCCTCGGCGCCAAACGTCATGGTGCCATCCGGGTTGAAGCTGACCATCATCCACTCCCGAACCTCCTTGCCTTTGAAGTCGAACGCGAGGAAGCCGCGATAGACACCGGACAGCGTCTCGGCCGAGGCATGGGTTGAAACAAGCGCTACGCCAATAATGGCGCCAATTGCGATAGACCGGGCGCAGATACGGGCGAGTCTTTCCAACATCTGTATGATTCCCTTTTCGGCAAAAATCAAAGTGTGCCTATGGATTTTAGCGTAACACAAGCCGGTCGTGTAATAATTTCTACGGCAGTTTCGCAATTAGTCGTATGACGCTTGAACGCCGATCACCGCCCCCGATGTACTGAAGCGAGCGAGCAGGTCCTTGCGAATTACCTGTTTGGCTACCTTGGCACTGGCGGTCTTGGGTAATTTTTCGGCGAAGACCCAGAGCCTGGCCGCTCACGGTACACGACTCATGCTGATTGGATCAGCGTTATGGGTCTTCGCGGGCATG
>CAXBDI010000109.1:0-13509 GCA_963974445.1 uncultured Alphaproteobacteria bacterium
CGGGCAGCAATATCGCCGGAATGGACCGATTCCTGCCAGCCACGTGAGCAGTTACGATTCGTCCAGGACAGACTTCGTCAACGGCCTGTTAGCACTTCGGTACGAGAGTCGAGTCGCTTAGAATGTCCCGAAGTTGTCTTCGCTCAGATCGGCGACCGCAACTTTGGCCAACACGAAATTCAGGTCGCCGAAGGTAATCTCCGCGCCATACTGCCCATCTGTACTCGAAGTCAAAACGTCGGCAATGGAGGCGCTGCCGACCAGGCTCTGGTCATACAGGATTAGATCTTCGGTCGGATCGAAGTCCTTGATAAGGTCCTTGCCGGGGTTGGGCCCGCTGAACCGGAATGTGTCGCTGCCATCGCCGCCATACAGAGTATCGTTACCGGCTCCGCCATCCAGGATGTCGTCGCCGCCGCGGCCATACAGGATGTTGCGCCCGGCATTGCCGATCAGAATGTTGTCGTCGCTATTGCCGACGCCTTCGGCGTTTAGATTTCCCGGCATAAAGAGGATTTCGACGTTCTTGGCCATGTTGCCCCATGTCCCGGTAACGACAACGGTGTCGATACCTTCGTCTTCGTCCTCTTCGATCTGTAGGGTCATCCGGTCGAAGACATAGATATCGTCGCCGGCGCCACCTTTCAGTATTTCCAAGACCCCGCCACCGCTGTACAGTATGTCGTTGCCGTCCGTCCCGATCACGACTTCATTGCTGGCAGCCGTCCCCTCCACCAGGTTGCCAACGAACCCTGCGTCCAGTGTAAGCTGCAACGCATCGACGGTTGTTGACAATGGATCGAACGGCGCCTCGAAGTAAGTCGGATCGATCACCAAGCCGCCCGCCTCAAATACCCCGGTTCGAAAATCGAACACACCGTCCAGGAATTGCGCCAATTCAACATTGGCTAGAGCGTCGCGGCCGTTGTCGGCCATTTCCCGCGTACCGAAGACGAAGTTGCGGCCACCGGCCTCGCTGAGGCGATACTCATCAAAACGGGCGTGGAACACTGCAACGTCGATACCATCGCCGCCATTGATAAAATCGCTATTTCTACCGCCATGTAAAAGATCGTCGCCCTTGCCACCTACCAATATATCGACGCCGATTCCGCCAAACAGCAGATCGTTGCCGTCGCCACCCAGCAGGGTGTCATTTTGCCGTCCGCCAATCAGAATGTCCGCGCCGCCCTCGCCGTACAAAAAATCATTGCCGCCTTGCCCGAAGACGGTGTCATTGCCTGTACCGCCAAGCAAGACGTCCCCCCCTAGGCCTAAAACACCCAAATCGTCGCCACTACCGGTGGCGGAATTGCTGGCTGTGTTGGTTTGAACGGTCGTCGGCCCAGAGTACAAAGCTGCGTATGTCGACGGATCGCTGTCCGGAAGCGGGGCGCCATCCAAGGTATTGTTGACGTAGACTTGCAGGCCCGTGCCGGCCTCCAGCGTGCCATCGCCGCGGTTTTCGAACGTATTGTCTTTGATCAGAGCCGCGAACTCGCCGGTATTACGAACGATAGCGCCGCGGGTCAGCTCGTTGATGAACGTGTTATCTTCGACAATGATTTCGCCGGACTCGCCACCACGATTGACCGAATAGTTGATAATCGTGCGGTTGCCGGCAGTTGCCGATTGTGTGATCGTATTGCCTTCGACCAACACGCCGCCGCCAGCGGTGACATCAACGGCGTAGGAGGAGTCGCCGGTGCCGTCGTCGAGGATAGAGTTGCGGACGATCAGATTGTCGGTGACGCTCTTTACGTGATGACCCTGGACTGTATTTTGGATGGTCGTGTTCTCGACAAGTAACAACGCCCCATCTTTGAAATACATCGCATGCGCTTTTCCGTCTGCATAGCCGTTTCCATTGAATTCTGAATTATATATTCGGAAAATTGCGTCCTCGGGATCGTTAGTAATCGAAAGGATACCGTTTTCATTATTTGTGAAAACGCTGTTCACTACTGTTAAATTTCCGCCTTGATGACGAATGCCCGCACCGTTGTATTGAGCAACATTAGCGCCGGAGAAGGAAAGGTTTTCTATATAAACGTCACCAGCGTTGACCCCGATATTTATGATACCCTTGCCGTTCGGAATCCAGGTCTTGCCAGGGGAGACGAAGTACTTGGCGTTGTCCTCATCGGATAGTCCTTCCCACCTGAACTCAGCTTGGCCTCCGACGCCGATAATGTTGATGCCCGTTCTGAACGTGGCCCAGTCGTTGACGTAAACACCGGCCTTTACATAGACGGTATCGCCCTCGCCGGTGACTTGCGAAACCTCACGCAGGCTGGCGTAAGCCTCGCCTTCGCCGACCCAAAACTCGCGGCCGCTGCCGGCGGGCCGTTCTGGCGGCCCGTCGTATTGGGCTGCCAAGGCGCGGATACCGATGTCCGGGTCCGGAGTGTCATCCGGCGGCACAGCCTCGACCACCGTGACGGCAATATCGCCGGCTGTCTCCGCCCCGGCTGCATCGACCAAGGTATAGGTCAGGCGATCCGTTCCGATGAAGCCGGGAGCAGCCTCATAGCTGAAAGTACCATCGGTTTGAATGGTGTATGTTGCGCCAGAACTGGTCAGACCGCTATCGGCCAAAACCGAAAGTGCGTCGCCATCCGGATCGGAGTCGTTCTCCAGCAATTGGCCTTCGACGCTGGTTGCGCCGGCATCGACGACGAAAATATCCTGGTTGGCCACTGCCGGGTCGTTCTGCGCCTCGACCACGACGTACACCGTGGCCTGGGCAGTATTGCCGTCGGTATCGACCACGGAATAGGTGAACTGGTCCTCGCCGAAGAAGTCGGCGACCGGGCGATAGAGGACTGTGCCGTCATTGACGATGAAGACGTCACCGCGGGTGGCGCCGCTCGCGGTGACAACGGTCAGATCGGAGTTATCCAAATCGTTCGCGACGACATTCACCTCGACCAAGAAATCTTCATCGACCGTCACCCGATCATCCTGCGCAATCGGATCGACCTTCAGGCCGAAGGCCGCCGCCAGGTTGAGATAACCGTCATCGAACTTGACGTATTCGACCCGCACCAGTGTGTCCAAATCGTCGCCCTTACCGACGGTCGCATAGCTATACATGAGGTCGATCGTGAAGTCCGCCATCTGCCCGGACATCACGGCGATATCGAGGCCGCTGCCGCCGTTGAGCCAATCGGAGCCCTCGCCGCCGTAAAGAATGTCGTTGCCGGCGCCACCGAGCAGGCGGTCGTCGCCTTCGCCACCGATCAGCACATCGTCGCCAGCGCCGGCTGTCAGCCTGTCATTGCCGCTGCCGCCGTTGAGCCAATCGTTGCCTGCACCGGTAAACAGCCAATCATCGCCGCCACCGCCGGCCAAATAGCTGACGTCGCTGAAGCTGACCAGCACATCGTTTTCCGGTCCGCCACGGACCTCGCCGGGGACTTCGCCGCCGTCGAGTGCTTCAGCAGCCGCAATACGGAGGCCGCTGCTTGGATTCGCCGTGAAGAGGTTCGCGTCGAGCCAGTTCTGGAAGATCAAATGAAACATCATACTCACCTTTTTCAACGCCGGGGGCATCCGTGTTGAAGAGGGCGGTATACTCAAGAAATGTTAAAGGGTGGTCTGTGGTTCTGGTAAGTTTTATTTGCTAAATTCGAGATGTTTCAATTTTAATTGTTCGAGATTTTTATATTTATTTTGTGTATTTTCCAACTAAATTTCGACGAATAATGCGTCACCTCCATCAACCTGAGGTTAGCCATACCATTCGGTCCGATCGGCCCTATGGCGTTAGTGTCAACGCCACTGGCAGTGCGTCGGCTAATCGATAGGTTGGATCGCGAAACAATCCGAAGCTCCGGCAAATGCCCCTTTCACAAAGGCCGGCCCCGCCCTACATCTTGCGGATGGATTTCCCTTCGACCTTTACCAGGAGACGTACCATGGCATCAGTGAAAGTCGGCGATAAAGTGCCGAGCGCGACCATTCGGAAAATGGGCGACGATGGCCGTCCGGCCGCGATGAGCACCGATGAGTATTTTGCCGGTAAGAAAACCGTGTTGTTTGCGGTGCCGGGCGCCTTTACCCCCACCTGTTCCGCCAAACACCTGCCAGGCTTTGTCGAGCAGGCCGGCGCGATCAAGGGCAAGGGCGTCGATCAGATCGCCTGTATCGCTGTCAACGACGCGTTCGTCATGGACGCGTGGGGCAAGTCGGCTCACGCGGAAGGCAAGATCGACATGCTGTCCGATGGCAATGGCGAGTTGGCGAAAGCGCTTGGCCTGGAATTGGACGCCTCGGGCGGCGGCCTCGGGCAACGCTGTCAGCGCTTTGCAATGGTGGTTGAAGACGGCAAGATCACCCAGTTGAACGTCGAAGCCCCGGGCGCGTTCGAGGTTTCCAGCGCACAGCATGTGCTCGGCCAGCTCTAAAAGAGCCGGCTGACGCTTCGGGCGTCTGGGCGGTCAATCGGTTCCACTGTGGGCCGGTTGACCGCCCTTTTTCTATCCGCGGCCGACGAACGGCATTTTCGATGCCATGACCGTTACCGTTTGAATGTTGGCGTCCAGAGACATGTTCGCCATCAGCAGGATGGTGTCGGCCACGTTCTGCACATCCATTACCGGCTCGATCATCGACGCGCCGCTTGGCTGCAACACGCCTTTTTTCATCCGCTGGGTCATCGGCGTCTCAGCGTTGCCGATGTCGATCTGACAGGCAACGATGTCATGGGCTCGTCCGTCGAGAGCCATCGACTTGGTCAAGCCGGTGATCGCATGCTTGGTCGAGGTGTAAGGTGCGGAGAATGGGCGCGGCGTGTGGGCGGAGATCGAGCCGTTGTTGATGATCCGCCCACCCTTCGGGCTCTGCGCCTTCATGATCCGGATCGCCTCCTGCGTGCACAGAAACGGTGCGGTCAGATTGAGGTTTACCACACCCTGCCACTGTTCGAGGGTCAACTCCTCCATGGGCACGGGCGGCGTTCCAGTGCCGGCATTGTTGAACAGCATGTCGAGCCGGGACCATTGCGCCCTATAGGCATGGAACAGCTTGGCGACCCCATCGGGTGTCGAGACATCGCTGGGGATGGCAAGCGCACGCGCGCCGTCGGAGCCCGCCAGCGCCACTGTCTCGTCCAACGCATCCACCCGCCGCCCGCAGAGGGCAACATGCCAGCCGTCTTTCAGCAGCGCCAAGGCACTGTAACGGCCGATGCCGGAGCCAGCGCCGGTAATCAGGGCGTATTTCTCGGAAGCGGGCATGGCCGCGGGTCCTTCCTGTTATGAGTGTCAGACTGCTGCACAGCGGATTTCCCGCAAGCCAACGGGCACCGGTTGCCGAGTGGAGCCAGGATCAAGGTCTCGCATCGCGGCACTGCTGAACGAGACTGGCTGGGGTGGCTGGATTCGAACCAGCGCATGGCGGCACCAAAAGCCGCTGCCTTACCGCTTGGCTACACCCCAATTGGCTCGTCAGAGGCCATTTCCTATGCCAGCGTCCCGGGCGAAACGCAAGGCGCAACGCCTGATTTTCTGACGCAGCCGCAATGGGGTTGCAATCTGGACCATATTGCTCCATTTAAAACGTACTAAATAACTACGCATTGAAAGATCGGAATCGTATGTTCCGTCTGGGAAAGATGACTGACTACGGCGTCGTGGTGCTTGGCCAATTGGCCGGGCAGCATGGCCGGACGTTGTCGGCTCCGGAAATCGCCGATGCCACCGGGCTGGCGGGTTCGACCGTTAGCCAGGTCCTGAAGACTTTGGCGGCAGCCGGCATTGTCACCTCGCACCGTGGCGCCAGGGGCGGCTATCACTTGGCGCGCGCGCCGGAGACGGTGACGGTGCGCGAGTTGGTCGTGGCGTTCGAAGGACCGCTGGCGGTGGCGGCCTGTGTCGAAGGGGCGACCGACAACTGCGCGGTGGAATCGCTTTGCCTGCTGGCTGGCGGCTGGGAACAGGTGAACACGGCGATCCGCACCGCGCTCGACAGTGTCACGTTGGCCGACCTGCTGCACCCAATCATCCATTTCGGCATCGAGGCTGAAAAGTCTCTGCCATCCGCAAAACTGGAGGCTCACTCATGAGCGCCACCACAGAAACCATTCAACAGATCGAGTCGCTGGCCGGCGAGGGCTATAAGCACGGCTTCAGCACCGACATTGAAATGGACATGGCCCCAAAGGGCCTCTCCGAAGACGTCATCCGCTTCATCTCGGCCAAGAAGAACGAGCCGGAGTGGATGCTGGAATGGCGGCTGAAGGCGTATCGCTATTGGCTGGATATGGAGATGCCGACCTGGCAGAAGCTCGATCTGCCGGAGATCGATTACCAGGACGTCTACTACTACGCTGCGCCGAAAAGCCAGGCGGACGGGCCGCAGAGCCTGGACGAGGTCGACCCGGAACTGCTGCGCACCTACGAGAAACTCGGCATTCCTCTGCGTGAGCAGGAGATGCTGGCCGGCGTCACCAATGTGGCGGTCGACGCGGTGTTCGACAGCGTCTCGGTCGCGACGACGTTCAAGAAGAAGCTGAACGAGGCGGGCGTGATTTTCTGCCCGATCTCCGAGGCGATCCAGAAACATCCGGAATTGGTGAAGAAGTATCTGGGCACGGTGGTGCCTTACACCGACAATTTCTTTGCGACACTGAACTGCGCGGTCTTTACCGACGGCAGCTTCGTCTACATCCCGCCGGGCGTGCGCTGCCCGATGGAGTTGTCGACCTATTTCCGCATCAACGCCATGAACACCGGCCAGTTCGAGCGCACCCTGATCATCGCCGACGCTGGCTCTTATGTGTCGTATCTGGAAGGCTGCACCGCGCCGATGCGCGACGAGAACCAGCTCCACGCCGCAGTCGTCGAACTGGTGGCGCTGGAGGATGCGGAGATCAAATACTCCACCGTTCAGAACTGGTATCCGGGCGACGAGAACGGCAAGGGCGGCATCTTTAACTTCGTCACCAAGCGCGGCATCTGTAAGGGCGACCGCTCGAAGATCTCCTGGACCCAGGTCGAGACCGGCTCGGCGGCGACGTGGAAATATCCGTCCTGTATCCTTCAGGGCGAGGATACCGTCGGCGAGTTCTACTCCATCGCCATCACCAACAATTATCAGCAGGCCGATACCGGCACGAAGATGATTCACCGCGGCAAGGGCTCGACGTCGCGGATCATTTCCAAGGGCATTTCGGCCGGCCATGCGCACAACACCTATCGCGGATTGGTGCGGATGACGCCGAAGGCGGATGGCGCGCGGAACTATACCCAGTGCGACTCGCTGCTGATCGGCGACCGCTGCGGCGCCCACACCTTCCCCTATATCGAATCGCAGAACCGCACCGCGCGGGTCGAGCACGAGGCGACGACCTCGAAAATCTCCGAGGACCAGCTGTTCTATTGCCAGTCCCGCGGCATCGAAGAGGAAGAGGCGGTTGCGCTGATCGTCAACGGCTTCTGCCGCGAGGTGCTGCAACAACTGCCAATGGAATTCGCCGTGGAGGCGCAGAAGCTGGTTAGTATTTCTCTGGAGGGGAGTGTCGGGTGATGGCGCCTGTTGCTTCTCTCTCCCGGCGTCATTGCGAGTCCGCGAAGCGGGCGAAGCAACCCATCGGCGCTGGATACTGGATTGGCCGTCGATGGATTGCCGCGTCGCCTACGGCTCCTCGCAATGACGACGGTGTTTTACGGTTCAAGGTTGTACAGAAATGCTAAAAATCACCAATCTCCACGCCTCAATCGACGGCAAGGAAATCCTCAAGGGTATCGACCTGTACATCCCACCGGGGGAGGTGCATGCGATCATGGGGCCGAACGGCTCCGGCAAAAGCACGCTCTCCTATGTGTTGGCTGGCCGTGACGGTTATGAGGT
The DNA here is from genome assembly GCA_963974445.1 of uncultured Alphaproteobacteria bacterium. Taxonomy (GTDB): domain Bacteria; phylum Pseudomonadota; class Alphaproteobacteria; order Bin95; family Bin95; genus JACKII01. Next base: position 7,855 of record CAXBDI010000109.1, read on the forward strand.
GACGCAAGGCTCGGTTACCTTTAACGGTCAGGACCTGCTGGAACTGAGCCCCGACGAGCGGGCGGCGGTCGGCATGTTCCTGGCGTTTCAGTACCCGGTGGAAATCCCCGGCGTCACCGGCACGACCTTTCTGCGCACCGCCGTCAACGCGATCCGCCGCGCCCGCGGCGAGGACGAGATGGACGGCATGGCGTTCGTGAAGGCAGCACGGGCCAAGATCAAAGAGTTGGGCATGTCGGACGATGTGCTGAAGCGCGCCGTCAATGTCGGCTTTTCCGGCGGCGAGAAAAAGCGCAACGAGATGCTGCAAATGGCCATGCTGGAGCCGCAATTCGCTGTGCTCGACGAGACCGACTCCGGCCTGGACATCGACGCACTGAAGATTGTCGCTGAGGGCGTGAACGCGCTGCGCTCGCCGAAGCGCTCCATGCTGGTGATCACCCACTATCAGCGGCTGCTCGACTATATCGTGCCGGACGTGGTGCACGTGCTGGCCGATGGCCGGATCATCAAGACCGGCGATAAGGACCTGGCGCATCGCCTGGAGGCGGAAGGTTATGCCGATGTGATCGGGGAGGCCGCTTAGATGGCCGCACCCGCCCGCAAATTCGGCGTTGAGGCGTTCCGCGAGGCGTTTGACGCGTCCGGCAATGCCGCGCGCCAGGCTGCATTCGATCATTTCGCCGCGACCGGCCTGCCGCATCACAAGATCGAGGCCTGGAAATACACCAGTCTGGTGCACCTGGCGCGCAGCGGCTTCCAACCCGCCCCAGCCAATTTCGATCTGTCTGACGACCTGCCGGCACGCTTCGAAGGCGCCGCGCGGGTGGTGTTCGTCAACGGACGTTATGTCGAGAGCCTGTCGGACGCGAGCGCCGCCGGCTTCACCGCGCTGCGCGATGCGGGCGATCAGGCGCAAATAGCGCTGGGCGCAGAGGCAGCGGACGACCCGATGCTGGCTCTGGCAGTCGCAATGGCTGCGGATGGCGCGGTGTTAACGCTGGCAGGCGAGCCGCAGCCGCTGGAACTGCTCTATATCTCGGTGCCGGGCAGCAGTGCCCAAATGGCGCACACCCGCAATCGCATCGACGTTGCGCCAGGCGCCAAGGCGGTAGTCGTCGAGCGGCACATGGCAATTGGCGAGGGCGAGGCGACGCTCTCTAACGGCAGCACGCAAATCGCTCTGGCTGAGAGCAGCGAACTAGTCCACATCAAGTTGCAGGACGAGGCGGCCAACGCCAGCCACGTCTGGCATCACGTGGTCGAAATCGCGGCGAAGGCTCAATATCTCAGCCATGTGGTCAGCACCGGCGGCGGGCTCGCCCGAAACCGCATTACGGTGCGATTGCAGGGCGAAGGGGCGCACTGCGACCTGGACGGCGCTTATTCTGCGCGCGGCAAGCAACACCTGGATCACACCTCCAAGATTGTGCACGCCGTCGCCGACACCACCAGCCGCCAGGTCTACAAGGGCGTGCTCGACGATCATGGCCGCGGCGTGTTCCAGGGTCATATCGTGGTGGCAGAGGACGCGCAGCGCACCGACGGTCACCAGCTCAATCGCGCCTTGATGCTGAGCGATCATGCGGAGATCGACTCGAAGCCGATGCTGGAAATCTACGCCGACGACGTGAAGTGCTCGCACGGCGCGACCGCCGGCGATCTGGATGACAATCAGCTATTCTACCTGCAAAGCCGCGGCATTCCCGCCGACGCGGCCCGCCGCCTGCTGGTCGAAGCTTTTCTGGCGGAGACGATTGACGCCATTCCCTTCGAGCCCGCCCGTGCGGCGGCGCTCGCCCTGGTTCAGGAGCATTTGGCCCGATGAACGCGCCCGCAGCCACTCTGACGCGGCCCAATTTCGACGTGGAGGCCATCCGCGCCGACTTCCCGATCCTCAGCCGCGAGGTCTATGGCAAGCCACTGGTATTTCTCGACACGGCGGCCTCCTCGCAGACGCCGCGGCAGGTGGTCGACACCATCCGCGACGTCTATGAGAACGACTATTCCAACGTGCACCGCGGCATCCACTATCTGAGCCAACGCTGCACCGACCGGTTCGAGGCGGCGCGCGAGACCGTGGCTCGCTTCCTGAAGGTGAAGGATTCGGACAACCTGATCTTCACCAAAGGCGCAACCGAGGGCCTGAACCTCGTCGCGCAATCCTATGCGCGCAGCACACTGAAAGCCGGCGACGAGATCCTGATTTCGGAGTTGGAGCACCACTCCAACATCGTGCCCTGGCAGTTGGTGGCGCAGGCGACCGGCGCGAAAATCCGGGCGATCCCGATCCTGGACGATGGCCAGATCGACCTGGAGGCGTACTTCAAGCTGCTGAATCCGCGGACCAAGATCGTGGCCATCACCCAGGTTTCCAACGCGCTTGGCACCGTCACGCCGTTGGCGGAGATGATCCCGGCGGCGCACGCGGTCGGTGCCAAGGTGGTGGTGGATGGCTGCCAGGCAACGCCGCACATTGCGCTGGACCTGCCGGCGATGGACTGCGATTTCTTCGTCTTCTCCGGCCACAAGGTCTATGGCCCGAACGGCATCGGCATCCTCTATGGCAAGCCGGAACTGCTGGAAGCGATGCCGCCCTACCAGGGCGGTGGCGAGATGATCGATTTCGTTTCGATCACCGAGAGCACTTACAAAGAGCCGCCGCACCGCTTCGAGGCCGGCACGCCGCCGATTGTCGAGGCCATCGCCCTCGGCACCGCCATCGACTATGTGACTGGCATCGGCCTCGACGCCATCGCCGCGCACGAGCACGACCTGATGACCTATGCGACGGAGCAGTTGGGCCAGATCAAGGAGGTGACCCTGCACGGCACCGCGCCGGGCAAGGCCAGCATCGTCTCCTTCACCTGGAAGGGCGCGCACGCACACGATGTCGGCACGATTATCGACCGGGCCGGCATTGCGGTGCGCGTCGGGCACCATTGCGCGCAGCCGTTGATGGATCGCCTGGGCGTCGCGTCGACGGCGCGGGCCAGCTTTGGCCTATACAACACGCGCGCCGAGGTGGACCGGCTGGTTCGGGCCCTCGACGACGTCCGTACGATTTTCGCTTAACGTCTTGGAGAAGTTGGTAAAATGAACTCTCCCTTCGGCTATCCCGATGATGATTTCGGTCTCGGCCAACCCTCCATGGAGGAGCTGGAGTCGATCTGTGCCCGCCGGGGCGAGCCGCTGCCGGAAGGCCAGGCCATTGCATCCGGCGAGGAGGCGATTGCCGCGATCCGCACGGTGTACGACCCGGAAATTCCCGTGAATATCTACGACCTCGGCCTTATCTACGAGTTGGACATCCACAAGGACGGCTCGGCTCGCGTCGTCATGACCTTGACCGCGCCCGGTTGCCCCGTTGCGGGGGAGATGCCGGTGATGGTGGCCGAAGCTTTGGATTCCGTGCCGGGGATTGGCGAGATCGAGGTGACGTTGAGCTTCGATCCGCCATGGACACCGGATATGATGAGCGAAGACGCCCGCCTGGCGTTGGGCTTTTAAGAAAGATTTGAGGAGACTGACTGCTATGGACCGTCCCCCCGTCGTCACCCTGACCGACGCCGCCGCAGAGCGCGTCAAAACCCTGATCGCCAAGAGCCAGGACCCCGTGCAGGGCCTGCGCATCGGCGTGAAAACGCGCGGCTGCTCTGGTATGAGCTATTCGGTGGAATATGCCGACGAGCCGAAGCGGTTCGAAGAGGTGGTCGAGCAGAAGGGCGTGCGCCTGTTCATCGACCCCACCGCCGTGATGTTCATCCTCGGCTCCGAAGTCGATTACAAGGAAGACCGCTTTACCAGCGGCTTTACCTTCGTTAACCCGAACGAAAAAGGCCGCTGCGGTTGCGGCGAGAGCTTCCACGTTTAGGGCGAAGGCGCCATCCCGTTCAGCACCCGAGTCCGACCCGATGACGACACACATTCATGCCTCCTGCCATTGCGGCAATCTGCAGTCGACTTTGACCACGGACCAACAGCCAGGCGATATGTGGCTGCGCGCCTGTCAGTGCAGCTTCTGCCGCAGCCACAACATGCGCTCGCTCAGCGATCCGGCGGGACATCTGGAGGTGCGGGTGCGCGACGAAAGTTTGCTGAACCGCTACCGCTTTGGTCTGAAGACCATCGATTTTCTCATCTGTAAATCGTGCGGCAACTATATCGGAGCGGTGCAACAGATCGGCGAGCGCACCTGGGGCATTATGAACGCCAACCTGACGGAGGGACGGGGCGAGCGCTTCGGCGAGGCGGAACATCGCTTCTATGAGGACGAGTCGGCAGACGAACGCACCGCGCGCCGCAAGAAGGTCTGGACGCCCGGCGAGTTGGTGATTGAGGGCAAAGCCTCCGCATAGCAGGTCTGCCGAAATTTCGCTTGCAGCGACGCGCGCTGCGCGCTTGGTTTCCGGCTCCTCACCTGACACATAATGGGATGTCCCTATGGCACCGCCCGCCGTTACGCCGTCTGCGATCCGAGCCCGCAAGGGCGGGGAGCCGATTGTCTGCCTGACCGCATACACCACGCCGATTGCCCGCCTCGTCGACCAATGCTGCGACCTGATCCTGGTCGGCGACTCGCTCGGCATGGTGGTCTACGGGCTGCCGTCGACCCTGGGCGTTACGCTCGACATGATGATCGCCCATGGCCAGGCGACGATGCGTGGCGCCAACCAAGCCTGCGTCGTCGTCGATTTGCCGTTCGGCAGTTATGAGGCCAGCCCAGAGCAGGCGTTCGCCAGCGCCTCCCGCGTGATGGTCGAGACCGGCTGCGCCGCGGTGAAGCTGGAGGGGGGCGAGACCATGGCGCCGACCATCCGCTTCCTGACCGAGCGCGGAATTCCGGTGATGGCGCATATCGGCCTCAGGCCGCAGGCGGTGAACACCCTCGGCGGTTACAAGGTGCAGGGCCGCGACGATGCCTCCCGCGCCCAGATCATGGCGGACGCACGGGCGGTGGCGGACGCCGGCGCGTTCAGCGTGGTGATCGAGAAGACCGCTGAAGATATCTCGCGGGAGATCACCGCCGCGATCCCGATCCCGACCATCGGCATCGGCGCATCTGTGGCGTGCGACGGTCAGATTCTGGTGGTGGACGATATCCTGGGCGTGTTCCAGGACTTCCGCCCGAAATTCGCCAAGCCATACGCGGCCATTGGCCAGGCCATCGGCGAGGCGGTGCAGGCCTATGCGGACGACGTCCGCGCCAGGCGCTTCCCCGGGCCGGAGCACGTATTTCTGGCGAAGAAGGGTTAGAGCGGCGCGCGCCGGTCCGAGCTACGATGATCTACGCGCAGCTTTCGGGTCACACCAGCCTGCGGGTTGGATTCCGGGGCGAGGTGCAGCGCCGTCGATGGATTTGGTGTCCGTCTGTTGTGAAACAGAAATCGGTGGTGCCATGTCACAGTACTTGCATCTCCAACCTGCCGGAAGAGATCTGACTGCCGGCGGCGCAGAGGATCGCGTTGATGGCATCGCCTCCTCTGATGCGTGGCTCCCGATCGCCTCAATCCGTCGCATGACGCGGCACGCCGTGAGAGCCCGAAAAGCACGGACTGAATTTTCAGTCTTAAGGCGTTGTGCTATTCGTTATCTCCTTCTGCGTAAGCGGTGCGAGCAGCCCACATTGCTGATTGGGGTACATCGCGGTTGAAA
>CAXBDI010000110.1:0-13399 GCA_963974445.1 uncultured Alphaproteobacteria bacterium
CCTCAAAGGCAAGCCCATGCTGCAGACGATTTGACAGGGGGCTGAGCAGTTACAACCCACGAGCCGCAGCGGAGACGTTGCGGTGGATCCAGAGCGCCGCCGCTAACCTGGCCCGTTTTCCCTACAGCGGCCGTCCAGGCAGGGTCAAGGGTTCGCGCGAACTTGTCGTGACAGGCACAAGGCACCTCGTAGCATACCGCTACGACCCTATTGCAGATGAAGTCGCCGTCCTGGCAGTTCTGCATGGCGCCAGGAAATGGCCCGACACATTCTGAGCATACTCCCGCTCACCCCCGATCCGGATTATAAACCTTGATCGGCCGATACGTCTTATAGGCCGGCGTCTGGTCCGCCCACATCACGCCGCTGGCCGCCGCACCGTCCACCACAATCGCTTGTCCATTGACAAAGCTCGACCGGTCGCTCGCCAGGAACAGGGCCATCTGCGCGATGTCGTCGGGCTTGCCCGGCGGGATCAGCGGCTCGATCAGTGCCCATTCCTCGTCGGTCAGGTCGCTCGGATAGCACAGGCCGTCGCATTTTTTGGCGCGCAGGAACAAATGCTTCACCTCCACGGTTATAACGCCTCGGATCTGGTGGATGTAAAAGCATCCCGGAAGGACCATCTGCCGAGTGCATTCTCGAACTTGCCCCTTGAGTGGGTGCGAGTTTCAACGCAGGCAAGGAATTAAAGGCCGTGCAGGTCGCCGTTAAAGCTGCGCTCGACTATTATGTCGCAGCGCCAACGAGTTTTGTCTTCAACGTCGCGGCGGCGTGGACGGATCACCAACGCGTGGTCCAGGAAACGCTCTGCATCGAACCGGATGAGGCGGAGGCGGAGAAAAACAAGGCGCGCCGTGGCGACAACCGCTTGCTCAGGGTCAATGCGCCGGAAGGCCAGTTCAGGCTGGTCTACGAGGCGCTCGTCGAGCTTTCGCCCCAGATGGATGTCCGTGAAAAGCTGTTGCAGAAGGCCCATGGCGGGCTGCCGGATGAAACCTTGACCTTCCTTAACCCCAGCCGTTACTGCCCGTCGGATCGACTTGACCGCTGGGCGTTACGCGAATTCGGCAACACTGGGCAGGACGGTAGCAGGGTAGAGGCTATTTGCGATTGGATCCACGAGCGCATGGACTATCAGCCGGGAACGACAGACTCGCGAACCGACGCGACCGAGGCCTTGGTGCAGTGCGCCGGCGTCTGTCGCGACTATGCTCATGTCGGCATCGCCTTCTGCCGCGCCATGGGCATTCCCGCACGCTATGTCTCCGGTTACGCCGTCGATCTCGATCCGCCCGATTTTCATGGTTTCTTCGAAGCCTATCTGGGCGACGCCTGGTATCTGTTTGACGCTACCAAGTTGGCACCTCGGGAGGGTTTTGTGCGCATCGGTGTGGGCCGAGACGCCGCCGACTGTGCTTTCGCTATCATTGTCGGTGCCGCACAGCTCACATCGATGGAGGTTTCCGCCAAACGTCAAGGGCACAGCGAGGCTGGCTGCGGGGACAGGGCTATTTCGACGGCGTGATACTCGCCGGCATCGTTACGGACGCTTAGGCTGGCTACCGACACGGTAAATCCAGAGTAAAGCAGTGGGCCTGGCAATGGACTGCGTCGATCCCGGCATCGCCTCAACCGCCGCGCAAAGCCGCTGAGGCGACAGGTTCAGGCCGAGAGCAGGTCGGAGACCGGCCGGCCGGCAGGTCCCTGCATCACTTCGCGGATCAGCCGGTCGGCGCGGGCGTCATCCAGCCGGCCGCGGCAATAAAGGCGCGCCTTGGCAATGACCTCCGCATCGGTGAGCGGCTGGGCGGCGTCGCCCGGTACGCGGTCTATTTGCTGCGACCACGGCGCGCCGCCGCTTTCCACAGTCAGGCGCGCAGCCCTTTGGCCATCTCGGCCGAGGGCCTCGACCGGCTCTGTGCGAACCCGCCGCTCCAGCGCCGTGATGTCCGGATCGTGCAAGACATCCGGCTCATAGGCTGCCGGCGTCAGGTCGCCGTGGGCGAGAGCGGCGGCCAGGGTGTAGCTCAGCGAAAACTGCGCCATGATCGGCGATACCGGCGCACGGTTGCCACAATAGGTGACGGCCTCCGGATAAATCTCCAGCGCCGCGGAGACATCGGCGATGGGCGTGTCCGGATGCTGCCGCCGCCAACTCCGCGCCGCCTCGACGCCATAGTGTGTGTGCCGGACGCTGGGATAGGGTTTCAGATAGCCTTCCAGCAGCAAGCGCCTGCCCGGACCGACCCATGCCGCATCGTCCCGGTTGAAAGCGTAGCCGCCGGCAGCATCGACGGCGCCTGCCGGTGTCGTCATGCCTGTGGCGAGCGATGCGGCCAGCAGTACGCCGGCTGAAGCGGCATGCGCCGAATAGCTGTTGCGGACATCCGCCCCCTGGCTCACCGGCAGATACAGGCTGGCCGGCATCTGACAGAGCGCCGCCGCGGCTGCTGCGGCCAAAGCTGCGCCGTCGGCCTGGCCATAAAGACGGCGTGCGGCGACCGTTGCCGCGACCAGGCCCCAGGTTCCGTCGACATGGACCCCCGGTTTCGCCCGGAACAGGCCGCCCATCCGCCCGCCGAACTCGAATCCTGCCGCAATTGCCGCCAACATCTGACCAAGGCTCGCATCGACCCGAAGCGCCGCCCCGACCGCCGCGGCCACGGCGTGCAGGCCTGGCCGGCCATGGGCGAAAGCGAGACCCTCGCATGCCTCGTCTGCGCACGCAGCCAGCGCCACGACATAGGCCGCCTCCGCCGGGCCGAGGCCGGATGGCGCACCCAGAATGACATGGGCTGCCCCCGATTTGGCGGACGCGTCCCCGCCCAAATAGCGGAGGTCGACCTTGCGCATTCCGGCGATGGCGCAGGCGAGCGTGTCCAGCAGAAGGCGTCTTGCGGCATGGTCCGCGTCGCCCTCCAGCGGGGTTGCGCACACCCAGTCGCCTATCGCCAACAGCCTCTCTTCGTAAGACTCACCCGCGCTCCCGTTCGCTATCGTCATGGTCCGGACGCCTCTCCCAATTGTCTATGGCTTTGAAATAACGCGATTAATGCCGAACTCAGAGGGGGCTTGTCAGCCTCGCAAGGAAGCGCCTAGCATCAATGGACGGATGGAGGGTAGCAATAACACAACGATGGGATGAAGAAATGCGCGATAGCAAGAGATGGACATTTGGCCTGTTGCGAATAACCGCAGCGGTTGCATTGACGACGGCAGCAACAGGCGGCCCGGCGTTAGCGGCTGAACTGCCGCGATCCATGGTCTGGAGCTCCTACGACCTTGGCAGTTCCGGCCATACGGAAGCATCCGGCATCGCCAATGCCCTGCAAACCCGCTACGATATGCGCATTCGGATCGTGCCGTCCGGCACCTCCATCGGGCGGATGCTGCCGATGGTCACCGGGCGCGTGCGCTACGGCTTCCTCGGCAACGAGGCGTTCTTCTCGTCAGAGGCGACGTACGACTTTGCCGCCAAGCAATGGGGACCGCAGGATGTCCGCGTGCTGCTGGGCCGTCCGTCGCCGCTCGGCATGGCGACCACGCGCTGCGAGGAGCACAACGTCAGGACCGTGGCCGACCTCAAAGGTCTGAAGATCGGCTATGTGAAGGGCAATCCGTCGGTCAACGTCAAGAACGACGCGATCCTCGCCTTCGCCGGTTTGACCCGGGACGACGTCGAGCCGGTGTGGTTCGGTGGCTGGGGCCAACAACTGCCGGCCATTCTCGCCGGGCAGATAGATGTGATGAGCAATGTGCCGACCTCCGGTCAGGTCCGCCAGATTGAGGCGTCGCCGGGCGGCCTGTGTTGGCCGGAAATGCCCGCCGATGACAAGGAAGGCTGGAAGCGGGCCCAGGCGATTGCAGGCTTCCTGAAGCCGGTGAAAGCGACCGCCGGCGCCGGCCTTTCTGAAGAGAACCCGAAGTCGCTGGCGGGCTACCGCTATCCGATCGTGACGACCTACGCCAGCACGCCGGACGATGAAGTCTATAACCTGATGAAGGCCCTGCACGAAACGTTCGACGACTACAAATCGACGACCGTCGCATCGGCAGGCTGGGCCATGAGCGAGGGCGGCCGCCCGCCGTACGACGCGGCCACGCACGCCGGCGCCGTTCGTCTGCTGAAGGAAATCGGCGTTTGGACCGAGGAAGACCAGGCCTGGAACGAAGCGCGGCTGGCGCGCATGGCGAAGGTGCAGGCGGAATGGGACAAGGCCGTTGCCGCCTTCGATGACTGGCGCGCCGAACAGAAAGCCGCCGGCAAAAGCGTCGACGCCGACGAGGCATGGCTGGGCTATTGGGAAGAGTGGCGCACCAAGCACCTCTGATCCCGGTCATCCGCTATAGGAGCGGCCAAGCCGGCAACAAGCCCGGCAGGCTGCTCGCCGCGTCGCGGATAAACCAACCGACCCTCCCGAAGGAGTGCGAGATATGGCAGCCGAGCCGGCGCAACCCGATCCCACGCCGGGAGTCGATGCAACCGCGGTCATGGCGAAATTCAAGGAAGGCGGCGTCGCGGCAGACAAGCGCCTGACCGGGGTCGCCTATTGGGTCGCCTTTGCGTTCGGCGCCGCCGGTATCCTCGTCAACATCAACCAGATTTGGAACCTGCATGCGTTCGGCATCGTGCTGGTCGATACCGCCTACCTGTTCATCCTGCTCGGCCTATTCCTGCCATTGGCGTTCCTGTCGTTCCCAGCCAGAGCCTCGCAAAGCGAGCGCATTCCCTGGTTCGACTGGGTTTTGTTTTTCGGCACCGTTGCCTCCAGCTTCTTTCTGGCCTCAAACGGCAGCCGCATCGTGCTGGAGGGGTGGGACCTGATCGCGCCGCCACTTCCGACCTGGCTCAGCGCCTTCGTCGTCGTGGTCTCCCTGGAGGCGGTGCGCCGGGCAGGCGGCATGCCGCTGTTCCTCATCTGCACCATGTTCGCGCTGTTCCCGCTCTATTCAGAACAGTTGCCGGGCTTCCTTTGGGGGCCGAGCATCAGCCTGGAAGAGCTGTGGCGCGCGCACGCCATGGGCAACGAGAGCATAATCGGCTTGCCGATGCGCGTGACCGGCGGCCTGTTGATCGGGTTCCTGATCTTCGGCTCGGCGCTGGTGGTGACCGGCGGCGGCGACTTCTTCATGGCGTTTGCGACGTCGCTGATGGGCAGGGCCCGTGGTGGCCCGGCCAAGGTCGCAATCCTATCCAGCGGCTTCTTCGGTTCACTGTCGGGCAGCGTGATCTCCAACGTCGTAACAACCGGCCAGATCACCATCCCGACGATGAAACGCACGGGCTATCCAGCGACTTACGCGGCGGCGGTGGAGTCGTGTGCGTCGACCGGCGGTGCGTTGATGCCGCCGGTGATGGGCGCGGTCGCCTTCATCATGGCCGAGTTCCTGAACGTCGCCTACTCCACCATCATGATTGCCGCCCTGGCGCCGGCAGTGCTGTTCTACCTGGCGCTGCTGCTGCAGACCGACGCCTACGCCGCCCGCAACAACCTGAGCGGTCTGCCGCCGGAGGAAATCCCAAAAATCTGGCCGGTGATCAAGCAGGGCTGGCATTTTCTGTTCTGTCTGGCGGTACTGATTTACATGCTGGTGGTGATGCGGATCGACGCCTATGCGCCGTATTACGCGACGGCGGTGCTGATCGCGACATCGATGATCCGCCGCCGCAACCGCTTCGGCCCGATGATGGCGAAGGCGCTGGTGGTCGAGGCGACCAAGACCATCGTCAACATCGTCGCCATCATCGTCGGCATCGGCATGGTGTTGGGATCGCTTTCCCTTACCGGCGTTGGCGGCGCGTTCTCCCGCGAGTTGTTGCAGTACGCCGGCGACAACATCTACCTGCTGCTGGGGTTGGGAGCGCTCACCAGCTTCCTGCTCGGCATGGGGATGACGGTGACGGCGTGCTATATCTTCCTGGCGATTGTGCTGGCCCCTGCGCTGGTCAAGGGCGGCCTCGATCCGACGGCGAGCCACCTGTTCATTCTGTATTGGGGGATGATGTCCTACATCACGCCGCCAGTGGCGCTGGCGGCGGTCGCGGCCTCCTCTATCGCCGGGTCGAACGCGCTGGCGACCGGGGTCATGGCGATGCGGCTGGGGGCGATCCTGTTCATTCTGCCCTTCCTGTTCGTGCTGCACCCGACACTGATCCTGCAAGGCAGCTTCGTGGATATTGTCCACGATATCACCACCGCGGTGATTGCCGTCTGGCTGCTGGCGTCGGCGTTCGAGGGCTGGCTGTACTTCTTTGGGCGGATCACGTGGCAGCGCATCCCGTTGTTTGCCGCGGCCGCGCTGTTGTTCTACCCGGAAGGGTCGTCCGACATTGCCGCAACGATTACCGTCGCCGCGATCTATGTCGTATCCAACCTGACGCGGCGCCTGCGGCCTTCCCCGTCGTAGCAGGGCTGGAGCAAGAGGCTGGACCGGCAGGCTAGCGCGGCGCGCGCAGGGTCCGGCAGGCCAACGCTGTCTTCATCTCGGGACCCTCGGGAGGGCTTCCTCTACTCGCCCTCGAACACGGCCAGCAGACGGCCTTCGATGCTGCGCCGTGGCGGCGCGTCCTCCGGCGTATCGGGGATATCGAACGAGGTGTGCGGGCAGTAGACGGAGCGGTTCTTGCGCCCGTCCATCTGCTTGAACACCAGGATTTCGTCCGGCGTCATGTTCGGGAAATAGCACCAGCGGTGGTTCGGGTTGTAGACCGGGGCCGCCACCAGCGCGTCGGTGTTGCGGCCGGTATAGTAGTAGTCGATGACGTCGTCTTCCGGCAGCGACTGCCAGTCGATGAAGGCCAGCGGGTTGTTGATCGCCGGGTTGTCGAACGGCTGCCAGGTGTTGAACCAGACGTATTTCCAGTGCGGCTGTGGCTCAACGCCGTGCTGCTCCAGCACCTCCTCGGACATCTCCTGCAAGCGCTTGATGTTGTAGTCGCAGTGGACGAAGCGGGCGTAGCCGTCGTTGAAGTCGATCGGCGTTTCCGTCCGGATCAGGTGTCCGCGCACAAAGGCTTTGTGAGCGCCGGTGACCCGCTCCACCAGCCGCTCGATCTCTGGATAATAGAGCCTGGCGACCTCGTCCTCGTTGCGGAAATCGGTCACCGCGGAGGTGTGTTGCGTCAGGGTAAAGCCGGAACGGTCCAGATCGGTCTGCCCCGCCGCCAGCGCCGGCCGGGCGTTGTGGACCAGAATATTTTGCACCGCGGTGTTGGCGCGGCGGGTTTCGCGGGAGCCGATGCGGGGGATCTCGTCGCGTTGCTTCCACTCGGCGTTCACATAGCGGACCTTGGCGGCCAGCGGCTTTGTGTTGGATAACAGGCCGGGGTCGTTCATGGGGCGTATCTCCTCCATACCTCATTTGCGACAACTGTAGCGGAACCAGCTCGCTAATATCCAGCCTTGTCCTCGATCCCGTGGCCGCGGAACGGCACCAGGAACGAGCGCTCGAAACTCATGAAGACAGAGCCGTCGGCCTTCAGCCCCTTGGTCATCACCTTGACGATACCCTGGTTCGGCCGGCTCTTGCTCTCGCGCTTTTCCAGCACTTCCGATTCGGCGTAGATGGTGTCGCCGACGAACACCGGGCCGGTCAGCTTGATGTCGGTCCAGCCGAGATTAGCGATGGCCTTCTGCGACGTGTCGGAGACGCTCATGCCGACGACGACGCTGAGGGTGAAGGCGCTGTTGACCAACGGCTGGCCGAACTCGGAATGCTTGGCGTATTCCTTGTCGAAGTGCAGCGGGTGGGTGTTCATCGTCAGCAGCGTGAACCAGACATTATCCGCCTCGGTGATGGTGCGGCCCGGGCGATGCTCGTAGATGGCGCCGATCTCGAAGTCTTCGAAATAGCGGCCGAGGCTCTCGCGGATACGTTTGTCGCTCACGGGCTTGGCGGTATAGGTCATGTCGCTATTTTTCCTTTGGATGGGTCCATCTTGCTTTGCCGCAGCAGGTACCACAGCAGGCCCAACAGTTGAACGCTCAGCATCGTCAACAAAGCGGCCTGGTGCGCGTCGGTGCTGTAGTGGCCATCGGGTGTCTGCGGAAACTGGTTGATGATCAGGCCGACCCCCCATTGTGCGGCGAAACTGCCGGCGAACATCAGGCTATTCAGCGACGTATTCACCCGCCCGGCCACAGCCGGATCGAAACGGCGCGCCAACAACGCGAACAGGCCGACGATCGCAGCGGAGCCGAACGCGAACACCGGCCAGATCACCCATGCGAGCGCAGTGGCCTCCAGCAACGCCAGGGTCTGTGCGGTCAGGGACAAGGCAACCCCGCCCAACACGACGGGCATCGCGTTTCTGCCGCGACGCACTAACCTTTGTGTCAGAGTGCCGGTAGTCAGCATGCCCGCCATGGTCGCGGCCATCATGGCGAACAGTGCCCACTCCTGCGCGTTCTGGCTGAACCCGGCCACATCTCGCAGCCAGATCGGTGCCCACAGGCTCAGATAAGCGCCGTTGACGCCGACACTGGCGATGGCCATCGGCGCCACCAGCCAAACCAAGGGTGAGCGCAGGACTTTGCCCAGTTCGCGGAATTGCGTGCTCCAGCGCACGTCGGCTGGCCGCGGAATGCTCGGCACCAGCGCGGCGATCAGGATCATCAGCACCGCGCTATAGGCTAGAATGGCGACGAGGCCGCCGCGCCAGCCGACCTCGGCCACCAGCAGCCCCATCGGGGCGGTGCCCAGCATGCCGCCGACGCCGGTCATCGCGAAAAGGCTGGCGGAGACGAAGGGAAGCCTATCTGCCGGAGCCCAGACCCTGGCCGCCTTCAGGCCGCTCATCATGCTGCCGGCAGCACCCAGCCCCATCAGAAAGCGCCCGAAAATCAGCCAGGCTGGGCTGGGCGCATAGATAAAGACCAGCGCGCCGATCCCCGCCACTGCGTAGAGCGTCAGGATCACCGGCCTGGGTCCGTATCGGTCGAGCAGTACGCCCAGTGGCAATTGCATAGCGCCGAAACCGAAGAAGAACGCCCCGGTGATCACGCCCAATTCGGCCGGCGACAGGCCGAACTCCGCTACCAGGTCCGGCGCGATCAACGCATTCAACATCCGGTAGAGGAACGAGAGAATTGGCGTGCAATAGAACGGCAACAGGATCAGCGCCAGCGGTCTGGCGGCGGTCATAGTTGGCGCGCCAACTCTTTTTGAAAACTTGCGCGCATCCCGTATGATTTCCCGATCCCTGGCAGTAGACGGGGGTTATCGACAAGGGGGCAGCATATGTCGAGAGTGTCTATCGTGGCCTTTGGCTTGGTAGTGGTCGTCTCGATCTTGGTGCGCAGGGGAATCGGTGGGGCCGTTGAAATATCCCGAACAGCGGCTACAGGCCGGCGCTCTGGCGGCAACTCTCAATCGGACTCACTTGCTCTTCGCCTCGTAGACACCATCCCAATCGGCGCCCGGAGGCTCGGCCGCCAACTCCCGCAGGCGGAGGGAATATTCCTCGTAGAGGCCATCCAGGCCGCCTGGGATGCCGCTTTCCGGCGGACTCGGGCGGGTTTTGATAAGGTCTGCCGCTTTGCACCAGTCTTGCGCGCGGTAGGCGGCCAGCATGGCATTGTGATGCTGCTTGAAGGCCGAGTATTCCGGCGATGCTGCAACCTCCGGCCCGCCAAACACGGTGAAGATGCGCACGGCGTTCTGCTTGCCCTTGACCCGGATCAGGTCGAGTTCCAGGTAGGCGAAGTCGGGGGCAAGTGCGACGGTATCCTCGCCCACGACCAGATCGACACTGTAGGTCTTGGACTGGCCTTCCAGGCGAGAGGCGGTGTTGACCGAGTCGCCGAGGCAGGAATAGTCGAAGCGCTGGTCGGAGCCGACATTGCCGACAACGCACTCGCCGGTGTTCACGCCCATGCCGATGCGCACCGGTGGCAGGTCGCGGCCCTCCGCCTTCGCTTCGGCCTGCCATTGCGGCTCCAGTTCCGCCAATCGATGGCGCATCCGCAGCGTCGCGCCGACCGCCAGGGATGCGTGTTCAGGCTCATCCAGCGGCGCGTTCCAGAAAGCCATGATGGCGTCGCCCATGTATTTGTCGATGGTGCCATGGGCCTCAAGCACGAGGTCGGTCATCGGCGTCAGGAACTTGTTGATGAACTGGGTGAGCTGGGTTGGCGTCATGCTCTCCGAAATCGGCGTGAAGCCGCGGATGTCGCAGAACATCAGCGTTAACTGGCGCTGCTCCCCACCCAATTGCGGCTCCTCTCCCGTATCCGCCATGCGCTGCACCAGGGCCGGCGAAAGATACCGGCCGAAGGTCGAGCGCACGCGCTGCCGCTCCCGCTCCGTCAGGAAGTATTGGGTGCCCATGGTGACGAAATAGACCATGAAGGCCGCAATGATCGAATACAGCGGGTCGACGAGCAACTGCGCCTCGCTATAGGCAAACCAGGAGCCGGCAATGCCAGCGCCGGCGAACGCGATCCCAACCACTGCGCAGAGCGAAGGTCCCAGCCACGGCATAGCCAGGACGAACAGCAAGCCGACAAAGGCCAGGGCCAAAAACTCAACCGGATCGGCCCAGCCGGGCCTGATCAGGAAGTCACCGAGGATCATCTGCTCCAGCGCCTGCGCGTGGATCAGGATACCCGGCTCGTTGCTGCCTAATGGCGTTGCCCTCAGGTCGCGCAGGCCGGGTGCGGTAGCGCCGACGAGAACAATCTGGCCCTCGATCAGGCGCTGCACCGACTCCGGCTCCAGCAGAATCTTCCAGGCAGGCACCTCCCGCTCCGGTTGCGGCCGGGTGTAGTGCACCCAGAAGCGCGTATCGGCGGTCATCGGCACATCGATCTGCCCGACCCGCAATAGATGCAGCCCAAGCATCGAGCCCATCTGAAAATCGCCCGCCGCGGTTGCCGACCTGGCGATGATGGTCGATGCGTTCTGCGCGACCCGCAGCGCCTCTATCGAGAGCGTCGGCAACACGATATCCTGAATTTGCCCCAGCAGCGGAATGCGGCGGACAATCCCGTCCCGCTCCGGCGGGTAACCGAAGTTGGCCAAACCGGATGCCGCATCCTCTAGGATTTGCAGGTTGCGGCTAGCCATGCCATAGCGCGGAATGCCTTCGAGAACGTCCGTGTGCCCGGCGAAGCCGGCGCGGCGCCGGAACGAGACGAACGGCTCGCTCTCGCCCGGTTGCAGAATCATGCCGAGCACTGTCGGCGAACTGGCGATGGCGTCGGCTAGCAGCGCGTCATGGTCGGGCAGACTTTCGATTATCGGCGCGAGCTGTTTTCGACGCTCGTCATCCATCGGCCAGTCGGACAGGATTTGCCTGGGCGACGTGCGGTCCGGCTCGGCAAACAGGATATCGAACGCGATGGAGGCGGCGCCCATGCCTGTCAGGTTGTCGATCAGTTGGGCGATATAGTGCCTCGGCCACGGCCACTGCCCCACCCGCGCCAGCGATCCCTCATCGATGCTGACGACCCGCACCGGCGCCGGTTGATAGGTTCGCGGCTCCCACTTCTGATATTGATCGAACACCATAAAGCGGGCGATCGAAACCAGGTCGAAATCCACCAACCGCAGGGTCAAGGCCATGGCCAGGGCTGTGATGCCCATCAGCACCACCAACATTCTTTGCCTGAATGGCAACCGAGACCGCAACGCCATCATCGCTCCAGTTGCAAATTTGCATCAACGTGTCATATTTCATTGAATTTTGTCTCAACATTTGGTAATTATTTGCAATAAAGCATAACCGTGCAAGGTGGCTTAAGTGTCCTCTAATTCGTTTGCGGAATTTTCCGTTTTGATAAATCGCTTGCAAGGTGCGCGCCTTGCTGCGGTGTTTTTGCGCCTGCTGCTGCTGGTTGTTGCATGCGGCCTGCTGATTCCAGCGCCGGCCGAGGCAACCGCCGTGGTCGGCGCAACAGCAACGGTTGTGCGACGGGTCGAAGCCACGCTGCAGGCCACAATTCGCACATTGGTTATAAAGGACGAGGTGCATGAAACCGAAAAAATCAAAACCGCCGAATTGAGCGCGACGCGGCTTTTGTTCTCGGACGAGACCAATTTTATGATAGGGCCCCGGTCGGAAATCACCATCGACAAGTTCTTGTATGACCCAACGCCAGGCAAGGGAAAACTGTTCCTGAGCATGAGCCGTGGGCTGATGAAGTTTCGCAGCGGCGTAATGGAATCCAGCGCCTACAAGGTCAAGACCCGCGTCGCAACGATGGGTATCCGCGGTACGGAGTTCGCGGTGCAGGTTCGGGCGGACGGCACGACCCACCTCTATGTCCTGTCCGGCATAGTGACGATCACCGACAATCAAGGCCGCTCGCTGGATGTTCGTAAGGGTGAGAGCGCTGTCGTGTATCCCGAAGGCTCGGATGGGGCCCGTAATGGACCGATTCTTTTCGAGGGCATCGATCCTGAGTTCCAAGAGGACATCCGCGAACTGGTTTCGATGATTGTTTTCCACGAGGATACTCAACTGGAGCAGACGGATGCGGCCTTCAATTTTGGAGGCCCGATGAGGTTGGGGATTTTCACGCAGGGCAACTTGCCCCTGTTTTCATTCAGTCGCTTTCCGAACCAGCAAAATCGCAATTTTCGCCAAGTAGCCCCGGGGCAAACTCTTGGCCCGGGCCTCTCCACGAGGCCGCTCAATGGCTTCGGCACAGATTCCAACTATTATGAGCGTGGGCTCGATGGCGGCACGCAGGATAGCCGGACGGCATCGTCGACCGGCGCTCAGGACCCGGCGCCGCCGACACCCCCCACCCCTAGCAACGATGGGTTTCTCGTGAATGGCGACTTCGAGGCGGGGAAGGTGAATTGGACCACCATCGGGCCTGGCACGTTCGATATTGTCTTTGACGACCCAACCGACCCCGATTCCAATCGGCAGGCCCTGCTCACGTCTGGATCGCCGGTGACGATCATAGCCGAATTGATATCGACCCCTGCAACGGTCTTTACCATTCAATTCGAGGCGGAATTTCTGGATGGCGCCGGGGTGCTGGACGTGCTTTTGGACAACCAGTTGCTCGCTTCGTTTTTCCCCGGTGATGCGGCGACGCAGACCTTGCTGCAAATCACCGTAAACGACAGCAGGTTCGGCAACCTGAAATTCACCGGGTTGGCGTTCATCTTCGACGCGCCGCACGCCAACGCCCGCCTGAAACTCGACAACGTCCTGATCCTGGCGACCGGCGAGCAATTCTCCACGAGCGTCCCCACGAGCGGCGCCTGGACGCCTGTCTCCGCCCCGCCGGCCGGCGTGCTGATGTTGTCGGCACTATTGATCGCCGTTTCTGCCGGCCGTTTCCGCCGAAAAAAACGGCCACCCGTCGCTTGAACGGATGGCCGTTAGCAGCCTGTTGAAAAAGGCGCACATGCCCGGGTGTCATCCGACGGCGAGCCA
>CAXBDI010000111.1:0-13005 GCA_963974445.1 uncultured Alphaproteobacteria bacterium
AGTTTCGACGGACGTTTCGAGGCCTTGATCCTGCATGCTCATCTGGTGATTCGGCGGCTGCGGCAAGACGGCGAAGCCGGCACCGATCTGGCGCAGGCGCTATTCGACGCGTTGACCGGCCACTTCGACGAGGCATTGCGGGCGATTGGCGTCGGCGACATGTCGGTCGGCAAACGCGTGAAGACGATGACCAGTGCGGTCTACGGCCGTCTTGCCGCCTACGACGCTGGCCTGGATTCGCCCGATCTGGAGATGCTGCGCGGTGCACTGCGGCGCAATTTGTATGGTACTGTCGCCGATCTGAGTGACGACAGGTTGCGGGCAATGACTGCCTTTGTCGCAAGCGCGGAGGTTCATCTGAAAGCCAAGCCTATGGCCGACATCGCCGCCGGCCGGGACCTGTTCCCCGATCCCACCGCACTGGCGCCCGCTGAGGCACTGGCCGCGGCTGGCGGTCCAAAGAGAGAGTAGCGCCCAGTGACCGAATTTTCGCGGCCAATCTCGCTTGCCGATATCGACCGGCACCGCACAACGCACCGCATCGATGCGACCGCAGACGAGGCTCGGGCGCTGGCGGAGCGGCTGGGCGTCGTCGCGGTGCACAATTTGCGGGCAGAATTGATCGTGGCGAAGCGCCGCGGTGCGGTGACGGTATTTGGAACGTTTCAGACAGAGATTGAGCAGGTGTGCGTCGTGACCATCGATCCGTTCACAACCCAGGTCAGCGGCGACATCGACGAGGTCTACCGCGAGATCGCCGAATCCGAACCGCAGGCGGAGGTCGAGGTGGACCTTGAAACGCCGGAGCCGCTGGAAGGCGACACGGTGGACTTGGGCGAACTCGTCGTCCAACATCTGGCGCTGGTCATCGACCCGCATCCGCGCGCTCCCGGTGCCGATCTTGCCGATTTGGACGCACCGGAGGAGGAAGGCGACGACCTCTCCCACCCGTTCGCGTCGCTCGCTAAACTGCAACAAAAGCCGTAGGCCGTTGCCGCCTGCTCGTGCAACCGCTATCAAAGCGGCGTGGTACGGATCATCTGGGATGACGCCGTGAGCCGCCGAACGACAATGCTTGAGGAAGCAAATGGCCAGTAAGGGTGTGATCGCGCTGGATGCGATGGGTGGCGATCAATCGCCAGCCAGCGTGCTCCATGGCGCCAACACCGCTGCCGAGCGTTTCCCGGATATGCGCTGGCTGATTGTTGGCGACGAATCGGATGTACGTCCGGTGCTGAAAACACTGCCGCGGTTGGCGGAGAAGGCGGAGGTGCAACACGCCACCGGCCAGATCGCCGATGCCGAGCGGCCGTCGATTGCCTTGCGCACGGGCCGCGAATCCTCGATGTGGCAGGCGATCCAGGCGGTGCGTGACGGCCGGGCTCAGGCTGTGGTGTCCGGCGGTAACACCGGTGCGCTTATGGCGATTTCGCGCTACATTCTGAGGTCGCCGCCTGGCATTGCCCGGCCGGCGATTATCTCGTTCTTCCCGACGGCACGCGGCGAGACGGCGATGTTGGACCTCGGTGCCAATATCGATTGCCAGGCGGATCACTTGGTGCAGTTCGCGGTAATGGGCGCGCTGTTCGCCCGCAGTGTGCTGGGTCTGCGCAATCCGACGGTCGGATTGTTGAACGTCGGTGTCGAGGACATGAAGGGACACGACGAGGTGCGAGCCGCTGCGCAGCGCCTGCGCAGCGGCGATTTCCCTTTCAAGTTCCACGGCTTCATCGAGGGAACCGAGGTGACGGCTGGGGCTGTCGATGTGGTTGTATCCGATGGCTTCAGTGGCAATATTGCGTTGAAAATGGCAGAAGGCACCGCCGAATTGTACACGCACTTCCTGCGGGAAGCGTTTCAGGCATCGTGGACGGCGCGCATCGGCTATTTCTTTGCGCGGCGAACCCTGGCGCAATTGCGCAGCAGGGTCGATCCGCGCCGCTACAATGGCGCGGTGTTTGCGGGCCTGAACGGGATTGTCGTGAAAAGCCATGGCAACTCGGACGCGTTCGGCTTCGCCAACGCCATCGGCGTTGCGGCGGACATGGTGCAGCAGGGCTTCATGGACGAAATTCGCAGGGAATGCGAACGGTTGAACTGGGAATCAAACACCGCCACGCAGGCAGTGTCGGCATAGGATCAGCAATGGCGTACCGTTCTGTTATCGTTGGCTGCGGCTCTTATCTGCCAGAGCGCGTCGTTTCGAACAAAGAGCTTGCGGCCAGTGTCGATACGACCGACGAATGGATCATCGAACGCACCGGTATCCGGCGCCGGCACATCGCAGCAGAGGGCGAAACGACCAGTGATCTGGCCTACGCCGCGGCGCGGGCAGCGTTGCGCAACGCCGACATAAGCCCGGAAGCCGTCGATCTGATTGTGTTGGCGACCGCGACGCCGGACCATACCTTTCCGGCGACCGCGACTCAGGTGCAGGCCCGCCTGGGCATGACGCAAGGCGCCGCCTTCGATGTGCAGGCGGTATGCTCCGGCTTTATCTACGCGCTGGCGGTTGCCGATAACTTCCTGAAGGCCGGGCAGGCGAAGACCGCGCTGGTGATTGGTGCAGAGACATTCTCCCGCATCCTGGATTGGCAAGACCGCTCCACCTGCGTCTTGTTCGGCGATGGCGCTGGCGCCGTGGTGCTGCAACGCCAGGACGGTACTGCGGTGGTGAGCGCACCCGGGATTATTTCTACGCATCTGCATTCCGACGGTCGGTACAAGGACTACCTTTATGTCGACGGCGGGCCCTCCTCGACCCGCAGCACCGGCTATCTGCGCATGGCCGGGCGCGAGGTGTTCCGCCATGCCGTCACCAATCTGGCCGGTGTGGTGACCGAAGCGTTGGCCGCCAACAACGTTTCCGCGGATCAGGTCGATTGGGTTGTGCCACATCAGGCGAACCAGCGCATCCTGGATGCAACGGCGCGGAAGCTGAATTTGGACCCGGCGCGGGTGATCAGCACGGTTGCCGACCACGCCAACACGTCCGCCGCGTCGGTGCCGTTGGCGTTGGCGACGGCGGTCGGCGACGGGCGTATCAAGCGGGGCCAGTTGCTGGTTTTGGAAGCCATGGGCGGCGGCTTTACCTGGGGTGCAAGCCTCGTCCGGTGGTAGCCGGCACCATCGGCATTGACGATATTTCTTCTGGTAATCAACTATTTGCTGCTTGACTGTCCATAAATCTAGTCAGTAGGGTTGAGCCCCTGAATGTGTCGGGGGAGTCGAGGGATAATGTCTGATCGAACAGTTACACGGGCCGATCTGAGCGACGCCATCTGTCACGAGATCGGACTGTCTCGTGTCGATGCTGCCGAGTTGGTCGAGTGTGTGTTGGAGGAGGTCTCGGACGCGCTCTCGCGGGGGGAGACCGTGAAAATCTCGTCCTTCGGCAGCTTTTCTGTGCGGCAGAAAGGCGAGCGCTGGGGCCGCAACCCAAAAACCGGCGAACCGGCGCGCATCGAACCGCGGCGCGTGCTGGTGTTCCGGGCGTCGCATGTGTTGAAGGACCGGATGAACGGGATCGATAACACAGGTGACGACAACGATCTCGAATGACTGAATCCGATGTCCGAGCCAAAGGGCCGGATGCGTTTCGCACCATCGGCGAAGCGGCCGCCGAGGTTGGCGTGGCCGCGCATGTGCTGCGGTTTTGGGAAGGCAAGTTCCCCGCTCTCTGCCCGTTGAAACGCGGCGGCAACCGACGCTATTACCGGCCTCGCGATATCGAGTTGCTGCATCGGATCAAGCGTCTGCTGCATGAGCAAGGCTATACCGTCAAAGGCGCGCAAAAAGTGCTGCGCGCCCAAGGCGGCGTCAGGTCCGCAGAGGGCGCTGACGCACGCGAGACGCCCTTGCAACAATCGGCTCGCACCAGCAAAACGGGTGCGACGGAGCCTTTGTCGCCATTGGATCGGCAAGCAACAGCCGGCTCTTCTGCTGCAGTCGTATCGCAACTGAAAAGCATCGCCGAGACGCTCGATGCGATGGCGGCGGAGTGCGCCGTCGTGGCAGCGGGAAAAGCGCCGCCGACCGGTAAGGATTGATTGCCAGCGGGCGACCGCGCAGCTATGGTGCCGGCCTTTGTCGGAGCGTGGCGCAGCTTGGTAGCGCGCTTGTCTGGGGGACAAGAGGTCGTGGGTTCGAATCCCGCCGCTCCGACCAATTCCCTTATCTCTGAAATCGTTTTGACGCGCTCTGTGGCTTTGGTCCGCCGGGCGCGCTTGTGCTTTGACGCCCCGAAAATGCGGACAAAAAAGAGGAGCCCCGCTTGCGCGAGGCTCCTCCGAAGTCATTCGTGTGAACGTCGAGTGTTTAGTGCGCCAGCATCGCCAGCAGCAGCAGGGCCACGATGTTGGTGATCTTGATCATCGGGTTGACGGCGGGGCCGGCGGTATCCTTGTAGGGATCGCCGACGGTATCGCCGGTCACCGCGGCCTTGTGAGCCTCGGAACCTTTGCCGCCGTGGTTGCCGTCTTCGATGTACTTCTTGGCGTTGTCCCACGCACCGCCGCCGGCGGTCATGGAAAGCGCCAGGAACAGGCCGGTGATGATGACACCCATCAGCAGCGCGCCCAGGGCGGAGAACGCCGCCGACTTGCCGCCGATCAGCCAGATCGAGAAGAACACCACCAGCGGCGCCAGCACCGGCAGCAGCGAGGGGATGATCATCTCGCGGATGGCAGCCTTGGTCAGCATGTCGACGCAGGCGCCGTATTCCGGCTTCGCCGTGCCTTCCATAATGCCAGGGATAGTGCGGAACTGGCGGCGCACTTCCTCGACGACGCTGCCAGCGGCACGGCCGACCGCGGTCATGCTCATGGCGCCGAACAGGTAGGGCAGCAGGCCGCCCAAGAACAGACCGACCACCACGTAGGGGTTGGACAGGCCAAAGTTCAGCACGACGTCCTTAAAGAACGGATACTGCTCTGGATTGCTGAGGAAATAGTCCAAGTCATAGAAGTAGGCAGCGAACAGAATCAGCGCACCCAGGCCGGCGGAACCGATGGCATAGCCCTTGGTCACCGCCTTGGTGGTGTTGCCGACCGCGTCCAGCGCATCGGTCGTGACACGCACGCTTTCTTCCATCTCCGCCATTTCCGCGATACCGCCAGCGTTGTCCGTCACCGGACCGTAGGCGTCGAGCGCGACAACCATGCCCGCCAGCGACAGCATCGCCGTGGTGGCGATGGCAATGCCGAACAGGCCCGCCAACGCGTAGGAGACGATGATCGCGCCACAGATGATGAGCGCCGGACCGGCGGTCGCTTCCATGGAGATCGCCAGCCCCTGGATGACGTTGGTGCCGTGGCCGGTGGTCGAGGCTTGGGCGATGCTGCGCACGGGGCGGTATTGGGTACCGGTATAGTACTCGGTCACCCAGATGATCAGGCCGGTCACCGCGACGCCAACGATGGCGCTGAGGAACAGGCTGAAGCCGGAGAATTCGCCGTCCTTTGCGATGTAGGTCTCGCCGAAGCCCATCAGGAACCAGGTGACAAAGAAAATGCCGATCAGCGAGAAGAGCGCGCTGGCGATGAAACCCTTGTAGAGCGCGCCCATGATGTTGTTGGACGAACCCAGCTTCACGAAATAGGTGCCGGCGATCGAGCCCAGGATGCTGACGCCGCCAATGGCGAGCGGATACATCATGGCCGCCGAAAGCTGCGCTGCTTCGGTCGCGAAGAAGATCGAGCCCAAAACCATGGTGGCGACCATGGTCACCGCGTAGGTCTCGAACAGGTCGGCCGCCATGCCGGCGCAGTCGCCGACGTTGTCGCCAACGTTGTCGGCGATCACCGCCGGGTTGCGGGGGTCGTCTTCCGGGATGTCGTTCTCGACCTTGCCGACCAGGTCAGCGCCAACATCCGCACCCTTGGTGAAGATGCCGCCGCCGAGACGGGCAAAGATCGAAATCAGCGAAGCGCCAAAGCCCAGGGCGACCAGCGGGAATACCAACTCGCGGCCGCTGTATCCGAACGCTTGCAGCAACATGTAGTAGGTGACCACGCCCAGCAGCGCCAAACCGGCGACCAGCATGCCCGTTACCGCGCCGGAGCGGAACGAAACGTCGAGGCCGGCGGCCAGGCTGGTGCGTGCGGCCTCGGCGGTGCGGACGTTGGCGCGAACCGAGACCAGCATGCCGATATAGCCGGCAGCACCGGACAGGATCGCACCCAGCAGGAAGCCGAAGGCCGCGGCAAAGCCGAGGAAGATGACGATGACCACGAACATCACCGCACCGACGATGGCGATGGTGGTGTATTGGCGCTTCAGGTACGCGCTCGCGCCCTCCTGAATAGCGGCGGCGATTTCTTGCATGCGAGCGTTACCGGCGCTGGCCGATATCACTTTTTTGGAGGCGACGATGCCGTACAGCACCGCGGCCACACCGCATGCGAGAACAAAGAGATACGCGAACCACATCGGCTGTGCTCCCTGGTGTTAACGCAAGTGAAATGGGGTGAGCGGATTGCCCACAGGAATAGGGGCGCCCGGCGACGCTTCGGAACCGAAGCCGCCGTGCAGCACCCACTGCGGCGCGGACCATAGTGAGGACAACGGCCCGCGCCAAGTTAGGCCTTATAGGTACGCGCCCTTACGCCGCAGCGGTGTGCCGCCTCTGAGATCGGGCCAGCCAGAGCACAAGTAACAAGATGACGGCGAGAAATGGCAGCACGCCATAGTTGACGGTCCGCCATCCGAAATAGTGCAGCAGGTTACCGGAGGAGATTGCGGCGGTCGCAATCGTCGCGAAAATCAGAAAGTCGTTGAACCCCTGAATCTTGGCGCGCTCGCTGATATCGTAGGTGTCGGTCAGCATGGTGGTTGCGCCGATGAACATGAAGTTCCAGCCGACGCCCAGCAACAATAGCCCGATGCCGAAATTCAGGAAATGGATGCCGGCCAGATCGACGGTAACGCAGACAATGGAGATCAGAATCCCGGCGAGCACGATGCGCATGACACCGAACCGCCTGATCAGATTGCCGGTGAAGAAGCTGGGCGCGAACATTCCAACGATGTGCATTTGAATCACGGTTGCGGACGCGTTGAAGTCAAATCCAGAGGCCATCATCGCCAGCGACGTAGAGGTCATCAGCAGACCCATCACGCCGTAGGCGACGACCGCCGTTGCAATCGCGACAAAGCATTTCGGTTGCGCCAGAATTTTCAGCAGCGGCCTGCCTCTGGTCGCTTTCTCCTCCGCGGTCAGCGGCGGGATTTTCACCTGACTCACCAGCAACATGGTCAGGATGTAGAGGCCGATTAACGCGAAATAGCTGCCCGCGTACATGATGGGTGAGAGCAGATCGACGGTGTACTTGGCCAGCTCCGGCCCCAATATCGCCGCGAACAGGCCGCCGGTCAGCACCCAGCTGATCGCCTTCGCCCGGAATTCCGGCGCGGAGGCGTCGGCGGCGGCAAACCGGTAGAACACGGCAAAGCCATTGAACCAGCCAACAATGAAAACGCCGAGGGAGAATACCCAGAACCAGGCGTTGATGATGGCAAAGCCTGCGATGGTGGCGCCAGCCATGCCGAACAACGTGGCGAACATGAAGCCGTTGCGCCGGCCGATAGCCCGCATCAACTGCGAGGCCGGCATCGTTGCGGCCATGACGCCCGCGTGGTGTACGGCCAGCGGCAGCGTCGCCATGCCCTTGTCGTCCGCCAGCAATTGCCCGATCAGCGGACTGGTCGTAATCATCAGCGATGTGCCGCTCATATAGAGTGTCTGGCAGGCGGCCAGAATCAGCACATTCCGCTTAGCGGCATTCATTTTGAGAGCGTTTCCTTGGTCGCGCAAAGCGATTGGCTGGTGATACCAGCAATCATGGCGAACGGCACAGTATCATTTCCGCCGGAGAGGCGGGCGTTGCCTGACGTTACGTCGCGAAGAAGTCGTTGCCTTTGTCGTCGGTGACGATGAAAGCCGGGAAATTCTCGACCTCGATCCGCCAGACGGCCTCCATGCCGAATTCCTCGAAATCGATGCATTCGACCTTGCGGATATGATCCTGGGCGAGGCGTGCGGCACTGCCGCCGATGGAGCCGAGGTAGAAGCCGCCGTGCTTATTGCAAGCGTCCACCACCTGGCGCGACCGGTTGCCTTTGGCCAGCATGACCATGCTGCCGCCCTTGGCCTGGAACTCGTCGACAAACGAATCCATGCGGCCGGCGGTGGTCGGGCCGAACGAGCCGGAGGCGTAACCCTCTGGCTTTTTCGCCGGGCCGGCGTAGTAGATCGGGTGGTTCTTGAAATAGTCGGGCATCGGCTTGCCGTTTTCCATGTCCTGCTGGATGCGGGCATGAGCCAGGTCGCGGGCGACCACCAGCGAGCCGGAGAGAGCGAGGCGCGTCTTGATCGGGTGGGCGGAGAGTTGCTTCAGGATATTCTGCATCGGCTGGTTCAGGTCGATGCTGACGACATCGCCGCCCATATCCTGCTCGGCAGGCTCCGGCAGGTATTGGGCCGGGTGATACTCCAACTGCTCCAGAAACACGCCGTCTCGGGTGATCTTGCCCAAAGCCTGGCGGTCGGCGGAGCACGAGACGCCGAGGCCGATCGGCAGGGAGGCGCCATGGCGCGGCAGCCGGATGACGCGCACGTCGTGGCAGAAATACTTGCCGCCGAACTGCGCGCCGATGCCCATCTGCTGGGTCAGTTGCAGGATTTTCTGCTCCATCTCCACATCGCGGATGGCCTGGCCATGCAGTCCACCCACCGTCGGCAAGCCGTCATAATAACGGGTCGAGGCCAGCTTCACCGTCTTCATGTTCATTTCGGCGCTAGTGCCGCCGATGACGATGGCCAGATGGTATGGCGGACATGCCGCGGTGCCGAGCGTGCGGATTTTCTCGTCCAGGAATTTTACGAGACGCTCCGGATGCAGTTGCGAGGGCGTGGCCTGGTAGAGGAACGCCTTGTTCGCCGATCCGCCACCTTTGGCGATGAACAGGAACTCGTACTCGCTGCCCTCGGTGGCGTAGAGATCGAGTTGCACGGGCAGGTTGGAGCCGGTGTTCTTCTCCTCGAACATCGACAACGGCGACAATTGCGAGAAGCGCAGGTTTTCCCGGTCGTAGGTGCGGAACACGCCCTTGGCGAGGGCCGCCTCGTCACCGCCGCCGGTCCAGACCCGCTCACCCTTCTTGCCCATGATGATGGCCGTGCCGGTATCCTGGCACATCGGCAGCACGCCGCCGGATGCGATGTTGGCGTTCTTCAGCAGGTCGAGGGCGACGAAGCGGTCGTTCTGGCTCGCCTCCGGATCGTCGAGGATGCTGCTCAACTGCGCCAGGTGGCCTGGGCGCAGGAAGAAGCTGATGTCCTTGAACGCCTCGCGGCTGAGATCGGTCAGGGCGTCGGGCGAGACCGTGACGATCTCCTGCCCTTTGAAAGTATCGACCGCGACATAGTCCCCGTCCAGCTTGCGCCAGGGCGTATCGTCATGCGGCGCATCGAACATGGGGTGATAGGCGAAGTCGGCCATGAGGAGCGCTCCGTTGCTATGCCGGGTCGGGGATAGGGTCAGGTCTTTTTGCGGAAGGCGTCCAGGCTGATGACCTGGCCGGCAGGCTCGCCGCCTTCGGGGCCGTCGCCGGGGCTGGTCGGATCGTCATCGTCTTCGTCATCGGCGGTGGCCGCTGTTCGCGTGCCAGGCGGTTGAAATTGCAGGCCAAAACCAACCGCCGGGTCGGCAAAACTCACGAGGGCGTCGAAGGGAATCGACAGGCGCTCCAGTTTTTTGTTGAAGCTGAGCGTCACCTCGAAATGGTCGTCCGACACCTCCAGATTATAGAACTGGTGCTGCAAGACGACGGTCATCTGGTCGGCATATTGGGCCCGCAGAACGTCGGCGATCATGACGCCCGGATAATTGGTCAGGAAGGAAATATAGAAGTGCTGCTCGCCTAAAAAGCCCTTCTCCGCGACCTCCTGAATCGAGTCGCGGACAACGCTTTTGAGGGCGCGTTCCACCATGCGTTCATAATGTTCGCGGGTGTATTGCTCAGGCGGGCCGGGCATGGGTTCGCGATCTCTTGGCAATGGGGTACTGGGTAGTCGATCTATATCATACCCTGGCGGCGGAGAAAGCGATAGTGGGAGGGCTTCTGTTGCCCGGTGCCCTCCCGAACCGCGCTTGCCTAGTTCTTAAGCAGCGAGTGCGATTTCATTGTCGTTCGCACATAGAGATTGGCCCGATATCGGTGGTACCATGCCGAGCAAAAGATACGTCTTTACCACGCACGTCGATCCTAGTTCGCCCCCATCCCTCTGGTCCCGACAAGAAACCTGGGGTAGTTGGTGGAGGCGCCGGGTACTGCCCCCGGGTCCGCAACGCTTATTTCACGCACCGTTTATCGCCATAGTCGGGTGCTACCCGACACGCCTGATATAGGCGCTCTAACCCCAGAATGGAAGAGGATGCAGACCGATGCCGCTGACGCCGGACCAGCAACAGGAACTCGATCAGGCGCGGATGGCCCAAGCGGCGACGCGGCGCGCCACTGTGCCGGCGCTGGAGGAGGTCCTGTTCCAGGCGGTTCCGGTGCTGGATCATGGCTTCGTTCGCGTGGTGGACTACATGGGCGACGACGCCGCCATCGTGCAGGCCGCCCGCGTCTCCTACGGTCGCGGCACCAAGAAAGTGAGTGAGGACGCTGGGCTGATCCGGTACCTGATGCGGCACCGCCATTCGACGCCGTTCGAAATGTGCGAGATCAAATTCCACGTGAAGCTGCCGATCTTCGTTGCCCGCCAATGGATCCGCCACCGCACCGCCAACGTCAACGAGTACTCGGCGCGCTACAGTGTGCTGGATCGGGAGTTCTATGTGCCGGCGCCGGAACATCTGGCGGCTCAGGCGTCGTCCAACCGGCAGGGCCGTGGCGACGTGCTGGAGGGTGCCGAGGCGGCGCGCGCGCTGGACTGGCTGCGCAACGATGCCGCGCAGGCATTCGACCACTACGAGGCGATGCTGAACGAGGATGAAAGCGCGCCGGACCACGACCCGACCGGGCAGGGCCTCGCGCGGGAGTTGGCGCGGATGAACCTGCCGCTTTCCACCTATACCCAGTGGTATTGGAAATGCGACCTGCACAACCTGTTTCATTTTCTCAGCCTGCGGGCCGATGCCCACGCGCAATACGAGATCCGCATCTATGCCGATGCGATGCTGGATATAGTCAAACGCTGGGTACCGCTCGCCTATCAAGCCTTTGCCGATTATCGGATGGGTGCGGTCGAGTTATCGGCTCCTGGCCTGTCGGTGGTGAAGCGCATGCTGGCCGGCGAAACGGTGGAACAGCGAGACAGCGGTCTTTCCCCGCGGGAATGGCGGGAACTGATGGCGGTCTTGGGCCGCTAGCCTCCGCCGGCGCCCGCCGCGCTTGTGTTTCTCCAAGGGATGCAGCCATTATCCTCGCTACTGCAAGCCTAGACTGACAACGTCCTGTGTGCGGAACGATTAGCCGATTTGGCATCAGGTGAACTGAGGGGGCGGGGCCTTGAGGGACGGCCAGCCCGAACTCGGGCTGTTGACGGGCCGGTCGATACCGTCAAGGCTGCCTGACGCCTATACAGGAGGGATGGTCGTGGCAATCCTGGTTCGGATCGAAGCGGTTGACTTCGACGCGTCGATTACCGATGCGAACGA
This sequence comes from uncultured Alphaproteobacteria bacterium, assembly GCA_963974445.1. Taxonomy (GTDB): domain Bacteria; phylum Pseudomonadota; class Alphaproteobacteria; order Bin95; family Bin95; genus JACKII01. The sequence goes on from CAXBDI010000111.1 coordinate 11,667, forward strand.
CTTGTCGATGCGTCGGGGCGCCGGTCTCGCAAACCTGATCGCACCGCGGTCGCTCGCGATTCGTTATGCAAAAGATGCGCGGCTGAAACTCACCGAAGACGACATTGTAATGGCCGGCGCCTCGATCTGTCTCTTCTGGCTTGACAGCCCGGAGGAGCCGGATGCGGTCGCAGCCGCCATCCTGGCCCTGGCACACAATCCGACTGTGAATGCCGCAGCGGCGCCCGAAGATAAAAACCAAACCGATCTAACCCTGAACAGTGTCGAAAGCGCTCTCTGGCGCGACCTGGCGCCGGTGCTTCCGTTCCTGCGTTTCGCCGTCGCCGCGGTTGAGGCCGACCCTGGCCGGGGAAATCACCAGGCGAAGCGCCTGCGCCTGCTCGCGGCGGTTCGCCTGCAGCAATTGCAGACGCCCAGCGTCGTGCCGCCGAAACCGGTGCCGAACGCCTGGAAGCGATGCAAGGTCAACCCCAATCTGCCAGCAGCCCCGGGTTCCGACTATTCCCCCAGTGTTGCCGCACGGCGCAAGTATGGGCTCTCTCAAAAGCAGGCACTCTACGACAACCCTGCCCTAGGAATTGCCTATTCAATGCCGGACGACGCGCGGTTTGCCAATGACCTGGAAGACTTGGTTTGGGCCAAGCCGGGCTGGGTCAGACACCAGATCGCCAACAAAGTCGCGCATGTTTACCTGGACGGAAACAATTTTACCAAAATTCGCGAAGCACTAATTGCTGACGCGAAGGTGACGCTGGCAATGGAGCGTGAGTTCAGCCAAAAGGTGACAGGCTGGCGGGGCGGTATGTTGCGCGAGTGGCTGACAACGCTCAACGATTGGAGCGAACAGCCAATGTACGCCGCGGCCGGCGGATCGGCGCGGGAGGGCGAGGATGTCATCTTTCGCTTCGAAACTCTGCTTTGGGGCGGCGACGAGGCCGCTTTTGTGCTACCGGCTTGGGCCGTGCCGAAACTGTTGGAGACGATGGCCAGGACGCTGAAGCCTTGCCCGACCGACGAGCGCTGGATCCTCGGCGGCCAGGGATTGACCCACAAGGTCGGCATCTTCATCACCGACCGCAAAACCCCGATTGCATTGGCTCGTAAAGTGGCTGAAGCGCTGGCTAACAGCGCGAAAGTACCGTTCGAGAACGCGCCCGCTGTGCCGAACGTCGCGCAAATCATGGTCTCCGAAAGCGTCGAGCCGCCGCTGGACATCGATGCCATGAACAAGGATGCTCTGGCCCGTTACCGCGAATATCGGTACTGCGAGGGCGATCCGCGCTTTTATCAGGCCGTTGACGAAGTCTGTCCTGGACGAATCGGACTAGGCCTGATTCTC
>CAXBDI010000112.1:0-12878 GCA_963974445.1 uncultured Alphaproteobacteria bacterium
TGGCTCGCCGTCGGATGACACCCGGGCATGTGCGCCTTTTTCAACAGGCTGTTATCAGTTCCATATGGTATAACTGACCCACAGTATGCGCAGGTACGGTCATCTCGTTTTGCCACAGAATATTGTGCTTCCTCGCGCTCAAGCATCTCTTCTTTTTCACGTCCCATAGCGAACTCCTTTGCTGGTGCGGTGGGTTTATATGGGTACGGTGCGGGTCGCAAACCAGAGTGCCGATCATCCCGATCAAATAGAATCGGTTTGCCCCTGTCATGTATGCCGTAGTTTACATTATTAGCTCATTTTCCAACGGCTTGTGTCGTACAAAAAGGACCCTATCATGAAAATCTCTGTAGGCATCGGTAGCCACTCCGCCCGCGACATTACGGGTGCGGTCGAGTATGTGCAGGCGGCGGATCGGCTCGGCGTGGACTGTGTCTGGTCGGCGGAGGCTTGGGCGCACGATGCGTGCACGTCGCTCGCCTATATGGCGGCCAAGACCGAGCGCATCCATATCGGCACCGCGATCATGCAGATCAGCGCCCGTGCGCCTTCCATGACGGCGATGACCGCGCTGTCGCTTTGGGATTTATCGGAAGGGCGGTTCCGGTTGGGGCTCGGCGTTAGCGGGCCGCAGGTGGTCGAGGGGCTGCAGGGCGTCGACTTCAGCCGGCCGCTGACGCGCCTGCGGGAGACTGTCGATATCTGCCGCATGGCGTTCCGGGCGGAGAAAATCCAGTACGACGGCAAGGTGCACGTGCTGCCGCGGCCGGGTGGCGAGGGCAAGGCGATCCGCCTGGACCATCCGCCGGCGCCAATCCCGATCTATCTGGCGACGTTGGGGCCGAAATCGCTGGAATACACCGGCGAGGCGGCTGATGGCTGGCTGGGTACGTCTTTCTCGCCGGATCATCCGGGCGCTCATCTGGACTTCATCGCCAAGGGCGCCAAGGCCGCGGGTCGGTCGATGCGGGACATCGACATTTGCGCGACGGTGACCGTGACCTTCGGCGACAATGTCGAGGCGCTGATCGACAGCAAACGCATGGGCGTGGCCTTCCAGATGGGCGCGATGGGCTCGGCGCAGACGAATTTCTACAACGAGGCGTTTCAACGGGCCGGCTATCAGGACGATGCGTTGGCGATCCAGGCCTTGTGGAAGCAGGGCAAGCGCGAGGAAGCGGCGAAGCGGGTGCCGGATGCGATGATCACCCAGTTTCAGGCGGTTGGCACGCCGGACATGGTGCGGCAGCGGTTCCTGAAGTACCAGGAGGTCGGCGTCGACATGCTGAGCATCCGCGGCGACGACAAGCTGCCTCCTGCCGAAAGGATCGCGTTGTTGGAGCAGGTGATGGACATCGCGAATGGTCTGGAGAGGGCGGCTTAGCCGTCCAACGCGCTCCATGCCTGTCGCAGGCTCGCCAGCAGGTCGCCGCCCATGGCGATGAACTCGTCGACGCCGGCGGCTTCGTAGGCCTCGCGCGCGCCGCCCGGGTTGCCGGCGAGCGCGAGCCAGGCGCAGCCGGCCCTTTTCAGCGCGCGCGCCATATCCTCCGCCTGGTCGGCGTAGCGGCGGTCGCTGGCGCAGAGCACCGCGAGCTTGCAGCCGCTGGCCTTGAAGGCGGCGGCGAGGGCGTCGGCGTCCTCGAACCCGCCTTTGTCTATTGCTTGCAGGCCGCCGGCTTCGAATGCGTTCTTGGCGAAGCTGGCGCGGGGCGTGTAGCTGGCGAGCGGGCCCAAGTTGGCGAGGAAGATCGACGGGCGCTGGCCGTCGCGCTTCGCCCGCTTGTCGCTTTCGCTGCGCATGGCTTCGAACGCTTCGCCAAAGCGGCGGCGTGGCAGTGGCTGGGCCGATGTGGGCGAGCCGCCGGAAGCCGACAGAATGCTGGCGAGCGACGCGCCGTCCTTCGCGGCGTCGATGGTGGCGGCGGTGCGTGCTCCCTGGCCGGCCTTTGGCAAGTCGGCCGATTGCGAGCCGAGGTCTTTCGCGACCGCGGCCTTGATGGCGGCCAGGTCTGGCTCCGGCACGTCCGGCAGGTCCTCGGCGATATTCGGGAACTCGCTGACGCCGGTGAGGGGGTCGCGGCGGCGGGCCAGGTTCTTCTGCCGCTCCGCCCATGTTGCCTCGATCTTGGCGGCGATCAGACCGTTGGCCAGCGCTTCGGCCATGCCACCGGCACGCTCGATTTCCTGAAACAGCGCCCAGGCGGATTGCGCCAGTTTCGCGGTCAGGTCTTCCAGGAACCAGGCGCCGCCGCCCGGGTCCATCACCCGATGCAGATTGGACTCGTCCTTCAGCAGCAATTGCGTGTTGCGGGCGATGCGGCGGGCGAAGTCGTCGGAGACCGGGCTGAGAACCGCGTCGTAGGGGGTGACCGTGATGCTGTCGGCCCCGCCGACCGCGGCGGCGAAGCAGGCCAGCGTCGTGCGCAGCAGGTTGGTGTAGGGATCGCGCTCCGCCAGGTTGCGGTTGGCGGTGACGGCGTCGATGCGGGCGGCGCGGGCGTTTTCCGACGCGCCGGCAACCTCGGCGATGCGGGACCACAGCTTACGGGCGGCGCGCAGTTTGGCGATGGCGAAAAACTGGTCCGGGCCGAGCGGCAGGCGGAAGACGATCTGGGCGCAGGCGGCGTCGATGCTCAGGCCGGCCTCGGTCAGCGCGCGCAAATAAGCGACGCCGGTCGCCATGGCGGCGGCGAGCGTCTGGCTCTCGGCTGCGCCGGCGGCGTCGTAGGCCGATGCATCGACGGTGACGGCGGCGACGTGCGGCCAGCGTTGGTCAGCGTGGCAGGCCAGATCGGCCATGTCGGCCAGCGCCTGCTTCAGCCCTTGCGGCAGCGTTCCCCGCCCGGCGAGCACCCCCATCGGGTCCGCACCGAGGCGGGAGCCGGGGGCGGGGCCGCCGGCCGCCGCCAGCATGGCCGCCGCCGGCAGGAAGGACGCGCCAGGCTCCAGCGCGAAGGGAGTCGAGGCTACAGTCAGCCCTTTCAACAACTCTTGCCATGCCGCGATGGAGTGCAGCGGCAGGCCGTCTTCGGCGATGGCTTTCTCATTGCCGGATCGCGCGGCGAGATCGAGCCGCAGCGTCAGCGAGTGAACGCCGTTCGCCAGATCTTCGCGAATCGCGGCGTTGCTGTGGGCGAGGTCGGGATGGGTCAGGGTCTGGCGGATATCCCAGCCGCCGACCGTGCGCGCCGCCGCGTCCGCGCCGCGCGTGAAGGGTGCGACGCCGGGCAGGCCGCCGGGGTCCGGTGTGCCGCCATCGCGCTCGCCGGAATAGAGCGGCTTCAGCGCGAAGCCCTCATAGGTGCGGGTCGCCAGCGCCTTCTCCACATCACTGCGCTTCAGGGCTTTTTCCGCGGCCGCCAGCCAGTCGGCATAGCTGGCGGCGGGGAAGGTGGCGGCCAGTTCGAGTGGGTCGTCGCTCATGAAAGGGCGAGTCCTTGGGTATCGATGATCGTCGCTTTAGGTGATAGACGCGTGAGGCCGCCTTTGCCAAGAGCGGCGCCGTGCCTTTTTAGCATTCGTTTCGTCCAATTCCGTCCTTCTCTCCGGCCTTGCGCCGAGGGCCATGCCTGAGCGGTCAATTTCAGGCTGAGGGCGCAATATTGGCTCTCTGGCATGGGTCCCGCCTCAAGTGCTGGATGGCGGTAAAAGCGGGAATTTCGTCTGTATCAACGGCCTTTGAACACCGGTTTGCGCTTTTCGGCGAAGGCTTTGGCGGCTTCGGCGTGATCCTCCGTCTGGCCGGTGCGGGCGTGGTGAATGGCCTCCGCGTCCAAGGCGGCGGCGAGGTCGCCGCGTTCCGCGACGTTCAGGTTCTTTTTCATGTAGGCGATGGTCAGGCGCGGGCCGGCCGCGAGCCCGGCGGCAAATTCCGTCGTTTCCGCCTCCAGCCGGTCGTCGGCGACGAGGCGGTTGGCGATGCCGAGGCGGAGGGCCTCCTCTGCGCGGATTTCGCCGCCGGTGAAGTATAACTCGCGCGCCCGGCCGGTGCCGATCAGGCCGGAGAGGAAGTAGCTGCCGCCGAAATCGCCGGAAAGACCGACCTTGGCGAACGCGGTGATGAAACGGGCGGTCTCGCTCGCCACCCGCATGTCGCACGCCAGCGCCAGCGAGAGGCCGGCGCCGGCGCACGGCCCACGCACCGCGGCAATCCAGGGTTTGGCGGCCTCGTGGATCATCCGGCTCACCTCCATCCGGCGGCGCAGGTTGCGGGCGCGGGCGTCGAAACCCTGACTGGCCTCGCTTCCCTGCGCCATGCTCTTGACGTCACCGCCGGAGGAAAACGCCCGCCCCGTGCCGGTGAGGACGACGCAGCCGACGCTATCGTCCTGGTCCAGCCGTTGCACCGCCTCGATTAGAGTATCCAGCATGCCGTTGGTGAGCGAATTCAGGCTCTCCGGGCGGTTGAGCGTCAATGTCGCGACGGCGCCGTCGCGGGATTGGAGGACTTCGGTCATGGCGGGCTCTTTTCGGCAAAGGCGAATGGTTGAGTTAGATAATACCGGCTTTGGCAAGCGCGTCACGGTCGGTTTGCGACAGGCCCAGCATTTCCCCGTAGACCGCGGCGTTATCCTGGCCGGGCCACGGGGCGGGCGACAGGTAGCCGGTGGCGCTGCCTGAGAAGCGGAGCGGGAAGTTGGCGGCTACCGTCTTCGGCACCGGCCCGGTGAGCGGATGATCGAGCGGCACCAGCATCTCTCGGGCGGCAAGGTGCGGCCAGGCTTTCAGGGCGTCAATACCGTTGATCGGCCCGACGATGCCGCCTGCCGTCCTCAACCGCGTAACCACGTCGGCAGCAGGCAATGGGGCGACCCAGGCGCTGACCTTGGCCTCGACCGCCTCCACATTGGCGATGCGCCAGCCGACGTCGGACCAGTGGGGGTCGTCGGCGAGGGCCGGCTCGCCCATGCATTGGCAGAGCGCATGCCACTGGCCCGGCGTCGCCGCGCCGATCACCAGCCAGCCGTCCGCCGCCTGAAACGTGTTGAAGGGCGAGAAGCGGGGTATGCGGTTGCCCTGTTGCGGGGACAGACCGAGGGATTCGTAGTGGTCCAACGGCTCATCCATGACCAGCGATAGCAGGCAATCGACCATGGAGACATCGACGAACTGGCCGCGGCCCGTCACGCCGCGCTGCATCAGCGCCGCCATGATGCCGAGGGCTGCGTGCACGCCAGCAATTCCATCGGAGAGGGGGGAGCCTGCTTTCAATGGCGGGTCGCCTGGATGGCCGGTTATTCCCATCAGTCCGGCCGCCGCTTGGGCGATGGGGTCGTAGGATTTCTCGCTGGCGTCCGGGCCGGTCGAGCCCCAGCCGGTGAGCGCGCAATAGACCAGACGTGGCGACCCTGGGGCCAGTTGCGCGTAGCCGATGCCGAGGCGGTCAGCGACGCCGGGGGTGAAATTCTCGAACACCACGTCGGCCTTGGCCGCCAGTTGCTTGAACAGCCGCACCCCTTCCGGCGCTTTCAGATTCAGAGTGATGGCCTTCTTGCCGCGGTTGCGCTTCAGATAGTGAATGGAGAGGTCGTCCGGCGTTTGCTCCGCCATCGCGACACCGTGCGGGCCGGCATAGGGCGGGGCCTTGGCCTGGCCCATCTTCTGGGCCGGGTCGTCGATGCGGATCACCTCCGCCCCCAGGCCCGCCAGCAGCAGCGTCGCGTGCGGGCCGGAATAGAAGCGCGACAGATCGACGACGCGAATTCCGGAAAGCGGTTTCAGCATCCGCAGCGCCTCTTGCTAAAGTTTCGACTTGCGGCTTTGATTACGGTCATCAGAGACGCCCTTTTCATACCGATTGCGAGGCTTGCATGCCGTTCGACATTCCATCGCCGCCCGCCGGCGAACCCACTTGGCCGTACGACCTCTACAAACTGCTGAAAGACGAGGGCGTTACGCAATTCTCCTATGTGCCGGACGCCGGGCATAAGGTGCTGATCAACCTGTCGCTAGCCGACCCCGATGTCCACTCGATTTCTCTGACCTCTGAGGAAGAGGGCGTGGCGATGGCCGCCGGCGCGCATCTGGGCGGACAGAAGCACGTGTTGCTGATGCAGTCGTCGGGCGCTGGCAACTGTGTCAACATGCTGAGCCTGCCGCGCCTCGGCAAGTTTCCGTTTCTCTCGATCCTGTCGATGCGCGGCGATTTCGGCGAGGGCAACCCCTGGCAAATGCCGATGGGCAAGTCGGTGCAGCCGGTGCTGGAGGCCTGCGACGTGGTCTGCCTGAAGGTAGAGGACCCCGCCGACGTTATCCCCACCGTGAGCGCCGGCCTGACCATGGCCTTCCAGAGCCAGGAATCGGTGGCCGTATTGCTGGGGCAGAAGCTGCTCGGCGCCAAGAAGTTTGGGTAAGGAGTGATTTGATGTCCGATTTTGTTCTCGACCGGCGCGAAGCGATCCCGCGTCTGATTGAAAATGCCGACCAGTATCTGATCGTCACTGGCCTCGCCGGGACAGCGCGCGATATCGCGCATCTCTGCGGGGCGGAAGGCGCCAACTACTATACCATGGCCGGCGCGATGGGCGGAGCCGTCTCCATGGGCCTCGGCCTGGCGCTGGCGCAGCCGGACAAGCGGGTCTTGTGCGTCACCGGCGACGGCGAACTGCTGATGAATGTCGGGGCGCTGGCGACCGTGGCGGTGATGAACCCGGCGAACTTCGGCATCATCTGCGTCGACAACGGCCATTATGGCGAGACCGGCAATCAGGTCTCGCACACAGGCCATGTCACCGACCTGGCGGTGATGGCGTCAGGCGCCGGCATCAAGCAGGTGCGGACCGTTGCGCATGAAGGCGATATCGCCGATGCGGCGGCGATGGTGAAGGGCGGCAACGCGACCTTCTTCGTCCACCTGAAGGTGAACGACGGCCCGCCGGCGGTCGTGAAGCGCTCGTTGGATGCGAACTATACGAAGACGGTCTTTCGCAAGGCGCTGCTGGGCTCGGCTTGAGGCGGCTAATCCGCCAGCGGGTGGTGTTCCAGCACCAGCGCGCGGCGGCGTTCTTCCAGCACGTGGGTGTAAATCTGGGTCGTGCCGATGTCGGCATGGCCCAGCATCGTCTGCAACGCCCGCAGATCGGCCCCGTGCGCCAGCAGGTGCGTCGCAAAGGCGTGGCGCAGTACGTGCGGTGAGACTTTGGCGGGGTCGAGGCCGGCCTCCAGCGCCAGCGCTTTCAGCAATTGGCCGATGCGCCGGCGGGTCAAGTGGCCCTCAGTGCTGCGCGAGGGGAATAGCCAGTGGCCTAAGCTGGGGGCCGTCACGAAGACACCGCGGACTGCCAGGTATTTGTCCAGGGCTGCGATGGCGGCGCGGCCGACCGGGACCAACCGCTCACGCCCGCCCTTGCCGCGCAGCCACAAGGCGCCGGCGGCCGCGCCCTGGCGAGCGGCGGCGGCGGGCAGGCTGACCAGCTCAGTGACGCGGAGGCCGGTGGCGTAGAGCAGTTCGACGATGGCGGCGAGCCGCAGGCCCTCCGGTCCTTGCATCGCGTGCACCGTCTGCAACAAAGCGTCAACGTCGGCGGGTGAGAGGAATTTCGGCAGGGGTTGCGCGGCGCGGGGCGAGTCGAGCGACGCGGTCGGGTCGTCCTCACGACGCGCCTCGCTGACCAGAAAGCGATAGAACTGGCGCAAGGCCGACAGGCGCCGCGCCTGCGTGCTGCTGGCGAGGCCGGCGGCGGCCATCGCCTGCAACGCCCGTCGCAGTTCCTCGGCGGCGGCATCGCTCAGCGCGGATGGCGCTATTGAGCTTGCAACCGCGCGCAGGTCGCGACCATAGGCCTCCAGAGTGTTGCGCGCAGCCGCGCGTTCCGCCGCCATCGCCTCCAGAAATGCCTCGATGGCAGGGTCAGATGCCGGCTGCAAGGGCGAGTTCCACGGCGATCGCTCGCGCGCCGGCGGGGTCGACCTGCGCCAGTGCCTCGACCGCCTGAACCTTCAATCCATCGCTGGGCGGCGGTGAGCCGGAAAGGGCGCTGATGGCCAATAGCGCAGCCTCGCCCATTGACGCGGCCGCCAGCGCCCGGCCGGCGGCGGAGCGGTCGGCTTGCGGTGGTTTTGTGTCCGGCGCCGGCGAGCCGAGGGCTTGCAGCATCCCTGCGGCCAAAGCCGCTTGTGCGTTGCTGGGTTTTGCGGCCTTGCGCCAGGCTCCCCACCAAATATGGGGAGGCGGCACCTCCTCGCCCACCAATGCTTGGATGGCGTAAGAGGCGTCGCGGGCATCGGTGCCGACGGGCTGGAACGCAGCGGCTCTCAGCGCACCCTGCCACACGCCGATACTGCCGACATCGCCGGCGATCACTGCCGCGCGCAATGCCTTGGCAGCGAAGTCCGGCGGCACGGCGGCACGGTCAAGGCCGGCGATATTGGCCAAGGTGAATGGGGCCAATTGCGCATAGAGGTCAGCCGCGGCAGCCGCAGACCAGAAGGCGTCAAGCGCCGGCAGTTGTTGGGCCGGGGAGGATGCAAACGCCGCCTGCCGGTAGGCGACGCCCAGCGGCGTGGTCAGTTCCGTCGCCAGATAGAGCTGCACCAGCAGATCCGCCGGCAACACGTTCGCGGCGACCGCACGTTCGGCGGCGGCGGTGCGCAATTCCAGGCCGGCGGTCGGCAGCCGGGCGATGCCCGCGGCAAGGGTCGGTGAGGCGTCCGGCCATTTTGGCGCGATCATCGGCACGTTCAGCGCCCGTAGCATCGCCACGTGCAGCGGGGTGCTGGGCGTCACCGACAAAGTCGTGGCGCGCTGCGGAAATTGGCGGGCGAGAAACATGGCGTTGAACGTGGGGTCATCTGCGCCCAACTCATCGGCCAGCATCACCGCGACCATCGCCTCCTCTTCCTGGCCGCGCAGCAGATGGCAGAAGGCCCGTAGGCGTTGCCAGAATGCGGACGTGCCGTTCTCGCCGGACTGCGCAGTCAAGGTGCAGACGCCGGCCAGATCGTTGCGCAGCAGTCCGACAGTCGCCTGAGCATCCCACAGCGGTTGATCGGCCAGCGACTGGTCGACCCTTTCCGCCAGGTCGAGCGCGTCCTGCTCCGCCCCCAGGCGGGCCAGCGCCGCGACCCGAAGGCTGGCGAGCGACGGCGTGACCGAATCGCCGGGCGGTGGTGCGGCAGCGACGCGCAGCAAATTGACGAGCATGCTGTGCTGGGCTGGGCTGGAAATCCGCGGCGGCAGGCCGGCGATGGCGGCTGCGAGGCGCTGCGGCGTCGTGCCCTGCCACAACCCGTCCGGCAGGCCGGCCTCGTACGGCTGTGCCAGCCCAACCTGCTCCGGGTTGGTGTCGAGGAAGCGAACCGTCTGGGCAGCCGCTCCGTTGGAAAAAACCAGAGCTGCCACCACGAGAAATGGCGCAAGGAGACGGCTATTTCTGCTCAAAACGGGCACTCGGCAACGTCTTTTCAATGGTTTCGGTCGGTGGGGGGACGTCGCCCATGGCGATATAAAGCGCACCGCCAAGCGCGGCGAGTACGGCCAATCCGAGTAGTCCCAGGATGATTTGTCCCATCCGCAATGGATCCTTCGTGGATGGATCGGAAAGTGTTTTTCACAGGGTGGATTGCCACCTTAGCGGATTCTCAGGCTTAGCATAGCTTGACGATAGGGGTATTCCTGCGCCATGGAATCGCGCCATGAGTAGAGCAACCGCAGCGGCAGAGGCCGCAAACCCCGCCATCGTCGCCCGCCCGGACCGGAGCATCGTGCTGGTCGGCATGATGGGCGTCGGCAAAACCACTATCGGCAAGCGCCTGGCGCACCGCCTGGGCATGGACTTTATCGACGCCGATGCCGAGATCGAGAAGGCGGCGGGATACACGATCCCGGAGATCTTCGAGAAATTCGGCGAGGAGCAGTTCCGAGATGGCGAGCGCCGCGTCATCGCGCGACTGCTGAAGGACGAGGCGGCGCACGTGATGGCGGCGGGCGGTGGCGCCTTCAACGATCCGGAGACGAGAGAGAGGATTGCCGAGCGCGGCATCTCCGTCTGGCTGCGCGCCGATCTGGAGGTGCTGTCGCGCCGTGTCGCCCGCCGCACCAACCGACCATTGCTGGAAGGCGTCAATGTCGATGAGCGGCTCGCAGCCTTGATGGAACAGCGCGGGCCGAACTACGCCTTGGCCGATCTGCATCTGGACACCACCGAGGGCGAGCCGGACGATAGCGTCGACACGTTGATCCGGGCGTTGGAGGATGGCGGCTATATGAAGGTCTATGCATGCCGGGACTAAGCGGCGTCGAACGCCTGCGGGTCGATCTGGGCGGCGCGTCGGGCGACCGCTCCTACGATATTCTGATCGGTCCGGGGCTGATTGCGACGGCAGGCAAGCTGATTGCCGAACGGCTTGGCGGCCGGCGTGCGGTGATTCTGACCGATAGCAGCGTGGGGCCGCTCTACGCCGAGGCGATGCAGCGCTCGCTGAGGGCCGCCGGTATTGCCTCTGAAACTTTGACCATCCCGGCGGGTGAGGCGTCCAAAGGCTTTGACCGGCTTGGCGAGCTACTGGACCTGTGCCTGGACGCCGGGCTGGACCGCAAGAGCTTTCTGGTAGCGCTGGGCGGCGGCGTGGTGGGGGACTTGGGCGGCTTTCTGGCGGCGATTCTGCTGCGCGGCATCGACTATGTGCAGGTGCCGACGACGCTGCTGAGCCAAGTCGATAGCTCGGTCGGTGGCAAGACCGCGATCAACACCCGCCATGGCAAGAACCTGGTTGGCGCCTTCCATCAGCCGCGCCTGGTGCTGGCGGATACCGACGTGCTGGCGAGCCTGCCGCGCCGGGAGTTGCTCTCCGGCTATGCGGAAGTGGCGAAATACGGCTTGATCGATCAGCCTGAGTTCTGGTCCTGGCTGGAGCAGAATGCCGAACGCGTGCTGGCGCTGGAGCCTGAAGCGCTGGCGCAAGCGGTGCGGGTCAGTTGCGAGGCGAAGGCCGCCGTGGTCGCATTGGACGAGCGCGAGGGTGGCGCCAGGGCGCTGCTCAACCTCGGCCACACATTCGGCCATGCGCTGGAGGCGGAGGCCGGCTATGGCGGGCAGGTGCTGCATGGCGAGGCGGTGGCAGTCGGCATGGCGCTCGCCTTTCGCCATTCGGCGCGGCTCGGCCTTTGCGATGCGGCGGCGGTGGCTCGGGTCGAGGCGCATCTGACAGGTGTCGGCTTGCCGGTGTCGCCGCGCCAGATCATGGGGCAAAACCCGCCGTCCATCGATCGGCTGATGGCGCGCATGGCGTCGGACAAGAAGGCGGAGGCCGGGAAACTCACCCTGATCCTGGCCCGCGGCATCGGCCAGAGTTTCATCGCGAAAGACGCCGACGCGGCGCAGGTGATCGAGACCTGGCGGGTGGCGTTAGGTTAGCGTAAGTGGGATAAAGCGTCGGCCCGTCCTATTTCGCATCAAAGGGGGAAGTCTTGACTTTCCATCCGGCGGCTCGCAATGACGCCGGAAGGTGGGTTTTCGACGGCCGTTATCTCACCCCACCTCACCGCCGTCTCGCCTCCGAGGCGGCGATATAGCTGACGCTGGTGAAGATGATTACGCCGCCGGCGACGGTGTAGGCGTCCGGCACCTCCGCATAGAGCACGTATCCGAGTATCGCCGCGAATGGCAGCCGCAGATAGTCGAACGGCATCACCACGCCGGCCTCGCCGTGCGAAAGCGCCCGCGTCAGGCACATGTGCGCGCTGTAACCGCCAATCGCCAGCAGTGCGATCCAGGGGATGGTGGCAACCCCGGGCGTCACCCACACGACAGCGGTCGGAATCGCCGACAGCACCAGGATCGTGAAATTCACCGAGAACACCATCTGCGTCGGCTTGTCGGTGCCGCTCATCATCTTCACGATGGTGTTGGAGACGGCATAGAATACCGCACAGCCGAGTAGCGCCATGGTAGCCGGTCCGATCTCGCCAAAGCCGGGCCGCACGATCACCAGAATGCCGGTAAAGCCGACCATCGCGGCGATGGACCGCTTCATCCCCGGCCGCTCTCCGACCAGCAGCGCCGTCAGCAGGATGGTCATCAGCGGGTAGGTGGATTGCAGGGCGCTGGCGTCGGCCAAAGGGGCATTCGCGACGCCGTAGAACATCAGGCTCATGGCGGTAAACGTGCTGACGCCGCGCAGCAGATGCAGCCGCCAGCGGGCGGAGCGGAAGGCATTCAGACGCTGCTGCAGCAGCCATGGCCCCATCAGCGCCAGTGTAAAGACCGAGCGGATGAACAGGATCTCGAACGTCGGCAGCGTGGCGCTCAACTCGCGCACGGCGACGAAGAGGCCGGAGAACGCGACCGCCGCGCCCAGCATCCAGGCGATGCCGAGCGGGTTGTTGATCGGGTGGATGGGCATGGCGGTCATGCGGCCTACTTAGGCGGCCGCCGCCCGCGCCATTGCGCCAGTCGCGCCACGACTCCGCGGAACGAGCGCACCTCCTGCTCCGTCATGTTGGCGCGGCGGAAGACGTTGTGCAGGTTGCGCTGCATGGTCGGGCGCAGGTTTGCCTCGCGGTAGTACTCTGCGGCGTCGAGTTCGCGGTCGAGGTGGTCGAGCAGCGCGTCGACCTCCTGCTGCGTGGCGGGCGTACCGTCGCCGATGTCCAGCACGCCGGGCGGCGTGGCGTCGGTGGAGGTGTACCACTCGTAGCCGATCAACAGCACGGCCTGCGCCAGGTTCAGCGAGGTGAAGGCCGGGTTCAGCGGCACGGTGACGACGCCGTAGGCGCGCATCACGTCCTCGTTGACCAGGCCGGAGCGTTCCGCCCCGAACAGCACGCCGACGCGCTCACCTCTGGCCATGGTCTCGTGCATGTCGCCGGCGAGGCCGCGCGGCGTGAAGACAGGTTTCGTCATGTCGCGCGGGCGCGCGGTGGTGGCGTAGAGGCG
>CAXBDI010000113.1:0-12577 GCA_963974445.1 uncultured Alphaproteobacteria bacterium
TCATCCGCGGGTTGAGCGCGCTGAACGGGTCTTGAAAGATATACTGAAGGTGCTGCCGCAGGCGCAGCATCTCGCCGCCCCTCGCTTTCAGCACGTCCATCGGTCCGGCCTCGGTGCGCAGGGTGATGCTGCCGGCGTCCGGCGCGACGGCCCGCATGATGATTTTCGACGTCGTCGACTTGCCGCAGCCGCTTTCGCCCACCAGCCCCAGGCATTCGCCGGGTGCGATGCTGAACGAGACGTTGCGCACTGCATGCACGCTTTCCGCCGCGTTGCCGCCGAAAAGGCCGCGTTTGCGCTGGCCGAACGCCTTGGACAGGTTCTTGACCGTCAGAATGGGTTCATCGCCGGACAACGGTTCACGCGGCACCAGCAGCGCGCCCCTCGATGCCTCGACCTCCCGCAACGGCACCAGGCGTTCGCCAGGCTCCATCTCAAAGCGGGGAACGGCCCGCAGCAGCGCCTTCAGGTAGGGATGGCGCGGATTGCGGAAAATGTCCTCGACCGGGCCGGCCTCCATCAGCTTGCCATGATAGAGCACCACGACCTCGTCGGCGACGTTGGCCACCACGCCCAGATCGTGAGTGATGATCAGCACCGCCATGTGGAAGCGTTGTTGCAGGTCGTGCAGCAGTTTCAGGATCTGCGCCTGAATGGTGACATCCAGCGCCGTCGTCGGCTCGTCGGCGATCAGCAGCGCCGGGCGGCAGACCAGGGCCATCGCGATCATCGCCCGCTGCCGCAGACCGCCGGAAAGCTCGAACGGATAGCTGTCGACCGAACGCTCCGGCGTCTCGAAGCCGACGAGATCGAGCATCTCAATCGTCTGGCTGCGCGCTTCCGATGACGAAATATTGCGATGCAACTCCAACGCCTCGCCAATCTGATTGCCGATGGTGTGCACGGGGGAGAGCGAGGTCATCGGCTCCTGAAAGATGATGGCGATGCGGCCGCCGCGCAGGTCGCGCAGCGCCCGGCCATCCGGCGCCAACTGCGCGATATCGACGACACTGCCGTCGCCGTCCGGGTCGCAGAAGCGGATCGCGCCGCCGGCGATTGTCGCGACCCTGGGCAGAATTCCCATGATGGCCTGCGCGGTGACGGATTTGCCGGAGCCGCTTTCACCGACCAGCGCGACAGTACGGCCGGCCGGCACCCGAAAGCTCAGGCCATCCACGGCGCGGATCGTGCCGCCTGCCAAGCGAAAGTCGATGCAGAGGTTTTCGACCTCAAGCAACTGGCTCACGCGATATCCTCCCTGGTGGGCAGTGGTTGGCCCATCGATGCAAAATTTTCACGACCAATAGGCGAAACCGATAGGTCGTGTCGAGTGATCGCCGTCACTACGTTTCGCAACAAACTGTCAAAGTCGTTGAGGTTGGAGTCCGCTTTGATCGTCGTGCCACCGCCCGAGATCTTCATCTGCAGCCAGCCCTTGTCGCGTTCTTTGCGGGTCGAAAAAAACCGCAGATCGACCTCGGCGACATCGTTCCATTCCAATGCCTTCGCCCTCGGCCCTTCGATCCAAATGCCCTGATCGGAGATGGCGACAGTGCTTTTTTGCCGGATGAAGGTCGAAATGCCGAACGAGGCGAACAGACCTGCCAATCCGAAAACGATCAACATCACCAATATGTTCCCCCCGACCGCGTAGGGCATCGGGATCATCGTCAGGCCGAAGCCGAGCCCGGCGCGCAGATAGTCTGGCCACAAATTGCCTAGCGGATAATGAAAGCGAGCCTCGGTACAGGTCATCAAGGATCCGTTGCGGCGGGATGAGGGGCCGGGATTGCCCACTGGCATACACCTGGGCAATTTGTAGCCGCGAACAACGCGTTGAGGAAGTCCCACGCGTCAGAACGCATCACCACGTGATGAGTCAGCACGCCTGTCGGCTCATCGCTATCGGCGGTTCCGTGGCGCTTGGCCACCAAGTGGGCGCATATGTCCGCGACGCATTGGGCGGTGCCGCGGAAGGCCGCCTGCCGCTGCCAGTCCAGCAAATCGACATGCGTGTTGATCTGCATCAGACGCGGCGCGGCCTCTCGATCTTGCCGAGGTTTGAACGTCGAAATCCCAGAAAATCCGATCATTGGCAGATGCGGCAGAATTTCGGCGCCGATGCGGTTCCAAGGCGGCACAAGCATGGGTTGCATTTGCGCGCCGAACAGGTTGGACAAGCGCCCGCGTCCCGCGGCCAGGTCGTGCAGCAGGTCCGGTGTGGGCGCGACCAACTCCTGCTTCTTCCGGCCCGGTGCAGCGGCGTTGTGGTGGCGAACGCCATGCTGCCAGACCCGGATGGCCGGCTGCCGGGCCAAGGTTTCGGCGAGCGCTGCGGTGGCGCCGAACGGGATCGCCGCTAGCACCGGCGCCACGCCGCTTTCCACCGATGTCAGCAGCAATTGCCGAAGGGCGGGCGTCGGCTGCGTTGCGTCGTCGTCGCGCCACCAGAGCCTCGCGACCCGGCCGGATGCATGCCAGGCGTCCAATTCCCGTAGCAGAGGATCGAAGCCGGTCATATGTTGCGGGCAGCCAGCGCCTGACGCAGCAAGCGCGCCGTCTCCGCCGCTCCATCGGTGGCGAGTTGGGCAAGCTCCGTGGCGGGTGCTGCCAGCGCCCTATCGATGCCGGCTGCCAGGGTTTGCGGCGACAGTGTCGCTTCGTCCACCACATGCAGCACGCCGCGCTCCGCCAATCGGCGCGCGCGCAAGGTCTGCTCGCTCTCCAGGCCGCCCGCATAGGGCACGACGACGCCGGGAATGCCGGCGGCCAGGACATCCACGATGGTGTTGTAGCCGGCCTGGCTGACCGACAGCCGCCCCCGCGCCAGCAACCCCGGAAAATCCGGCCGGGCCGGCTCCACGATGGTAGCCGCATCAGCGAGGTTGCGCAGCTCCTGTACGGTGGTCTCCGCGATTCCGGCGCCACACAGTAGCCGCCAACGGTGGTCCCGCGCGGCGCTCAATGGCTTGGCCGCAAGGGCTGCGCGCAGCAGCGGCTCACTGACGGCGCCGCCGCCGGCGGAAACGATGATCTCGCCCTCGCCATCCTGGCCGTTGGCGGCCATCGGTTCCTCGACCACATAGCCGGTATAGGCGAGGCGGTCGCCCAGGCGATCGCGATGCGGGAAGGTTTCCTCGAACGGCACCAGGTTCGGGTCGCCGTGCACCAGCACCCGGTCGAACAGGCGCTCGGTGCGCTCCAGCATCTCCAGCAAGCGTTCGGGCTTGGGCGGCTCCACCAGGATGTCGCGAACGGAGCAGGCGATGAACGCGCCGCGGGCGCGCATTTCCGTCAAGAAGGGCTCCAGTTCGAATGCCAACTGCCGCCGGCCAAACGGGAACAACTCGGTCAGGACGATGTCAGGGCGCACCTGATCGGCGCAGGTCATCAGGGCGGCGCGCCGCCGCGCCCGCCACGCGTCGTCGATGGGCCGGTCGTCTTCGGTTCTCAGGTCCTTAAAATAGACGTCGATGGCGCGCACCGGCGGCAATTGTACCAGGCGGGCACCGCCGAGCCGCAGCCCCGCCACCGGGAAACCGCCGGAAGCGATGGTCACCTCGAAACCGCTCGCCGCCAAGCTGCGCGCCAGGGTGCTGGTGCGCTTCAGATGGCCGATGCCCAGCAGATGCTGCACCCAGAACAAAACCTTGCCGCTCATGCCGCGGCCGCCAGCAGCGAGACATTGGCCGAGCGCAACTCCAGTGAGCCATCCGGAGCGACCCAGAACACCTGCGCCGCCGCCCGCTGCATCTTGACCGGCGGCTTGCCGAGAAAGTCCCAGCCGGTGGCGAGCGCCAGGACGACCCGAATGACGCCGCGGTGGGTTACGGCGACCGTGGGCCGATCCCGTGCCGCGACATCCTGAAGAAACGCCTGCAGGCGGACGCCGACCATCCGGGGGCTTTCGCCACCTGGCGGCTGAAAATCCCAGCCGCGGCCCTCCATCGCCGCCATCTCTTCGCCCAGCTTGGCGCGCAAGTCGGCGAGGCTGCAGCCCTGCCATTCACCCCAATGGGTCTCAGCCAGCCGGTCGTCGGTCGGCACGGTGCGGCCTGCCAGATGCCGGGCGGTATCGCGGCAGCGTTGCAGCGGGCTGCTCCACCACTCGGCGGCCAGCAAGGGCGCGGGCGGCGTCCATTGCATGAGGGCGGCTCGCCCGTTCGCGCTGAGCGGCGTGTCGGTCTGGCCCTGGATGCGGCCGGCCTCGTTCCAGGTGGTCGGGGCGTGGCGGATTAGGCTGAGCAACGGCATGAGACCTCCACGAGAATTCGATCGAGTCGTTCGGCGGCACTGTCCAGCGAGTGATGCCGCAAAACCCGGGCGCGCGCAGCCCGGCCCATCGCCTCACGCTGCGAGCGATTGTCGAGCAGCGACGCGATGGCGGCGGCAAAAGCTTCCCTGCCGCCGGGGGTGATGAGGAGCCCGGTCTCGCCCTCGGCGACAACTGCCGGCACGCCATCGGTGCGCCCGGCCACAACCGGCAATCCGGCGGCCTGAGCCTCCAGCAGCGCCATGCCGAAGGCCTCCCGCACCGCCGGCCAGACCATCAGATCGGCGGCGCCGAACACCGGCGCCAGGTCGACCTCGTCCAACGCCCCCAGCCAGTGAACCCGGTGCGCCAGTGCGGCGAAGGCCAGCCGCACCTCACCTGCCGCCGTGCCGTCACCGACGATCAGCAGACGCCAGGGCCGGTCCGCCAACCGCTCCAGCGCCGCCGCCAACTGCCGGTAGGACGCAAGCTTGTCGCCGGGCCGCATCATGCCAACCGCCAGCAACCATGGCTGGTCCATGGGTATTGTGTGCCTGTCCGCCAGCGTTTGCCGCGCCTGCGGTATCGGTGCAAAGGGCGCCGGGTCGAGAAATGGCGGCATCAAGGTTAACCGCTCGCCTGCCAGCGGTTCCAGACAGGCCCGGTCGTTGGGATTGAGGCAGATGACCTTGGCGGCGTGCCGCACCGCGTGCGCGACGGCGCGATGGCTCAAATCCCAAGGTCCGCCGGCCCGTTTCGGCGCGTGGCTCGCCTCGACGATCAGGTACGGAATCCCAAGCGCGGCGCTCACCACCGGGCCGATCCAATCCGGCGCCTTGTAATAGAGGTGGTAGGTCAGCCAGGCGTCTGGCTTGGGCTGACCCTTGGCGTAACGGGTCAGCAATCGGGCGGCCAGCCGCTGGCCCAGGTCGGCGAGGCGGGCCTGCCGCAGCAGGTCGCCGGTCGCATCGCGGCTGCGCAAGCGGCTGGCCACCTCGACTTGATGCCCCCCCTGTTGCAGCGCCCGGATCAGCAGCCGGGCGATACGGCGGTCGCCGGATGGCGTCGGGTAGTCGGGCGGTTTCAGCGGCGCGTAGAAGGCGATCCGCATTTCGGGTTC
Organism: uncultured Alphaproteobacteria bacterium; assembly: GCA_963974445.1. Taxonomy (GTDB): domain Bacteria; phylum Pseudomonadota; class Alphaproteobacteria; order Bin95; family Bin95; genus JACKII01. Next base: position 5,373 of record CAXBDI010000113.1, read on the forward strand.
TACTTCCGCTATTCCGCCGCGCGGGCGGTAGCCGGCGAGAGGGAGAGGCCGAACAAGCCGGCAAGGCGGTCGATGCCGCTTTCGAACGAGAACCGCTTCTGCATTTCCGCGGCGCCTGCCGTGCCCAAGCGCTCGCGCGTTGCGGGTGAGACGATGAGGTCTTTTAGACCGGCGGCCAGTGCATCCGCGTCGCCCGGCGGCACCAGCTTGCCGGTTACGCCATCGCGGATCAGTTCGGGGATGCCGGCGGCGTTCGTCGCCAGACAGGCTAGCGCCTGGCTCTGCGCTTCCATCAGAACGTTCGGCAGGCCATCGCGGTCGCCATCGTCCGCGACCTTGCTGGCGAGCACGAACAGGTCGGCCTCGCGATAGGCTTGGATCACGGCTTCCTGAGCCTGCGACCCGCGCCAGTCGATGCGGTGGCCGATGCCCAACCGCGCGGCCTGCCGCTTCAACTCGCCGGCAAGCTTGCCGCCGCCGATGTGGGTGAAGGTCCAGGCCAGTTGATCCGGCAGCTTTGCGAGCGCTGCCAGGAGGTCGTCATAGCCCTTTTTCGGCACAGCGCGCCCGACCGAGAGGATGCGTACCGGCCGCGAGGAGTCACTGCCATTGCGCTGTCCGCGTTCTGTCACCGGGGCGGGGAAGCGGTTGAGATCCAGCCCGTGGTACAGCAGTTCGACCCGGCTCGGGTCAGGCGCCAGGCTCTGCAAGTGGAGAGTGCCGAACTCCGTGCAGGTAACGGCCCAGGCGCAATCCGCCAGCTTCTCCCGCTTTTCCCATTCCGGCGTGGTCCAGATATCCTTGGCGTGGGCGGAAACGCTCCATTCCAGCCCGCAAAGGCCGGCGGCATAGCGGGTGACGGAGGCCGGCGTGTGCAGGAAATGGGCGTGCAGATGATCGATCCCGTCCGGCATCTCGGCGGCCAGCACCAGCGCCTGGCCGAAGCGGCGGATGCGGTTGGGCGACCGGTCGCGCCAAAGGTCGCGCAACCATGTGGCCCTGACCCGGCGATAGGCCGTCCGTCGCCGCATGGCCCACCAGGCCCGCAACACCCGAAGCGGTTCCTGATGCAGATATTCCGGCAGGTACAGCACGGGCGCGGTAATCGCCGCGTGCATCGGGTGGCGTTTGCTATCGGTCGGGTGCCGCAGCGATACGATGTGCTGGCGCAGGCCACGCGCCTGCAATGCCAGAATCTCCTGCGCGATAAACGTCTCGGACAGGCGCGGATAGCCTTTTAAGACCACCGCGACGGTTTTGGCTTGGCGGGCCATCGCGCCCTAGCTGCCGGCTTCGGCGAAGCGCAGCGATGGCGCCCGCGCGCTTTCCAGGGCCCGTCCGGCAATGCGGTTGACGTTATCGAGCCCGTCCAAAAGGCCCGGCACGATCACGTCGGAGGGGCGTGCCTGCTGCGGCAGGTGCCGGATTGCGGTGGCCATCACCCGGGCTGGCCGCCCCTCGTCCGGATCGAGCATCCGGACCAAACCCAGCTCTTGCGCCTTGGCAGCCCGGATCGATTGCTCCATCCGCGGCCGGGTGCGCGGCACGATGATGGCCGGTTTGTCGAACGACAAGATCTCGCAGAAGGTGTTGTAGCCGCCCATAGCGACCACGCCCGTGGCGCCGGCGATGAAGGTTTCCATCTGATTATTGAAGGTGATCGCCTCGACATTCGGCAGCACCTCGATCCGATCCCGGAATGCCTGCTGCTGCTCGGCCTGCATGAAGGGGCCGAAGACAATCAGCGCCCGATAGGGCTGCCCCGGGTCGGTTTCATAGGCGCGGACCACCCAATCGACCAAGGCGTCGCCGTCGCCGCCGCCGCCGGGCGTGACCAGAATATAGGGTTCGCTGCCGACCAAGGCCGCCGCCGCCGCCGGTGAGGTGCTGACATGCCGGCGCAGATAGCCGGTGTAGATCATCTTGCGCCGCACGGAATCGGGCAGGTCGATGCCCGCCAACGGTTCGCAGATTTGCGGCAGACCGTAGACCCAGATTTCGTCATAGAGTTCGCGCAAGGCCGAATGGGCCTTTTTGCGCTGCCATTCCGGCTCCAAAGCCTCCGGATCGTCCATCACGTCGCGCAATCCCAGGACCACGCGCGTGCCATGCGTGCGCAGCATCTCCAGTGTCGCCCGAATTTCGCCGCGGAGGCCTAGCGGCTCTTTATCGACCAAAAACAGGTCCGGATCGAAAATGCGGGCGGTTTCGCTGATGACAGCGGCGCGCAACTCCAGAGTTTTCTCCGGCGCGATGTGCAGCGCGTGTGAGGTGTATTCGCCATTCGACAGCTTGATCATCCCCGGAACCCTGACAAAGTCCACCCGAGGCCGAAAATCGAAACTACCGATAATCGGCGAGCCCGATAAAATCAGGACCGAAAGATTCTCATAGGCTTCGACCAGAGAATGGGCGATTTCACGGCAGCGGCGCAGGTGCCCCAAGCCAAAGCTATCATGGCTATAAATGAGCAAACGTTTGCCGCCGGTATCGTTAGTCAGCGTGTTTTTCATACGCTGCTCCCTGCTTATATTGCCGTTGTGTCCCAAGAGACAAAGTTCTAACCGATTTGCCACATTCTCCTGCTGCTAGCATATAGTATGATTGGCTGAAAGCCGTAGGTGCGTCACGCAATTGTTTGCGCGCCGATTTTCATATAGCGTTGTATGCTCCGCCGCTACGGGCTGCGCCACGGGATTTCGATGAAACAAACGCTGTTCGGCTACATTTTTGCCTTCAGTAAGCGCCAACAGCTGATTTTGGTGATTTTGACCTTTGCTGCCTTTCCATTTATTTATCTTCAAGCTGAATTGCCGAAGATGATCATCAATGATGCGATCGAAGGCAAGCCTATAGATTTTCCGAAAGAGTACTATGGATTTGAACTGGAGCATATAACTTACCTTTTCACACTATCCGGTATATTTTTAACTCTGGTATTAATAAATGGCGGGATTAAATACATCCTGAACGTCATGAAGGGGCGCTTGGGCGAGCGTATGCTGCGCCGGCTGCGTTACATCCTGTACGAGCGCATTCTACGCTTCCCCTTGTCACATTTCCGCCGGGTGAGTCAGGGTGAAATCATCCCGATGATTACCCAGGAAGTCGAACCTCTGGGCGGCTTTTTCGGTGATTCGGTTGCCACGCCGCTGTATCAGGCGGGCATTCTGGTGACGCTGCTGGTTTTCATCCTGATGCAGGACCCACTGTTGGGCCTGGCGGCGGTGGCGCTGTTCCCGTTGCAAGGGGTGTTGATACCGCGGCTGCAAAAAAAGGTGAACCAACTGGCCAAGCGGCGCGTCCAGAACGTGCGGCTATTGTCCGATCACTTGGGCGAGAGCATCAGCGGGATTTCCGAGATTCACACCAACGATGGTAGCCGCTATCAGCTCGCGCGGTTTGCGGCGCGTATGAGCATCATCTATGAAATCCGCTATGAAATTTTCCGCCGCAAGTTTTTCATAAAATTTTTCAATAACTTTCTCGCCCAATTCACACCCTTCCTGTTCTACTCGATTGGCGGGTATCTGGCGATTAAGGGCGATTTGAGCGTCGGTGCGCTGATCGCGGTCATCAGCGCCCACAAGGATATGAATGCGCCGTGGAAGGAGTTGTTGGCCTACTACCAGCAACTCGAAGACGCGCGGATCAAGTACGACACGGTTGTGCAGCAGTTCGACCCACCCGGGATGCTCGACGAGAAAATTCAGGTCAGTGACGATCCGACGCCCGCCCCATTCGATCCGGGCATGGTGATCTCGTTCCGAAACGCCGGGCTGGCCGACGACGATGGCACCGTCTATCTGCACAGCATCTCCACCTCCTTTGCGATCAACGAGCGTGTTGCCGTGATCGGGCCAAGCGGCGGTGGCAAGGAACAGATCGGGGCGCTGCTGATCCGGTTGCTGGCGCCGACCTCCGGCCGGGTGCAATATGGCGAGGAGGATCTGGCGACAATCCCGGAAACGCGGCTGGGCCGGCGCGTCGGCTACATCGCGTCGCAGCCGTATCTGTTCGCCAGCACGATGCGGGAAAATTTGCTGCTGGCCTTGCGCTACCGTCCGCCGGCCGATGTGGATGAGAGCCGGCGTGCCTGGATTGCCGAGGCGGAGCAGGCGGGCAACAGTATCTTCAATCCGGAAGATGATTGGATCGATTATGATGGCGCCGGCCTGGAGCGCGGATCGGCTGCACTCGACGTGCGGCTGCGCGAGTGCCTGACCCACGCGCATTTGGCGAACGATGTCTATGAGTTCGGCCTGCGGGGCCGGGTCGATCCTGCGGCCGATCCCGAACTGGCAGAGAGGTTTCTGGAGGCGCGCCGCGTGCTTCGCGAGCGCATTGCGGAGAAAGGCGCGGGCGCATTGATCGAGCCATTCGATCAGGACCGCTACAACCTGAATGCCAGTGTCGCCGAGAACCTGCTGTTCGGCACGCCGGTCGGCGACACCTTCAATCTGGATCGCTTGGGTGAGCAAGCCTATGTGCGCGAAACCCTGGACCGGGTCGGGCTGACCGACGACTTCATCCGCATGGGCCGTCAGGTCGCCGAAACGATGGTCGAGTTGTTCGCCGATATCGAACCGGGCCATGAGCTGATGGAGCAGTTCAGCTTCATTGCTGCCGAGGACCTGCCGGAGTTTCAGGCGTTGCTCGGCCGGTTGGACCGGGGCGGGCAAGCGGGCGCGCAGATGAATACGGACGACCGCAGCCAGCTATTGTCGCTGCCGTTCCGCCTGATCCCGGCGCGGCACCGGTTGGGAGTGATCGACGAAAGTTTTCAGGAGCGCGTGTTGGAGGCGCGGCGGTCGTTTGCGGAGCACCTGCCGGAAGATTTGAAGGGCACGGTCGCGTTCTTCGACGCCGAACGATACAACGCAGCCAGTTCCATCCAAGATAACATCCTGTTCGGCAAAATCGCCTATGGCCAATCGCAAGCGGCAACTCAGGTGCGTGCTCTGGTCAGCGATGTGTTGGACGAGCTTGAACTGCGCGATGCGGTGCTCAATATTGGATTAGAGTACAAAGTCGGTGTGGCAGGCAGTCGATTGTCTGCCGTACAACGGCAAAAGGTCGGGTTTGCGCGGGCTTTGGTGAAGAAACCGGACTTCCTGGTCATCGATCAGGCATTTTCCGTATTCGACGAAACTATGCGAGGGCCGCTGTTTGAGAGTATTTTGGCCGCGCAGCCGGATCGCGGCGTGATCGCCATCCTCGACCATAACGATCTGGCTCAAAAAATGGATAGGGTGATCACGATTGACGATGGCCGCGTCGAAAGCGATACCTTCGGGAAAACAAAAGAACCGCAAGCCGCGGAGTAATCGCAGGCTGGGAGAAGTCCATGTCGCTAACACAAGAAGTTGACGTTCTACGCCGACTGCCTCTGTTCCAAGGGCTGGAGCCGAGACGGTTGAAGCTGCTGGCGTTTACCAGCGAGCGCATGGTGTTTCAGCCGGGTGAAGACGTCATGCGCCAGGGCGAGCCCGGCGATTCCGCCTATATCATCCTGGCGGGCGAGGCCGACGTATTTGTCGCCACCCCGAACGGCGAGTTGAAGGTGGCGACTCTCGGCTGTAACGATATCATCGGCGAAATCGCCATTCTGATCGACATACCACGCACCGCCACGGTTCGCGCCTCGGGCGAACTGACAACCTTGCGCATCGCCAAGGACCATTTCTTCCGACTGATGACAGAAGTGCCTGAAATGGGAATAGAGGTGATGAAGGAACTGGCCCGGCGGTTAGAGCGGACGACCGCCGACCTGCGCGAAGCCAGGGCGCACGCCGCGTGAGCCGACTGGACAGCTTTATTCGCCGCATGCAGGCGCAGCGCGCCTGTTTGGACGTTGCAGCCGAAATGATTGCAGATGTGCCCGGGCCGGTTTTGGAACTCGGCCTCGGCAATGGCCGCACCTACGATCACATGCGGGAGCATATGCCGGAGCGCCGGATTTTCGTGTTCGAGCGTCGGGTGCAGGCCCACCCCGACTGCATCCCGCCGGACGAAGACCTTTTCCTCGGCGATTTTCGCGAAACCTTGCCCACCGCCGGCGAGCGTATTGGCCAGAAAGCCGCGCTGGTGCATGCCGATTTCGGCAGCGGCGATGCCGCGAGCATTGCGGCCATGGCGGAATTCCTGGCCGAATCCTTGTCGAAGCTGGTGGGGCCCGGCGCGGTGATCGTCTCCGACCAGCCGATCAACGGGCCTGGTTGGCAGACGCTGCAACTGCCCGAAGGTGTGAAGCCCGGCCGCTACTTCATGCAGCGCGTTCCAGCATAGAGACGACCGTCAGAGCAAGCGGCCCTGCCGGCCGTCCTTGGGCTTTGGCGGTACCGACTTTTCCGCCTGCTTGGCGCGCGGCTTGCCCGGTTTCTTGCCGTCGATGGTCGCCGCCCGTGTTTCGCCCGCCTGGAATTGCAGCGTGATGGCCAGCCCGGGCGTGGCGTCGGCTGCCTGCATGATCGGACCATCCGGGCCATGCACCAGAACAAACCCACGGTCTAGCACCCGTTCGTAGGAGTACGACTCCAGCAACGCGCCCGCATGGTCGAGGCGGCGGCCGGCATCGTCGAGGCGGCGGGCGGCGGCCGCTGGCAGGCGACGGGTCGCATCGGCTCGGTTCAGCATGTGGTCGGCATCGGCGAGCCCCTGCAAGGCGGCCCGGCGCAGGGCACGGCTTTGCGCGGCAAGCGACTGGCCGTGCAGCGCCAGTATTTCCCGCGGATGACGCAGCCGGCCGGCGGTGGCCTGCACACTTTGGGCGGCGCCGACCAATGTCGCGCGAAGGGCGAGGGACAGCCGCTCCGACTGGTCGTCGAGCCGTTGCGTCACCTGCTCCACCAAAGCCACAGGCTCCGGCAAGCCGCGGCCTGCGCTTTGCAGGCGCACGCTGCGGTCTTCCAACCCACGCCAGGCGGCGCCGGCGAGGCGTTGGTCGAGGTTGCCGAGGCGTTGGATCAACTCACTCAGTACCGGAACCGCGATTTCCGCGGCGGCAGTCGGCGTCGGCGCGCGCCGGTCGGCGGCATGGTCGATCAGCGTGGTGTCGGTCTCATGGCCGACAGCCGAAATCAGCGGGATGTCGGACTCCGCCGCGGCCCGAACAACGATTTCCTCGTTGAAGGCCCAAAGGTCCTCCAGACTGCCGCCACCGCGGGCGACGATCAGCACGTCCGGCCTGGGCAGGTTCGGATCGA
>CAXBDI010000114.1:0-12431 GCA_963974445.1 uncultured Alphaproteobacteria bacterium
TCGTTTCAACCGCGATGTACCCCAATCAGCAATGTGGGCTGCTCGCACCGCTTACCCTTAAACGCGCCGGACTATCTGGCATGGCACGTCACCCAGAAGGGCGAGAAATCTTACTGGAATAAGGTCGGAGCCGCATGGAAGCACAAGGACGGGCGGGGCTACACGCTCCAACTGGAAACCTGCCCCATCAATGGCCGGATCGTCCTGCGCATGCCGCTAGATGATACCACGCCCGAAGGACCGCAACAGGGGCGCGCATAGCGCCCCTTTTTCGTCTACTGTCCCAATTCCGGTCTGCCGCGATCTCTGGCAGCTTCGTGGTTCCGGTGCCGCTCCTCCCTCTCACCCGCCCGCTCGTTAAATTCCTCCACCCGCGGGATGGTGTCCCGGCGCATCAAGAGATATTCGGCGATTTCGGCGCGGAGATCGGCCAGCTCTTTTTCCTGCTTGTCGCGGGCATGGTTGATCGATGTTTGCAGCGTCCGGCGCTCGTTCAGTTGCTGTGCAATCAAGGTATCACGCTCAAGCTGATCCCGCCTTGTGCTTTGCCATGCATCATATTCGTTCTGTCGCTTGATCTTCGAATGCCTGCCGGTGATCCGGCTCCATAGCCCGCTTATGCCTTTTGCCAGCCGCGACGCCCGCGCCTTGGCTTCTTGCTCCTGCCGCGCGGCCAGCCGCTCATTCAGGGCTTTGCGTTCCGCGCGCTGGCGCTCCGCCATTTGCTGGCGGCGGAATTCGATGGAGGGTTTCAGGCGGGCATAACCGGCCTCGACCTCGTGGATATAGCCGCGCAACTGCTCGCCCATCCGCGCAGCAATCCGGCCTTTGGTTTCGGCAACTGAGGGCAGCTTTTCCGTCTCGCCCAAGCGGGCCTTAACCTCTTTTGCCTTCACCCCGGACCAACGGGCAAACGAATACACCTCGCCGCGATAATCGATGGCCACGACTGATTTCCGGTCGCCGCGCGCGAGGGTATAGCCGCGCTCTTCCAATGTGCGCCGGAGAGTTTCGTCATTATTCGAGCGCTGCCAGCAATCCCGGAACGCCGCCTTGATCATGCGCGGGTCCAGTTTTACCCGCTTGGCCTGTTGCCATTCATGGCGGTTGAAATTGAGCGGATTGCGCATGTTTTGGTCGATCAGCCCTTTGGGCATCGTCCAGCCATGCTCAAGAAACAGCTCTTTCGAAACCTCCATCAGGCGGTTCTTGAAATAAGGCAACGCCCTGGCCGTCATGGTCTGCGCATCGATCCGCGACCAGACGACATGTGCATGCCGCCGCCCGTTCTTTTCATGGAAAACGGTCGCGCGCGGCTGGCCGTCCAGCCCGAGTTTTTGCTCGGCCATCTCAATGGCAGCTTCGAAGGTTTCTATGCCGACATTTTCCGTTTCGGGCGGGTTCAGGCTCAGCGAAAACAGGAACTTGGTGCAGCGCGTTCCTTTAGAAATAGCTTCGGTTTCCCGCAAAGCCATTTCCAGCTCATCCGCAGCAAAGCCCCGCAGCTCATGCACCTCGACATGTTCATTGTCCCGCGCATTCAGCAAATGCTTGGCTAGAGATACAGCATTCCCGCGTGCACTGGCTTTCAGGATCATGGCTCACCCCCTGGAGATGAGCCGAGCGCCTTCATCAGCTCCGCGCGGATGTCCCGCACGGCGCGGCAGGCGTCCTTGATTTCGCGTTCCGTTTCCGGTGTGACGGGTAGCGCCCCCATGTTGGCGGAATGCGCAAGTTGGTTCAGATTGCTGGACAGGCGCGAAGCGCCGAGCCCAGCCAGCGCGCGTGCCAGCGCTTCATGATCCTTGACTGGAAACTTTCCGCGCGTTCGCCGCGGCGTGGCATCCTCACCGAGCAGCCGGAAGCGGATATATGCCCCCAGCGACATGCCTGCCGCTTCCTTCTCCAGCCGCGCGCGTTCCTCAAATGTCAGCCGCAGCGAAAACGGCGGCGGGTATTTGCCTTTCGTTGTCTGATTGGGATCATGGTGCGAATTCGTCATCGTCGCACCTCAGATCGCTTAGATCATGATGTGCGAGATGGCGGTGCCAGTCCTGGAGGGTTTCAAACAGACGGTTCGATTCTTCTCCCGTCAGGTCCACGAAGACCGGAACGGATATCTCGCGACCATTCTTTCGGCGCTCGCACGGCTCGGCTTTGACCCCAGGCAGGATGCATCGGACTTGGCCGCACCGTCGCGCGAGGCCGCACGCGTTCGGCTGGATGCGTTGCCGGCGACGGTCAAGGATGCGCCAACACTTGGTCTCGGGCACAGGGCGGTGGCGAATGTGCTCTGGATCCGTATGCCTCCAGATCATTTTCCCGAATAAATATGGAACATACCCACCATATCGCCTGGGCAAAAGCTGTGCAATCGAACCCGATTTGCAGTCGCGCACTCCTGTCGCTCATCGACCATTCTATCGATGTTGCAGCAGTATTTGAAGCTGTAACGGCAAGCTCAACCTTGTGCAGTCGCTTGTGCAGTCTGGCCGGACGACGGTTGACCGCTTTGGATTATCACCGTCTCGGCTTTCTGGTCAGCCTGCACGACGCCGGCAAGGCCGTAAACGGGTTTCAGGCACGGTTGCGGGGCGAGAAGCCCGATTGTGGACATATCCAGCCGCTTTGGGCCGCATTGGATGGCAAGACAGCCGACGAGGCCCTCCGACGTGACATCAACTCGGCGATGACCCGGAGGTATTGGCGCTCCTGGTTCGCGCCGCATAACCCGGATGATGGGACGGCTGTACTGTCGGCGGCAGAAGTCGAGGCGTGGTACTGGCAGGCGATCCTTGCCCATCACGGCTCGCTGCCTGGCGGCAATGCGCCGCCCGATCCGCGGCAATGGCGGCCTCGCGCCGGCTATGCGCCGTTGGAGGCGTTGGCCGCGGTGGTGGACACGCTGCGGACGATGTTCGCAGACGCCTTTGCCGGCGACACGGCGCCGCTGCCGACGCATCCGCGTTTTCTTCACGCCTTCGCCGGATTGATCACGCTTGCGGACTGGCTGGGCTCCGACAGGGAGGTGTTCCGCTTTCCGGCGGAGGACGCGGCTGTCCCGACCGGGATGCACCGCATTGCTTGGGCCCGGCAGCAGGCCGCGGCACTGGCCGCCCGCCGCGGCCTGGATGTGACGGCGCATCGAGCCGCCGCTGCAGGGCGGGTGACCAGTTTCTCCAGCCTGTTCCCTCTCCCTGGCCTCACAACACCCCGTCCGGCACAAGCCGCCCTGCTGCAAGAGCCATTACCGCGGCCTGGTCAAACGATGACGCTGGAGGCGGAGACCGGCTCTGGCAAGACCGAGGCGGCGCTGGCCCACTTCTTCCGGCTGTTTCAGGCGGGAGAGGTCGACGGTCTGTACTTCGCCCTGCCGACCCGGGCGGCCGCCGTTCAGATCCAGTCTCGCGTTGAGGCTACCATCGCGCGGTGGTTCGGCACAGATGGCCCGGCGGTCGGCCTGGCCGTTCCCGGCTATTTGCGGGCGGGCGACCTGGAGGGCCAGCCCTTGCCGGATGGCTTCGGCGTGCTCTGGCCGGACGAGGCGGACCGCGACCGGGTTTGGGCGGTGGAGCGGCCGAAACGCTATCTCTCTGGCCAGATCATGGTTGGGACGGTCGACCAGGTCCTGATGGGCCGGCTTGCGGTGCGGCATGCGCAGTTCCGCTCCGGGCCGATGCTGCGCCTGCTGCTGGTCATCGACGAGGTGCACGCCTCCGATGTTTACATGGGGATCGTGCTGCGGAACGTCCTGGCGCAGCACACCGCGGCCGGCGGGCATGCGCTGCTGATATCGGCGACCCTTGGCGGCGTGGCGCGGCAGCAGTTCCTGGCGGCGGGCAGGGCCCTGAAACGCAAGGAAAAGCCGGCGTTCGAGTCCGCCGTCGCCTGTGCCTATCCGGCCATCCAACGAGCCGGTGAGGTCTTGCGCGGCCTGCCCGGCGACGGCCGCGAAAAGCACGTGGCAGCCGACCTGGTGGAGCCGGACGACCTGGAGCCGCTTTACAGGCGAATTGCGGCGGCGGCGACGGCTGGCGCGGCAGTGCTGGTCATCCGCAACACGGTCGACGGCGCACGGGAGGCGTTCCGAGAGTTGGAGGCGCTGGGCGCGCCGATGCTGCAATGCGGAGGCGTGGCGACACCGCACCACTCCCGCTACGCCTCGGAGGACCGCAAACTCCTGGACGAAGCGCTAGAGGCGGCCTTCGCTGCCAAGCAGCGTGACGGCGTCGTTGCCGTGACCACACAGACCGCCGAGCAATCGCTGGATATCTGCGCTGACTGGCTGGTCACCGACTTGTGCCCCGGCGACGTGCTGCTGCAGCGTCTCGGCCGCCTGCATCGACACGACCGCCAACGGCCGGAAGGGTTTTCGGCGGCGCGGACCGCCATCATAGCCCCGACAGCGGCGGTGCTGGCCGGCCATGTTCGCGATAATGGCGAGCCTCAAGGCCGTGTGCCCCTGGGGCTGGGACGGGTCTATCGCGATATTGTCGGCGTGCTCGCGACCCGTGCCTGGCTGGCCGCTCGCGGGGCGGTGCGAGTGCCGGCGGACAACCGGGCGCTGGTCGAGGCGGCAACCCATCCCGATCACTTGGATGAGTTGGCCACGGCATGGGGTGCGCCCTGGCCGCAGCATCGCGCCTTCGCCTGCGGAACCGACCTGGCGGAAGGCGGCGTCGCGCGGCTCAATATCCTGAAGTGGGACAGGCCGATCGCTGAAAATCCGCTGCCCGACGACCGAAAGGTCATGACCCGCCTGGGCCTGAACGACCGGCGAATCGACTTGCCGGCGGGTGTTGCCGGGCCGTTCGGCGGGACAGTTTCGGGCTTCAATCTGCCTGGCTGGATGGCCGAGGACCTGGCCGAGGATGCGGTCGCCACCGATCTCTTCGTTAGCGAAGGCAAAACCTGCTTTCAGCTTGGCGAGATGCGGTTCTGCTATGATCGGCTTGGCTTGAGGCAGATCAACGACTAGTTGCGCCTGCTTTTGAGTGCTCGAATTGCGGCCGAACGGCGGCAGTTGGAGGTCTCCATGCACGATCTATTATCCGACGCGATCATCCCGGCGCCTTTGAGGGAGGGCGGGGTGCGTTTCTGCTGTCTCCCGCAACTTTATGCCGAACTCGTCCGCGACGACGTCGAATCCTTCCCTGGCCTCGGTGCGCATCAGGGGCAGGCTTGGTATCAGTTCCTGGTTCAGGTGGGCGCGCTCGCCCTGCTGCGGGACGAGTGGCAGGGACCGCCGCCGGATGCGGCCGAGACCTGGCGCGATCTTCTGGCAGCGTTGACGCCCGGCGGTGCGGAAACGGCGTGGAGCCTGATAGTCAGTGACGCGACCAAGCCAGCCCTCCTGCAACCGCCGACCGAAAAGATCACAGAATTTTCGATCTTTGCCGAGACGCCGGACCGGCTCGACATTCTGGTGACTGCCAAGAACCACGACCGCAAGCAAGCCGCGGCGGCCGGCGGGGCGCCGCATCATTGGCTCTATGCCTTGGTGACGACGCAAACGGCCAGTGGATTTTCGGGGCGCGGTAACTACGGCGTCGCCCGTATGAATGGCGGCCTGTCCTCGCGGGTGCTGATCGACCGGCGCCCAAGCCATCGTTGGGGCCCACGAGTCGCACGCGGTATCCGCATGCTGTGCATCCAGCGCCAGCGTCTGATGGAGCAGCGGGGCGGCGGGAAGATATTCGACGACGAAGACGACGGCATGGCCCTCGCCTGGCTGGCGCCCTGGGATACGGATGCGATGCTCCCGACCCGGGATCTTGATCTCTATTTCGTTGAGGTTTGCCGGCGCATCCGGCTATCCGCCGACGGGGAAGGGCGCATTCGCGCGCTAGGTCGGCCGTCGGCCAAGCCGCGGGTCGATGCGGGGGCGCTGAACGGCAATCTGGCCGACCCGTGGGCGCCGGTCGAGCGCGGCGGCAAGGCGCTGACGGTGGGCGGCAATGGCTTCAACTACCGGCTCGCCCAGCGCATCCTGCTGACGGCGGAGTTCGAGAAGCCGCTTTCGCTCGGCAAACTGGCGGGCGAGGAATGCGCCGACTCCGAGGTGCACATGGCTGTGTTGGTGCGCGGCCAGGGCAAGACCGAGGGGCTGCACGAGCGGATCATCAAGCTGCCCCATTCCATCGCCGAACATCTGGACCTGAACACGCCGGCACCGGAATCGGGCGACAGCGACAGCGATGGAACGGCCGCGCGGCCGCTGGAAGCGCTCTCGGAACGGATGGTTGGCCGCGCCGCCGAGGCCCGGCGGGTGCTGCGCCAGGCGATGATCGTCTACCTGCAAGGGCCGGAACACCCCGACTTTCAGGGTGCAACCGCCGATCCGGTCACGCAGCGCTATGACGGAGTACTGGACGAGCACTTCTTCGCTGTCCTGTTTCGCGAAAGCGCGGGGCGCCTCGACTTTGCCCAGAACGAGACTGCCTGGCAGAGGCTGCTGCGGTTCGAAGCATTCGGCCTGGCCGAAGAAGTCTGGGCCGGCGGCGGCGCACCCGCCGCAAGACGCGAGAAAGCCCGCGCCGCCTCCGAAGCCGTGCTGTGGGGCGGCCTGCGCCGGCACTTGCCCCTCGCCTTCCCCACCCCAGAGGACAAAGCCGCATGAACCAAACAGACCTAGCTGACACTACTGACGGCGACACCGTCTTCAATCACCAGAAGAAGCGCCCGGCCCACGGACCCGAATGGCTCACCAACGCGCTAAAATCGCTCGAAAAGCGTTTGCAAATACCAAACCATCATCGTCGCATTGGCAGCGGAGATCACGCGACTATCCGTCGTCAGGCGACAGATTATCCGCCGGCCTTCTGGCGTCTCTACTTCGCGCAAGACGACGAAGGCCGCCGCGTTTTGCGCCTGCCCGCAGAAGCGACAAACGCCGAAATCGAGCACGCGTGGGCGCTCATCATGCAGGGAATGGCATTGATGGATGGCTTTCCGCACCGGAGCGGACGCAACTTTGGTGTCGCGTTGGCCGGCCAGAATCAAGACGAAACCGAATACTCGGAACAGCGTTTCGTCCGCCTGTTGCGCGCGGAAGGTCCGGGCCTTGTACGCGAGGTCCGGGCCGCCTGCACCTGGCTAAAACAGCATGGGCGAGCTGTCGACTGGACCGATCCGGCCTCACTCATCCTCAGCAATGTCCGGGCATTCGGCATCGACCGCGATAAAGTGGCCCGCCGCATGGCGCACGATTACTTCAATGCGCTCAGCCGCAAGGCACGCGCTCAATCTTGATTTCACTCGCTGGAGGCAACACTCGTGACCCCGAACTTCCTACAGATCCATACCCTCACCGGCTATTCCGCGGCTTTGCTGAACCGGGATGACATTGGCCGGGCAAAGCGCCTGCCGTTCGGTGGGACCGAGCGGATCCGCATTTCCTCGCAATGCCTGAAACGCCATTGGCGCACACAGGAGGGGGAATGGTCGCTCACCAGTCTCGGCACTGGCAGGTCTCTGCGTTCGCGCCGCATTTTCTCCGACCTGATTGCACCGCGGCTCGCGGCCCGGCAGTTTTCAACGGAGCAAATCCTGAATGTCCTGGTGCCCATCCGCTCCGCGGTGCTGGGCGAAAGCGTCAAGGCGCGCGACGCCAAGAAAGCGAAAAAAGGCGAGCAAGCGGGCGAACCTTCCCTCACCGAACTGCATACCGAGCAGGTGATCGTCCTCGGCGAGCCGGAGGTCGCCTATCTGACCGACCTCGCCGCGCAACTCGCCCAGGACGATGCCGAGGCGACCAAGAAAGCAGTCGAGGCCTATTTCAAGGACAAAGCCACCCGCGATAACCTGAAGGCGCTCGGCCAGGGCGCCGGCATCGACGCGTCGCTGTTCGGCCGTATGGTGACGTCCGACTATCTGGCCCGCACCGACTCCGCCATCCACGTCGCCCACGCCTTCACAGTGCACGCCGAAGAGGCGGAGCCGGACTATTTCTCCGCCCTCGACGACATCGTCGCAGCCGAGGGCGCGCTCGGGTCCGGGCATATCAACACCACAGAACTGACCAGCGGCCTGTTCTACGGCTATGTGGTGGTCGATGTGCGCCAGCTCCTGAAAAACCTCGCCGGCGACCGGGAACTCGCCGCGGAGGTGGCGCGGCGGCTGGTGCACCTGATCGCAACCGTCTCGCCAGGCGCCAAGCTAGGGGCGACCGCGCCTTATGCCTGCGCGGAACTCGTGCTGGCTGAGGCCGGGGAGCGCCAACCCCGTACCCTCGCCAACGCCTTCATGGACCCGGTGGCCAAGGTCGGCGCAAAAGCGGCGGCGAACCGGCAGCTTGGCGGCTATCTCAGTCGGTTCGACGACATGTATGGCGCGCACGAGGACCGGCGACTAGCCACGATGATCGACCCTATTCCCGCCAATAGCGGCGAGACGACCAGCCTGGCCGACCTGGCCCGCTGGGCCGGCGGCCTGGTGACGGACGTCGCGCCATGAGTATGGATGCCCTGATCCTGCATCTGGAGGCGCCGCTGATGAGTTTCGGCGGCCCGCAGGTGGACCAGATCGGCCCGACCGGCCGCTTTCCGACCTTGAGCCTGATCGCCGGCCTGCTGGCCAATGCGCTCGGCCATGACCATCGCGAGTGGGCGAAAACCCAGGCGTTGCAGGACAGGCTGTCGCTTGCGAGCCTGCTGGTGCGCCCGGGGCAGGAAATGCCGGACTATCAGACCGTAGACCTGGGCCAGCAGCACCTGCGCAACCCGGCGTGGACGACGCGCGGCAAGACCGAACACCGCGACGGCGGACCGGAAGCCCGGTTCGGCACCCACATCCGCCAGCGCCGCTACCGCGCCGACGCCAGCATACTGGCGGCAGTGGCGTTGGCGGAGCCGGAGGCAAGCCCGACCCTAGCCGACCTCGCCCACGCGCTGGACCGGCCAGCCCGGCCGATTTTCCTCGGTCGCAAGCCCTGCCTGCCGGCCACGCGGGTCCTGGTCGGCCTAATTACGAAGACAGCCAGCCTGGAAGACGCCCTGCGGCAAATCCCGGCCCGCTTCCCGAAACGCTGGGCGGCGATCGCGCGCCCGCAACCAGACGCCGACGGCCGCTTTCCGGCCGAAGTGCCGGTCGCCGACTACCACGGCCTGAGTGACAATCTGCGCCCGCAGGCCGAACGCGTCATCGACCAGCGCGATTGGCGGAACCGCCTGCATGGTGGTGAGCGGGTGGTGCTGCGCCAACCGCTGAAGCTGGCATCGCAACCGACCACGCCTGCGGAAGAGGAAGTTGCGCCATGACCGCGCTCCACCTCGTGCGGCTACCGGTCCACATGCGCCCGTTCACCGAATGGGCGCTGGAGCGCGGCTATCTCTCGACACCGCCTGGCGACGGCAAAGGCAAGCCTCGCGACGCGGATTTGGGCTATGCGCTGCACGCCCTGCTCACCGGGCTTTTCGGCAAGGAGGAGGCACCGCGTCCCTTCGCACCGCCAGCGCTGGGCGAGCCGCAATCCCGCACTCCGTCCGACGCTCTCGGGCTTTGGGGCTATACCCGCCACCCGCTCGCCGATTTGGCAGAAGTGGCGAAGCTAGCCGACGCGCGCCTCTACGGAATGGTCGCGTGGGACGATCCGCACGCCACCTCCAAACCAATGCCCGCCCACTGGCCCGCCGGGCTCAAGCTGCGCTTCGAACTGCGCGCCTGTCCGGTCAAGCGCCGGTGGCCGAGCCGCCCGCTCGTCACCAACGCCGCAGCGGACAACCGCCGCGCGACCGTCGCCTTCGCCGACGCGAAAAAACGGGAGATGGATGCGTTCCAACTGGTCGCCGCGCGGGCGGTAGAGGATGGCAAGCCGGTGCCGGCCCGCTCTGATGTCTATACGGACTGGTTGGCGGCCACCCTTGCCGAAAAGCAAGGCAAGCCGCAAGCCGCGCGCCTCATCGAACTTCCCGCCCACCCGGGCGGCCAGGCGGCGCGCTACGATGTCCGCGTCGACGCCATGCGCTCCACCCGGTTGCTGCGCCGCCCTCGCGACAACGGCAGCCGTTCCGCGCAATGGCTGACCCGCCCGGACGTTCGCTTTTCCGGTCTGCTGGAAGTTGTGGAGGGCGAGGCGTTCGCGCACCTTCTCGCAGCCGGAGTCGGACGCCATTGCGGCTTCGGCTTCGGCATGCTGCTGTTGAAGCCCGCTTGAGACGGAGGAGAGCCGATGGTTCTGGCTGGACGCCTGGGACTGGAGACCGCCCGCATCCCGCATGCCGACCGGCACGGATTGCTCTGGCTGGCCCGCGGCCATCTCTCAGTCGAGGATGGTACGCTGCGCTTCCTGACCGCCGGCGGCGGCGAGTTGGAGCGGGGCGACTACGCCATACCTTTCCAGATGGTGTCGATCCTGCTGCTGGGGCCGGGCTCGACCGTCAGCCACGACGCGCTGCGCCTGTGTGCCCGCCACGGCGCCTCCCTGGTGGCGGTAGGCGACGACGGCGTCCGCGCCTACACCGCCCCGCCGCTCGGCCCGGACAATTCGTTCATCGCCCGGCGCCAGGCCCGCGTCTGGGCCGATGCGGAGACCCGCATCGGCTTCGCCCGCCGCCTCTATGCCTGGCGCTTGGGTGAGGTGCTGCCACATCGGGAACTCGACGTGCTGCGCGGCATCGAGGGCGCGCGGATGAAGACGCTCTACCGGACTATTGCCCAGCAATATGGCGTGACGTGGAAGGGCCGCCGCTACGACCGCCAAAACCCGGAGGCCGCGGACCCGCCCAACCAGGCGATCAACCATGCCGCCACCGCCGTGGAGGCCGCCGCCGCCATCGCCGTCACCGGGGTCGGCGCTCTGCCGCAATTGGGCTTCATCCATGAGGACAGCGGTTCGGCCTTCGTGCTCGACATCGCAGACCTCTATCGGGGGGACGTGACGCTGCCAGTGGCGTTCGGCGCCGTCCGCGCCTCGGAACGCGAGCCGCAGACGCCGCTTGAGCGGCACGTGCGCCGGCTTGCGGGCCGCGAGTTCCGCAAGCAGAAGCTCATCTCCACCATGATTGACCGGATCAAGGAGTTATTCGATGCCGATGTGCGTAGTAGTGACCCGTGACGTGCCGGCGCGCTTCCGTGGGTTCCTGGCCAGTTGCATGCTGGAGATCGCACCGGGCGTTTACACTCAGCCAGACATGTCGGCCGGCGTGCGCGATCGCGTTTGGCGGGTGCTGGAGGGATGGTGGGAGAGCCTGCGCCAGGGCTCGATCGTCATGACCTGGGCGGCGCCGACTGCGGCAGAGCGCCAGGGCGTGCTGACCCTGGGAGAACCGCCAAAGGACTTGGTGGAATACGATGGATTGTATATCGTAAGGCGAGCAATCAAAGATTGACCACAACCACGTTCTTGGACAATACTGAATAACGTGAAAGCTTTAGCCCCTAGAGCCTCCCCCGCACGAGCGGGGATGAACCCTAACAGGTTTTTTGGCAACGTCAAGCGCTTTCGCCTCCCCCGCACGAGCGGGGATGAACCTTCGAGCGCCGCCATCTGGAACTGCTAACCGTAGCCTCCCCCGCACGAGCGGGGATGAACCGCTGGCTCCTAACCCGCGCCTCTTCCGCCTGGCGCCTCCCCCGCACGAGCGGGGATGAACCTCACACTCCACTCATGACAATGCGCGGAAAGCAGCCTCCCCCGCACGAGCGGGGATGAACCCTCGACAGAGTAAGGAGCGAGGATTTATGGCTGGCCTCCCCCGCACGAGCGGGGATGAACCCTGGACAGAGAACCTCAACGTCATCCCGGTAACGCCTCCCCCGCACGAGCGGGGATGAACCGCGGTCAGCGCGAACGATATGGTGGCAGCGACGGCCTCCCCCGCACGAGCGGGGATGAACCCACGACTATCCGGGGACTTCACCGAACGCAGCCGCCTCCCCCGCACGAGCGGGGATGAACCCGTGCTGCGGCACATCCATTCGCTCGCGCCGACGCCTCCCCCGCACGAGCGGGGATGAACCAGCCGACGATGCATCCGTTCATCCTATGTCGCCGCCTCCCCCGCACGAGCGGGGATGAACCTGCTATCTCGATGGTTTATCGCCGATCAAAAGCGCCTCCCCCGCACGAGCGGGGATGAACCGTGGATACCGAACCCGGGGCCGCAGACGGACGCGCCTCCCCCGCACGAGCGGGGATGAACCCTAGTGGAGTTGCGGGCGCTACCGTTAGCAGGGGCCTCCCCCGCACGAGCGGGGATGAACCCTGAGGAAACGTCATGAAACGTTACGTCTACCCGCCTCCCCCGCACGAGCGGGGATGAACCCGGATTGTATGACGCGATCCAGGTGATAACCTGGCCTCCCCCGCACGAGCGGGGATGAACCTCTCGCCGATAGTGGGCCAGGCTTAGATAAAGGGCCTCCCCCGCACGAGCGGGTGTAGAGCGACAACCAAGTTGTCCGTCGTATTGCCTCATGAAGAAATGTTCCCG
>CAXBDI010000115.1:0-12274 GCA_963974445.1 uncultured Alphaproteobacteria bacterium
GATCATTCCATTGAATGGCCATACCGAGGACGAACTGCTTGAGCGGGCGGTTGCGCTCGAGGCGCGGAGCGGACATCCGCTTGCCAGGGCGATAACGGATTATGCCAAGGAGCGCCAACTCGAGGTGGCACCAGCAGCGAATGTCCAAGTCCTCCAAGGGAAGGGCGTCACCGGCCGGTTCAAGGACAAGGAGTTCTGGCTCGGCTCGCATCGCTACCTACTTGAGCGCGGCCAAGAGACCGCCGACGTCACGGCACGGGCCGGCGAGTGGGAGCGTGACGGGCGGACGGTCGTGGTGATCGGCAACCAAAGCCACGTCTGCGGCCTGATCGCCGTAGCCGACACAGTGCGCCCGGAAGCCCGCGAGGTCATCGCGGCGCTACGCGCGGCGGGCGTGGAGCACTTGATCATGCTGACAGGGGACAACCAGGTCACCGCGGATGCCATCGCACGGGAGGTCGGCATCGATGAGGTCCACGCCGAACTGCTGCCCGAGGACAAAGTCAAGGCCGTAGAAGGGCTGGTGGCTAAGTACGGCACGGTCGCGATGGTTGGCGACGGCGTCAACGACGCGCCCGCGATGGCGCGTGCCAGCTTTGGCATCGCCATGGGGGCCATCGGCAGCGACGCGGCGATCGAAACCGCGGACATCGCCCTCATGACCGACGATCTGTCGAAACTGCCCTGGCTGGTCCGTCATTCGCGGCGGACCTTATCCGTTATCCGGCAGAACATCGGCTTTTCGCTTGGCGTCAAAGTCGTTTTCGTGGTTCTCACCTTTGCCGGCTTCGCTACCTTGTGGGGCGCGATCGCCGCGGATGTCGGCGCATCGCTCCTGGTGGTCGCCAACGCCCTCAGGCTGCTGCGGTCCAAGGCCAAGCAGCGGGAATGGCCGGCTGCCGTTGGGGGTGGGTTAGACGCTATGACGACAAGCAAACTGACCCACGGCCATTGATGCGATCAATGACGACTGCAAAGACATCCAGTTTGGGACGACGAAAAAATGGTCCTTGCCGTTAACCAGCTTAACCAGCTTAGCCGGCACCAGCCTGGCCAAAGAGAATCCCGCATCGAGGCCTGCGGGGAAATTGCTAGCATCATCGTCATGGCAGCGACCGCGTTAACTTGAGAGTTTGAAACAGGAAGATCGTTCACGGAGGTAGTAATGCTCGTCCGCAAACCATTCTTGATTCTAGTCGCCGCAGTAGCGCTCTCTGCGCCCATTGGTCAGGTTTTTGGCCATGGAAAGGACCACAATCCCAGCCGTTTCGATTATGTGAAGGCGAACAAGATCCCCTCGTTGTACAGAGAGAAGGTCAATCCGCTGGGCATGACCAAGGACAATCTTGTGGCCGGCGAGGAGCTTTACACGGACAACTGCGCCTCTTGCCATGGCGCCAAAGGTGATGGCCGCGGCGAGGCGGCGACGGACCTCAAGCCGCCGCCCGCAGTCCTCACCGGCATGTATGACCGGCCAATGATCGGGATGGGGCAGTCGGGTCCAGGCGCGCACATGGCGCACGGTAAGCAGCATCACCATCCCGGGCTGTCCCACGCCGAAGCGATGGGTGGTGTCAATATTGACGCTTACAACTTCTGGGCTATTTCAGAGGGCGGAGAGCCATTGGGCAGCAGTATGCCCGCGTTCAAGGAGATCCTGTCCGAACAGGAGCGGTGGCAGATCCTCCTTTATATCATCAACGATCTCAGTTCCAAGACCGGCGGATAGGGCCTTAGGTTCCGGAAATACAGCCAGACGGCCGAACGCGTCTTGCATGGGCATTGATCGGCAACGACGCGGGGTGGTTCGCGGCAATGGGATTTCCTGACTGAGTACAGTTGCCATCACCAATTGCGGCGGATAGCAAAACCCCGGCGGAGAGGAAACGGCATGGACAACGAACAAAAGGTGCTGATGGTCTTCGGGATTATTGTTGCCCTTGCCGCGATCGTGATCGCCGCCGCCTTGGTCATGAACGCGATGGTCGGTTAATGGAGTGCAGATGACCGATCCGAGCGCCATCAAACGTTTCGTTTGCGCCGATCTGCTGGCGTTGACCGCAGTCAGTGCCTGGTCGGGGTCGGTGCGGGCTCAGTCGGCGTCCTCCTGGGCCGGGACCGATAACACGGCCGTCCGCTTGGTCTCGGCATCGGTTTCCGTGGGTTCCTCCCAGAAAATCTGTCGTGGGCCACAGTATGCAAGTTACCGCGAACGTGTTCACAACTGGCCCGGGAGGGCGCAAACTTGAGTGCGCAGCAGAGCACCCAGGAGACCGTCATGCTGAGGGAAGCAAAGGGCACGTCGCAAATGCTATTCTTCTCATGGCTCGTTGCGCTCCTTTCAACCCTCGGCGTTCTTTTCATTGGCGAGATAATGGGTCAAGAGCCCTGTGTTCTGTGCTGGTATCAGCGCGCGTTTATGTTTCCGCTTGCCCTCATTCTTGGGGTTGCTTGTTATCTGTCCGATCCCGGCGTATGGCGCTACGCGCTGCCTGTGGCCATCTTCGGATGGGCGATCGCGGCCTACCATACTCTGCTTATTACCGACGTGATTCCAAAGGCGATTGAGCCCTGCGGCGCAGGCCCTTCCTGCACCAGCGCCGACATGACGATTCTCGGTGTGGTACCGATTCCCATGCTCTCGATGGGAGCGTTCAGCGCCATCATCGTTCTTCTGTTGCTTATCCGAAAAAGGTTAAATCCATGACCAGACGCACACTTGTTGCCGTGACGGCTGTTCTTGCCGTCTTGGGCTTCACGCTTGCCACTGTTTTTTATAATCGCGCTGTCGAGGAGCAGGCATCCACCGCCACACCGTCACTTCAGGACGATGTGCTCGTCCGACCCTATTCGCCGGTTTTCGGACCGAAGGATGCCCCAGTGACTATCGTCGAGTTCTTCGATCCCTCATGCGAGGCCTGCCGCGCCTTCCACCCGATTGTGAAGCAAATCAGAACTGAATTCCCGAATACAGTACGAGTGGTGCTGCGCTACACGACCTTCCACAAAGGATCTGACGAGGCAGTACGCATCCTGGAGACTGCGCGCCTACAGGGAATTTTCGAACCCGTGCTTGAAGGGCTACTGGCTGCACAGCCGGAGTGGGCGCCGCATGGGGCGCCTAACCTTGGCAAGGCCTGGGAGGCAGCCGGTGCTGCCGGTCTCGATGTTGAGCGGGCCAGGCGCGAGATGCTGATGCCGGATATCACCGCAATCCTGAACCAGGACATGGCTGATGTTAAAACAGCGGGAGTGGAGAAGACACCGACGTTTTTCGTCAATGGCAAACCCTTACCGTCCTTTGGTGCCGAACAGCTCTATAAGCTTGTTCGCGAAGAGGTAGCGATCGCACGTGAAACATTAGGCAACTAGGAATCGACGCTCCCAATTAGGGATGGCGGTCCGATGAAATGATCCGCCTGGAAGGCGCAGAAAGGAGCAACATGGACGATGAGAGGAAGACGCTGTTGGGTTTGGGAGTAGTTGTGTTGGAGTGTCGAGCCACCACAGGCGTTAGATCAAGCCCACCGATGTGTATCTGCAAGCGGAAACAATGTGATGGCCTAATAGTGGCGTCGTGCGGCCGACGGCGTAGCAAAGGTCACAAAACATGCGTTTGAGGAAAATTCGGATTTCACTTTGGGTTCTTGTCGGCTTGGCGACCGTTGTCGGAGGGGGTCTCGAGCTGTGGCACCAATTGGCTCCGGAATCTCCACCGACGGCCACGGAGGCCGCGGGGTCGGCCATCAGTACGGACTTCGAGCTCGTGGACCACACGGGGAAAACCGCTACGGATGAGAACTTCCGAGGCAAGTGGCTGCTGGTCTTTTTCGGATTCACCCACTGTCCCGATGTCTGCCCAACCGGGCTTGCAACGATTGCACAGGTTATGGATGAACTCGGACCCGAAGGAGAGGAGGTCCAACCGCTCTTTGTTTCGATTGATTCCGAGCGAGACACGCCGGAGACGATGGCGGAGTTTGTTTCCGCGTTTCATCCGCGAATCGTGGGGCTCACAGGCGCGACCGAAGCGATCGCCAGCGCCGCGAAAAACTTCCGCGTCTACTACGGGCGCGTGGACGATGCATCCTCTCCAAACGGCTATACGATGGAGCACACAACATCCGTCTATCTCATCGATCCGGAAGGCCGTTTCGTGAAGCCCTATTCCTACAACGCAACTAGCGACGATATCGCGGATGATCTCCGGCGGAAGCTGAAAGGGAACGGATAGATATGAAATATTCCAGTATTATCGGCATGGTGGTCACGATCATCATTTTAACTGGCCCGAGCTTCGCCCAGGAACAGGCGCGGCTCGGTGATCTGGTGATCGAACGACCCTGGGCGCGGGCCTCGATCGGGACGAGCCGTCCGGCCGCCGCCTACGTCACAATCAGCAACGAGGGCACGGAGAGCGATACACTGCTTGCGGTACGTACCCCCCTGTCCGGCAAGGCCGAGGTTCACACCATGTCGAACGATAACGGTGTCATGCGCATGGGGCCGGCCGGTCCGGTCGAGATCCCGGCCGGCGGCGAAATTTCACTGGCGCCGGGCGGACTTCACATCATGATGTTGAAACTTCAAGCGCCGCTCATTAAGGGCGAGAGCATTGAGATCACACTCGAGTTCAAGCGCGCTGGCGAGATCACGGTAACCGCGCCGATCTACGGGCCTGGCGCGATGCAACCCGAATGATTTCCTGTGCCGCTCATGCTTCGTAAAGCTGTTTTTGCCGCGCTTGCCGTCGCCCTTGGCCTAGCCGCGACGATTGGATTCGGTTGGTGGCAGGTCGATGGGCCGGGCGCGGAGCGTTCGGCAGGCGTAACCGCGGCAATACCATCGCCGATAGGAGACATGTCCTTCAGCATGGTCGATCATGAGGGCGCTCCGGTGGGGCCGAAGGAACTGCTCGGCCGTCCCAGCATGGTGTTCTTCGGATTCACCTTCTGCCCGGACGTCTGTCCGACGACACTGGCCGATATCTCGGGATGGCTCGACGATTTGGGGCCTGATGCCGAACGTCTGAGTGTCGTTTTCATCTCGGTCGATCCCGAGCGCGATACGCCGGAGGCGATGGCTGATTACGTAGCCGCTTTCCATCCGCAAATCCGCGGGTGGACCGGTTCGCCGGAAGACGTGGCTCAAGCAGCCGACGCGTTCCGGGTGACATACGAGAAGGTGCCGCTCGATGACGATGGCTACACGATGGATCATACGGCCTCGGTAATCCTGTTCGATGCAACCGGAAAGTTTCGGAGCACGATTGACTATCACGAGCCGCGCGAAGTCGCCGTACCGAAGATCAGACTTGCTCTTGGTGATCGCTAGCCGTGCCGATAGTATCAGGAGTTGTTGCGTTCATTACCTTGACCACGGCAACCGCAACGGCGGCTTTCGCGCACGGCGTTTTGAATGACGGCGCCGATCCTTGGACGGCGTGGAACGTAACGCCGGATATCACGCTCGGTACGCTCCTAGTCGCGGGTCTCTACACGAGCGGTCTTTGGCGGCGGCGCCACAAGACAGATCGTATGCGCGTCTGGCGGCACGTGTCCTTCTTCGCCGGACTCGCCGCCATATTCCTGGCGCTCCAGTCGCCCATAGACCCGATTGCGGAGCGGGTGTTCCTGATGCACCAGGTTCAGCACTTGTTGCTCCGCATGATCGGGCCAATGCTGCTCTTCCTCGCCGCGCCGCAAGGGATACTCGTCGCCGGCTTGCCGGAAACGGCGCAACGCCGTCTTCTCATCCCCGTGATCACGAACCCAATGGTCCGAGGCGTCTTCGCGTTCCTAGCCTACCCGGCGATCGCCACGGCCCTATTCATCGGCGCACTCTACTTTTGGCAGATCCCGAAGTACCATAACCTCGCGCTCCTCGACGACAACGTCCATTACCTGATGCACGCATCGATCTTGTTCACGGGTCTGGTTTTCTTTTGGCGTATCTTCGACGCCCGGCCAGCGCCCATGGGCACCCGCTACGGCGTGCGCCTGATGATGCTGTGGGCCATGATTCTTTCCAATATCGTGATCGGCTCCTACCTCGCGTTCAAGCGGTCCGTCCTTTATTCGGCTTATGCGGAACTCGGCCGTTTAGGGGGTTTTTCCGCTCTTGGGGACGAGCTGATGGGCGGGGCATTGATCTGGATCCCCAGCAGCATGATGGGCGTCGTGGCGGTCCTAATCGTCGTTCATATGTGGGGGCGCCACGAGACGAAGGAAGAGCATCGCCGCAGCGCGGTGCAGCGCCGGCGGGGATACGGGCACAACGAGCCGCCGATGACGGCGGCAGAGCTGATTCAGGGGGCAGCTGGAAAAAACCGGGCCATGGCGCTCGGATTCACTGTTTTTGTGATTGCGGTGTTCGTGACAGCGATCATGATCGGCGTTGTTAACCAAGTGATAGGAACATGAATGATAGTCCAATTTTCGCTGTGTAGCCCCACTTGCCGGGCGTCCTCACCGTTCTTTGACGAAGAGATCACAGGAATATGGAACAGATGAAAGGAAAGATATTCATGGCAGGTGGTACGGGGTTTGCGCTCGTCGTTGCTGCGGCGGTCGGAATGATGACCTATAGCGCCCGTGACGTCGATCCTCCGACGAGCGTCCCGGAGGTCGAGCGTGCCGGTGCACGCCCGATTGTCTCCCTTGCCACCCCCTCGGCGCCTCGGGGCGCGAATCTGAATCCAGCGAAGCGTGAAGAACCCTTATCGCGAGAGCGGGTCGTCACCCTTGGAAACGGCGATACGCTCATCGAGGTGCTTCTGCGGGCTGGCCTTTCTCAGCGGGAAGCGTATGCGGCGAGCGAGGCCCTGCGGAAGGTCTACGATCCCAGAGACTTGAGGGCCGGCCAGACGTTCAGCCTTTTCATTGGGGAGCACGACGCCGCCGAGGGCGGGCCGTCTCTAAAGCGGCTCGAACTTGTTCCGGCGACCGATCGCTTGGTAGCCATCGATCATCTGACGGAGGAAGCTTTTGCGACGCGCACGTCCAAAATTCCCCACACGCGTAAGCTCGTGTCGGGAGCGGGTACAATTCGATCAAGCTTGTACGATGCGGCCCGGGCGGCTGATGTCCCGGCCGCTGTTCTGGTGCAGGCATATGGAACGTTGAGTTACGGGCTCGACTTCCAGCGTGATCTCCGGGACGGCGACACATTCCAGATCGCTTTTGAGGTCTTTGATGACGGCTTGGAGCAAGGGCGGCATTCGGGCGATCTCGTCTATGCCGCCATCTCCTTGTCCGACCAGAGCCTCCGCATTTTGCGTTACACGACGGCCGACGGATTCACCGGATTTTTCGATGACAAGGGAGCGAGCATCGAGACCAGCCTGATGAAGACGCCGGTCGACGGCGGGCGGCTCTCCTCGCCATTCGGGAAGCGTGACCATCCGGTGCTTAAGTATACCCGCATGCATCGCGGCCTTGACTTCACCGCGCCGCGCGGAACGCCGGTCCTCGCCGCCGGCGACGGCATAGTTGTCCGCCGAAGCCGCAACGGGTCCTTCGGAAAGTACGTAGAGATTGAGCACGATGCGAACTACGCCACGGCCTACGCTCATCTCAGCCGTTATGCCGAAGGGCTTGAGCCAGGTGCCCGGGTCCGGCAAGGCGATGTGATCGGCTATATCGGGGCGACGGGCCTCGCCACGGGTCCAAACCTTCACTACGAGGTCCTACAGAACGGCGAACAGGTAGACCCATTGAGGCTGGAACTGCCGCCGCGACGAATACTGGAAGGCGATGATCTGGAGCGTTTCGAGCAGGCGAAGGCGGAGCTTCGGGCGGCCTTGGCGCGCGCACCATCTGGTGAACGCAACCGTTGGACGGCGATGACCCAACCGACCGCAGCTGCGAGCACTGGAAGCTACTAAAACCGTCGTGAGTCAAGGAAATATTTATGGAACACGATGGTTGAGGAGCGCGCGCCCACGCGAGCCGGCTCGGACCGCGCAACAATGTTCGGCCTGGCTATAATGGTAATCCCTGCGCTGCGCCATGCCTATGCTGACCGGTCTTTGAACGCCAGTAGCCGCAGCGCATTGAAGACGACAACGATCGTCGACCCCTCGTGAACCGCCACTGCGGGACCAATTCCGAGGCCGAAGATTGTGGCCGGTACCAGAAAGGCAACAACCCCTAGGCTGAACCACAGGTTCTGCCGGATGATCGAGCTCGTCGATCGGCTCAACGCCACGGCGAAGGGCAAATGGTTCAGATTGTCCGCCATCAGCGCGACATCGGCCGTTTCCAGCGCGACATCGGAGCCGGCCGCGCCCATCGCAATGCCGACTGTGGCGTTCGCCATCGCCGGCGCGTCGTTGACGCCGTCGCCGACCATGGCGACCTTGGCTTTCGCGCGCAGGTTCTTGATCGTTTCTACCTTGTCATCCGGCATCAGGTCGCCGCGTGCCTCGTCAAGGCCGATCTCCCGCGCCACCGCGTCGGCGACCTTCTGATTGTCGCCCGAGAGCATGATCATCCGGCGGATGCCGATCTTGCGCAGCGCCTCGATGACCGCCGGCGCCGCTTCGCGCGGTGTATCCATCAGCCCGATGGCACCGAGATAGCGGGTCCCCTGCCGGACAATCATCGTGGTGCGACCGTTTGCTTCCAGCGCTTCGATCCGGGCGCGCAAGTCGTCAGGAATTGGCGGCCCATCGACCTCAGCGAAGAGGTCGTCCTTGCCGATGTATGTCGTTTCGCCATCGACCTCGGCCTGTACGCCGCGGCCGGTGATGCTGCGAACGCCCGACGCTTCGGCGGCGGGGATGTCTCCAAGGCGGGTGCGCCCATCCCTCACGACGGCGGCGGCAAGCGGATGATCGCTCAGCATCTCGACCCCGACTGCCACGCGCAGGAGGTCTTCCTCTCCGATGCCTTCGGCCGGTACGACATCGACCAGCTTCGGCTTGCCTTCGGTCAATGTGCCCGTCTTGTCAAAGGCGATCGCCTCAAGCCGTCCGAGATTTTCAAGCGGCGCGCCGCCCTTGATTAAAACGCCGCCGCGCGCGGCCCGCGCCACACCGCTGAGCACCGCACTGGGCGTGGCAATAGCTAGCGCACAGGGGCTTGCCGCCACCAGGACCGCCATGGCGCGATAGAAGGTTGCGCTGAAGGGTTCGTCGATGACGAATCCGGCAAACAACAACGACACCGCGAGGATCAGCACGGCGGGAACAAAGATCCGTTCGAAGCGGTCCGTGAGCTGCTGAGAGGGCGCTTGGTTGGTCTCGGCCTCGTTCACCATCTTGACAACGCGGGCCAGGGTCGAGTCGGCGGAGGTGCGCGTGACTTGAACCTCCAGCGCGCCACCGCCATTGATTGTGCCGGCGAAGACGCGGCTTGCCGGATCCACGGAGTCGGGTTTCGCGGCGACCGCCGCGGCGTTCTCCACGGGATGCTTGTCCACCGGCACGCTCTCGCCGGTGATCGGCGCCTGATTGACGCTGCTTTCGCCCTTGACGACGAACCCGTCGGCGGGCAGGCGCTCGTTCGGCTTGACCAGCACGGTATCGCCGATCCGCAGCGCGGCGACATCGACCTCCGATACTTGACCGTTCCGGCGCACGGTGGCGGTCTTCGGCGCCAGGGCGCCGAGCGCTTCGATGGCCTGCTTGGCGCGGCCCATGGCATAGCCTTCCAGCGCATGGCCAAGGCTGAAGAGGAACAGCAGCAGCGCGCCCTCCGCCCATTCGCCAAGCGCCGCGGCGCCCGCCGCCGCCACGAGCATCAGAAAATCGATCTCGAACCGGCCGGTGCGGATGCTGTCGATGGCCTCGCGCAGGGCATAATAGCCACCAAAGAAATAGGCCGCGATCAGGACGGTAAGGGGCGCCCATTGTGGCACCGCGACAAACTTCGGCAGAAGCCAGCCCAGTAGGAGAAGCCCGCCGCACAGGCCAACGAAGATGAGCTCCGTCTTTTCGCCTAAAATGCCGCCATGGGCGTGATCATGGTCGTGTGCTTCACCAGCTTTCTCGGGTGCGCCGGGCTCCGCCCCTTCCAGCGATACCCCCATGTCCTGAAGGGCATTGCGGATCGCAACTTCGTCGGTACGTGTTCGATCGAATTCGATACGCAGCGGGCCGGTGGCGTTGGCTTCAGCCTCGAGAACTCCCGGTAGGCGGCGTACCCGGCGGCTGACCGTCCGCGCGCGACGCTGGTCGGGGATGCCGTCGACCTTCCAGACGACATGGCCGAACCGGTCGGTCATTTGGGCTCCGAGCCCTTCGGCGATCTGGCGGATGCGGGCCAGGGGCAGCACGCCGGGGTCGTAGTGAATGCACAGCTCGGCGCCCCGGCCGTCCTCTGTGTCGCGAATGTGAGCGCGTTCGACGCCTTCACGAGATTCCAGGCTTTCGGTTAGCCGGTGCACACAGGCGTCACGCGCGTCCGGCACCTCGGGAAGGAGGAGCGGGAGGTCGAGGCGAAGAGTTTCAGCCATTGTCGCTACCGCCCATCAAATTGCCATTTCAATAATGAGAATCGTAAGAAACCCGACGAAGAACGTCGCTGTCGTCAGCGGCGTCTCCGGCACTTCGTGCGCCTTTACAAGGAGTTCTTCGGTCACCAGATAGAGAAGTGCTGCCACGCCGAATGACAAGACGCCCTCGAGCGCCAGCGGGGACAGTGAATTCAGGGAAACCGCGCCTGCGGCCGCTGCGGCCACAAGGACGATCGCGAAGCCGAACGCGGTGACCGCCACCCGCCCGCGGGATACTCCGGCGCCGACCTGCGCGGCGGCGGCGGACAGCGCGAGGAACAGGACCTCCAGGCTCAGAGCAATCGTCACCAAGACACCTGCCTTGGTTCCGGCGGAAAAGCTCAACCCGACGAGCAGGCCGTCGATGGCGATATCCACGCCGATGGTCGCCACGAGGCCGCCTTGTCCTCCGGCCGGGGACGGCCCGCCGCCTTCGGCCAACCGCTTTATGCCCAGCATGAGAGCAACGCCCACGACGAAGCCGAGTATGGCCGGCAGTGGCGCCCCCTCATGCATGATCTTCGGCAACAGCTCGCCGGCCACGGCGGCGAATACAACGCCCGCTGCGAGATGCTGGAGAACGCTGCGCAGCCGCTCACCCGGCGCCCGAAATGCTGCCGCGATCCCGCCGAGAACCGTGGCGGCAGCCGGGATAAGCACGTACGTGAGAACATCGACCAGCATTGCTATAAACCCGCTCCGGCGCCGATTGCGCGCGCCGCACCCGGCTCTCTTTTATGGTGATGGCGGTGACTTGCCGCGACCGATCTGTCAATGCGCGATAAGGTCAACTCCGCTCGTGGCCACCGTCCGCGCGGCTGTCCCAGGTCAATGGAATATATCGCTTAGCCATGACCTGCGCCCATAGCCGCCGCCATGTTTGCCGCCGCCATGTTTGCCGCCGCGGTACCCTCCCTCGTCGCGATAGCCGCGACCGTCATCCTGCGGCGTCTTGCTTTGCGGCTGGAGGCTGCGTTCGATGATCTTGTCGAGCTCGCCGCGGTCGAGCCAGACGCCGCGACATTCTGGACAATAGTCGACCTCGATGTTTTGGCGCTCAGTCATTACCAAGGCGACGCCGCAGACCGGACATTTCATATTGGATTTCGAGGTCACTTCCGAGTTACTTGTGTTTGCGCTCATTTCATATCCTCTTGGATCTGGTTTGCTTGGCACACTGTCTTCATCCGGCGATCGCGATGAGTACCGCAAGTGGATTTGGTTCAATGTAGTATCTCTAGTCACCAGAGGTTCAAGGGCTGGGCGCAAAAAAATAGCGCAGACTGGAACTGTCGCTTCCGACAGCCCCTCGGCCAGCGCCGCAAAGAATTACCGCAAGACCCTCGGCCGATACCGACCGAAGAAAATTGACTGAGCGCTGCTCGGACTTGGCCTCGCCTGTGGTCCCGCTATCACTTCGTCAGCGGCGATCACACGGGCTCGACGTGGTCCTCGTGCAGACACTCGGCGTGGTCGGCGAGCACCTCGATGACGCGGCACTCGGCGATGCGTCCCCCTTTGCACTGCTCGATCATCCGCTCGAGCTCGAGCTTCAGAGAATTTAGCCGGGCAATCCGGCTCTCAACCGCCTGGAGTTGCGCGCGCGCCATCCGGTCGGCGGTTTCGCAGGGCCGGTCGGGGTCGTCCGCAAGGCTCAGGAACTGCCTGATCGCGTCCAGCGGAAACCCGAGCTCCCGGCCGTGCCGGATGAAGGCCAGCCGCGCCACGTGGCTTGGCCCATAGCGCCTCTGATTGCCGGCCGTGCGAAGCGGCTGGG
>CAXBDI010000116.1:0-12067 GCA_963974445.1 uncultured Alphaproteobacteria bacterium
GGAGGTATTGCTGGAATGCCCCGATCGGACTGAGGAATTTGCCGGCGGTAACCGTCAGCCAATCGGTCGCGAACAGGTTCAAATTCGCGAATTCGAGGGCGACTTCAGTCGTGCCGTCCGTATTCACGGACGTCTCCAATTCGCCTTCGAACAGCATCAGATCCTTGTAGCTGACCAGAAAGATCGGCACGAATTTGCCGCCAGCAAACGAACTGGAAGCGTTACCCGCCTCATTGTAGGTGAAGTCGGCGGTGCCGTAGCCGGTAAAATGCCATTTGATCGCCCTGTTGTCCTCGGTAGTGGCTTCCTTCTTGGCTTCCTCTGCTTTCCGCTCCGCTCCATCGAGTCGCTTCTTGAGTTCCTGAAGCTGCTCTTCCATGGTCAGAACGCGCTCACGCAACGCTTCATTTGTTTCCGCGCTGGCTTGTTCCGGCCAGCCGGCCAGCCCAATAGCAGCCGCCACCGCCATTGCGACCACAGAAGCTTCCGCATACCGTATTTTCAAAGCTTTCCTCCCACATGCTGAAATACGGGAGCTAGATGATCACTAATGGCGTATGGCGACATTGACATAAATCAATGGCCGGCAACAATCGGCGACGTCGATTTCGGCTACCTCCACGTCTCGGCCGGTACCGCAACACAAAACATGGCGTTGACCAACAGTACGGCGGATACCGGCGGCGTCAACGAAGCCCAGCCAGATGCGACCTTGACCCTCGCGGGCGGTTTGTCGACCTCCAAGGTGTGCCGAAGCCGCAGACCCTCTGGTCATGGCGGATATCACCGGCCTCGGCTGGATGCAGTGTCGCCGCCTTAGGCCTTTTACCGCGGGCGATTGATCCCGTTCGCCTCTCGCCTATATGCAGATATAATGAGGGCGGATTGTGATCCGATTGGGTGGCCGCGCTCTATATGCGTAATGTCAGAGCAATTTTTCCCGCCCGGATGATTCTGCTTGTGCGGGGATGTTCTTGAGCGTTCGCCGCTCCTTTGGGGCAGGAAAGAACGCTGTAAATCTATGAAACTAGAGCCTTACCAATTCACCCATTCGGGTCGGTCGAGCGGCGCTCTAGAGCGGTGAAGAGCGAAGGAAACCATTATGGAACGGCGCTCGTGGATCAAGCGATGGGCCTGGCGGTTACTGCCTTTGCTGGTGCTGAGCGTTGGCGGTCTCGGCTTTTTGCTGCTGGTCTCTACCCGCCCGGAATTGGCGCAGCGCGACGTGGTGGAAAAGGTTTGGCCGGTCCGCGCTGCGCCGACCGTCACTACGTCCATCCGGCCGCAACTGCGCTTCTATGGCGAGGTCGTGGCTGGCCGGGAGGTGGAGTTGCGCCCCTTGGTCAGTGGGCGCGTGGTGGACGTCGGTCCGCATTTCCAGAATGGCGGCAGGGTCGACGCCGGCGAGCTGTTGGTCGAAATCGACCGCTTCGAGTATGAGGCATCGGCGGCGGAGGCCGCGGCAGACCTGGCCGAGGCCAAGGCGCGGCTGCGGGAGTTGCAGACCGATCTCGCCGCCGGCAAGGCGATGCTGGAACGGGAGAAGGCAACTGAAAACTTGCGCCAGCGCGACGCCAAGCGCTATGCGGATCTGCAAAAGCGCGGCGCTGCCTCGATCAAATCCTCAGACGACGCCCAAATGGCGCTGCTGTCGGCGACCGAGCGGGTGATCGAACGGCGCTTTGGCATAGAGCGGTTGGAGGCGAACCTGGCGCGGCAGGCCGCAGTGATCCAGAAACTGCAGGTGAAGGAGCGCCGCGCGGCCCGCGATCTCAGCGAGACCCGGTTGTCGGCGCCGTTTGCCGGATATCTCACAGACATCGGCATCGAGGTCGGCAAG
The DNA here is from genome assembly GCA_963974445.1 of uncultured Alphaproteobacteria bacterium. GTDB lineage: Bacteria > Pseudomonadota > Alphaproteobacteria > Bin95 > Bin95 > JACKII01. Next base: position 1,841 of record CAXBDI010000116.1, read on the forward strand.
CGCGTCAGCCAGTCTGACCGCGCCGCCCGCCTGATCGACGGGTCGCGGCTGGACGTCCGCTTCAACATCGGCATGCAGCAATTCGGCGAGTTGCTGACCACCGGCGAGTTGGTGGGGCTGCCGGTAGAGGTGGTCTGGAGCCTGCAAGGCAATGCCCGCCGGTTCGCCGCGGTCATCGAACGCACCGGCTCGGAGATCGATCCCTCCAGCGGCGGTGTCGCCGTCTTCGCCCGCATCGAGAGCGGCGAGGCATCGCGCCTGCTGCGGCCCGGCGCCTTCGTCGAAGTGGCGCTGCCTGGCCCCGCTTATTCCGGCGTGGTGCGGCTGCCGGAAACCGCGTGGCATGACGGCCATGTGATGATGGTCCAGGATAACCGGTTGCTGCCGCGCGAGGCAGTGCTTGTCCGGCGGATCGGCACCGATGTGCTGGTGCGCGGCGCGTTTGGCGACGACGAGTTGGCGCTGGTCACGGCCATCCCCGGTGTGCAGGAGGGCATGCGCGTCACCGTGGTAGGCGAGGACCGTCACGGTGGCTAGCCCACCCCGGCCGCCGCGGTCCACACCGGGCTCCGGTGCGGGTGAACCGCCGGAGCCTGGCGACCAGCCTCGGCCCCGCTCGTTCCTCAGCTTCTTCACTAGGCATCCCACCGCCGCCAATCTGGTGATGGTGATAATGTTCTTGGCGGGCATTGTCGGCCTCAGCCGGATGAACACCCAGTTTTTCCCGGATTTTGGCATCGATATGGTGCTGACCACGGTTGCATGGCCCGGCGCCAGCGCTGGCGATGTCGATGCCAATATCGTCCAATCCCTGGATCGGGAGGTGCGGTTTCTCGACGGCGTCAAGAACGTCATCTCCACCTCGCGCGAGGGCTCCGGCAGCGTGTTGGTCGAGTTCGTGCCGGGCACCGACATGCAATCGGCGCTGGCCAACGTCGAAACCGCCGTCGCCCAGGTGACGACCTTACCGGAGGACAGCGAAACCCCGGTTATCCGCCGCATCGTCCGCTACGACACCCTGGGCCGCGTGCTGCTGTCCGGTCCCATCGCCGAGGCGGAACTGAAGCGCCTCGCCAAACTGGTGCGCGACCGGCTGATTCAGCGGGGCATCGACAAGGTCGACCTGTTTGGCGCCCGCGACGAGGAGATCCTGGTCGAAGTGCGGCCGGAGGTGCTGCGCTCGCTCGATCTGACCATCGGCGATATCGCGGCCCGCATCGGTGCGACCAGCCAGGACCTGCCGTCCGGCGATACCGGCGGCGGCGCGCAGAAGCAAATCCGCTCCATCGGTCTGGTGGAAGATGCGGCCGGTACCGCGGAGATCGAAGTGGTCTCGCGCACGACTGGCGAGAAAGTGCTGGTCGGCGACATCGCCCGGGTGACCGACAGTTTCGACGACGACGGCAACACTGCCTGGCTGCGCGGCGATTTCGCCATCAGCCTGCATGTCCAGCGCGCGACCTCCGCCGACGCGCTCGACACCGCCCGGATCATGCGCGATACGGTGGCGGAATTGCGGGGCGAACTGCCGCCGGGCGTTACACTCACGGTCTATAACGAAGCCGCCAAGCTGATCGAGGGCCGTATCCGGCTTTTGGTCACTAACGGCATCGGCGGTCTGGTGATCGTGCTGTTGGTGCTGTTCATCTTTCTGAATACCCGCGTCGCGTTCTGGGTGGCGCTCGGCATTCCCACCGCCCTGTTCGGCGCCATGGGCGTTATGCTGTTGACCGGCCAGAGCATCAATATGATCAGCCTGTTCGGCATGATCCTGGTCCTTGGTATTGTCGTCGATGACGCCATTGTCGTCGGCGAACATGCGGAGATGCAAAGGGCCAGGGGCCTGAGCGGCCTCGCCGCCGCGGAATTGGGCGCGCAACGCATGGCCGCGCCGGTCCTGGCGTCGATCCTGACGACCATCGCGGCCTTCCTGCCGATGTTCGTGGTCGGCGACATCATCGGCACGATCATCCGCGCCATTCCGCTGGTGGTGGTGGCAGCGCTGCTCTGCTCGCTGATCGAGTGTTTTCTGGTGCTGCCGGGGCATTTGCGCCACGCGCTGGCGGGCGATCCGTCGAAGATGCTGCCGGCCCGCGCCCGCTTCAACCGCTGGTTCGACGGCATCCGCGACGGCTGGTTTCGCCGCCTCGTCCGGGTCGCGCTGCGCCGGCGCTACACCACAATCGCCACCGCTATCGCGATTTTGCTCATCGCCATCGGCCTGATCGCCGGCGGCCGCGTCGGCTTCACCTTCTTCCCGACGCCGGAGGTCGATGTGGTCTTCGGCAACGTCAAGCTGGTGCCCGGCTCCAGCCGCGAAGCGGTGCGGGAGGCGTTGCTGAAGTTGGAGAACGCAGCCTACGATGCCGCCCGCGAGCTATCCCCGGATGAGCCGCTGATCTTCACCAGCGTCGCCTTCGTCGGCACGCATCTGGGCGCGGATGGGCCGGGCGGCGTTGCGGGTGGCCAGACCTATGGCTCGGTCTTTTTGGAACTGTTGCCGTCGGAGGAGCGCGAGGTTCGCACCGCGGCTTTTGTCGCGGCGTGGAAGGCAAGGGCGCCGCTGATCGCCGACGTCGAATCGCTCACCTTCCCACCGGTCGGCGCCGGCCCGCCGGGACGCGAGATCGACATCCGGCTGTTCGGCGGTGAGCCGGCGGTGTTGAAGCAGGCGGCGGACGAGGTGCAATCGCTCGTCGCCTCGTTCCCCGGCATTTCGGACCTGGAGGATACCCTGCCCTATGGCAAGCAGGAGTTAGTGCTGAGCCTGACGCCGGCCGGCCGCGCCATGGGCTTTACCACGGAAAGTGTCGGCCGCCAGGTCCGCAATGCCTATGAGGGCGGCATCGCCAAGCGCTTCGCCCGCGGCGACGAGGAAGTGATCGTGCGTGTCCAACTGGATCAGCAAGAGTTGACTAAGCAGGCCTTGCAGGATCTCTACCTGCGCGGCCCGACCGGGGCGGAGGTGCCGCTGGCCGAGGTGGTCGCCACCACCACCCAGCGCGGCTTCGCCACCATCCGCCGGCAGGACGGTTTCCGCGAGGTCGCGGTCGCCGGCGAGGTCGATGAAGCCGTGACCACCGGCCAGGACGTGCTGGATGCGCTACGGCCGGACATTGCCGCCATCGCCGCCAAGTACAACCTGCAATTCCGCTTTGCCGGCAAGGCGGAGGAACAGGCGCAGACCTTCGGCGACATGCAGATCGGGGCGGCCATCGGCCTGGCGCTGATGTATATCATTCTGGCCTGGGTGTTCGGCAGCTACTGGCTGCCGCTGTCGGTGATGGCGATCATCCCGTTCGGCATGATCGGCGTCAGCTTCGGCCATTTGCTGATGGGCTACGACCTCACCTTCCTCTCCATGATTGGAATGCTGGGGCTCTCCGGTATTCTGGTGAACGATTCCATCGTGCTGATCTCGACCATCGAGCGGCGATTGAAAGACGGGATGCCGTTGCTGGAAGCCATAGAGCAAGGAACAACCGAACGCCTGCGGGCCGTGCTGCTCACCTCCCTGACGACGATTGGCGGGCTGGTTCCGCTAATGTTCGAAACCAGCACGCAGGCGCAGTTTTTGATCCCGATGGCGATCACCATCGTCTTCGGCCTGGGCATCGCCACTTTGCTGGTGCTGGTGGTCGTGCCGGCCTTGGTAGCGATCGGCTCGGACGTTAAGCAGGCGGGCGGGTGGGCGCGTGCTAAAGTCATGCCGCTCGCGACCCGCCCCGCACGAAACGCAACAGAGGCAGCGCCGCCATGAGTGATGAAACTCTCCGCAACTCCATCGCCGATTGGGTCATGGATGCGGCCCTGAACGGCACCGATATGCCTAGCCTGGTGGAAGGTACGGCCAACCGGCTGCTCGGCATTGGCGTGCCGCTCAGCCGCTGTCACGTGACCTTCCACATTCTGCACCCGTCGTTCGAATCGATGTCGCTGATGTGGCTGCGTGGACAGAAGGTGTCGAAGCACGAGTTCGTACACGGCAGCAGTTACAGTGCGCCTTTTACCCAGAGTCCGTTCTTTTTCATGATCGAGAACAACATCAAATATTTGCGGCGGCCGCTGACAGGCGATACGGCCTTGCTGGACTTCCCGGTTCTGGAAGAACTGCTGCAGGAAGGGTTCACCGATTATTTCTCCGTCATCGTGCCGTTCGGCAGTGCCGACATCTCGATGGCCGGCAATCGGCCAGACGGCATCGCGACATCGTGGGTAACGGACCGCGTCGGCGGGTTCTCCAACCAGGACCTGCGGGCGTTGCGGAATGTCGTGCCGTGGCTGGCCGTCGCCTGCAAACTCGCCATCCGCGAGCAGATCGCGCGAAACGTGGCGGAGGCGTATTTGGGCTATAGCGCCGGTCGGGAGGTGTTGAGCGGCCATATCCGTCTGGGCGACTACGAAACCATCAACGCCATCGCATGGCTCGCCGATCTGCGCGACTCCACCGGCCGGGTGGAGCGGTTGGGAATGGAACGATATCTGGCGCTGCTGAACGGCTTTCTGGAATGCACCGCCGGCGCGGTCCAGGCGTCCGGCGGCGAAATCCTTGCCTATCCGGGCGACGCGGTGCTGGCGATCTTCCGCCATGCAGACCCGGCGATTGCCGCCGAAATGGCGCTGGCAGCGGCAGCCGAGGCGCGGCGGCGGTTGTTCGACGTCAACGCCAATCTGGTGGAGGTCGGGCAGGAGACGCTGGCGGCCGGCCTGGCGATCCATCGCGGCGATCTGGCGTTCGGCAATATCGGCACCGGCGGCCGGCAGGCCTTCACCGTCATCGGCCCGGCGATCAATGCGGTCGAGCGCCTGGAAGCGCTCACGAAAACCACTGACTATCCGGTCATCCTCTCCGGCGACGTCGTCGATTTACTGGGGGAAGATACGCCGCGCCTGGATACGCTCGGCACCCGCATGATCCGTGGCAGTGAGGAGCCGATGCAGGTATTCGGCGCGTCGGACGACATCCTTTTGCCCTACAAGGCGCCTGTCGGATATACAGAAACAGTGCTTGCCCCCTTTTCCGATACGCTGGAGCCGGCCTGAGGCCAGGGACGTCATGATGACAATAAAGGAGCCGCAGCCATGATCTCGCTTGCCGGGAAGAAAATATTTATGACCGGGTGCGCCTCCGGCATCGGTGCGGCTACGGCCAAGACGCTGGCCGAAGCCGGCGCCTTTGTCATCGCAACCGACATCAACGGCGATGGCGTCGAAGCCACCGCCGATGCGATTCGCAGCGCTGGCCATAAGGCGGAGGCGCGGACGCTCGACGTTTGCGACCCCGCAGCGATCACCGCCATGGCAGACGCGGTGACGGCGGCGCACGGCGCGATGGACGTGATCGTCAACGTCGCCGGCTGGGACAAGGGCCAGCCCTTCATGGACAACACGCCGGACTTCATCGAGCATATCGTGCAGTTGAACTACCTGGGCCAGGTCCGTGTCTGCAAAGCCTTCCTCGCCCCGATGATCGAGGCAGGGCAGGGGACCGTCGTCAATGTCGCGAGCGACGCCGGCCGGGTCGGCAGCATGGGCGAGACGGTCTATGCCGGCGCAAAAGGCGGGGTCATCGCCTTCTCGAAAAGCCTGGCGCGCGAGATGGCGCGCCATGGCATAACCGTCAATTGCGTAGCGCCGGGACCAACCGAAACCGCCCTGCTGGCCGACATGCCGGAGCGTTTGCAGGAAAGCCTGAAACGCGCCATCCCACTGCGCCGCCTCGGCAAGCCGGAAGACATCGCCGACGCCATCCTGTTCTTCGCTAGCGCCCGCGCCAGCTATATCACCGGCCAGGTGCTGAGCGTGTCCGGTGGCCTCACCATGAGCGGTTAGCCGCGTGGCGCTGAGATTTCGCCGCCCGACCGTCCTTTCCATCGCTCTGGCGCTGATCATGCTGGCGATCATGATCGGCCTGGGCCTTTGGCAGTTGGAGCGGCGCGACTGGAAGGCTGGGCTGATCGCCACCATGGACGCTCGCCTGGAGACCCTGCCGGCGCCGATGCCCGCCGATCTTTCGCCGCAATGGGAGTTTCGCCGGGTGCTGGTGCAAGGCCCGGTTGCCGGCGGTCAGTGGTTCCGCTTTCCCGGACGCAGCCGCGACGGCGAGGTCGGCGATGCGCTGATGCTGTTGGTCGAGCGCGAGGGCGGCACGCTTGTTGCGGTCGAGTACGGCTGGGTCGGTTTCGGCGCGCCGTTGCCTCCGGTGCCGTTTGCACTGGCGGCGGAGGGTATATTGCGCCAGCCTACAGAGCCCGGCTGGTTCACGCCGGCCAACAATCCGACCGACAATGCCTGGTACCGCGTCGAGCCCGCAGAGATGGCGGAGGCCGCAGGTTTGGACCCGGCTCGCGTCGCGCCCATGTATCTGCGGCCCAGCACCTGGCAGCCCTCTTTGCCGAACGATCACCTGCAATACGCGATCACCTGGTTCTCGCTCGCCGGCGTGTTCTGTATCATCTTTCTGCTGCTTCACCGCCGCCGCGACTAGAGGATTTCCGCCATGCCACTCGCCCGCGCCATCACCGAGGCCGAGATCCAGGCTTACGAGGACACCGGCGTCGTCCACCTCAAAGGGCTGATCGACATGGATTGGGTCGAGCATTTGCGCGACCGCATGGAACACGCGATGCGGAACCTCGGCAAGCTCTCGCACAACCTTAGTCACGATGACCCGAACGGCAAGTTCGTCTCCGAAACCTTCCTCTGGCATCAGCATGCGGGCTTCCGCGACTTCACCCGCTTCGACTACGAGCCCGGCGATTGCACTGTCCATCATGGGCTGTTGCTGCACATGGCCGGCGGCAACCGCAGCCAGACCACCCGCCGCCGCGCCTACGCGACCCGCTGGGCCGGCGACAACGTCGTCTACGATCCACGCCCCAACATCCAGCAAATGCTGTGGGAGCCGACGGTAGCGCCCGGCGAGCCGTTGGACAGCGACCTGTGGTCGGTGATCCGGCAGGAGCCCGTGACAGCCGAATGACGCCTTACCAGACCCTCGAACACGCTTTCGCCCGCGTCGCCAAGCTAAGCACTGCGGCACGCAAGCTCGGCTGGGACCAGCGGGTGATGATGCCGCCCGGCGGTGCTGCCGACCGCGGCGAGGAACTCGCGACGCTGGCCGCCATCGGCCACGAGATCGAAGCCTCCGCCGCCGTCGCCGATGCTCTCGCCGCCGTTGACGAGGCGATGCTCGACCCATGGCAGGCTGCCAATGTGCGCGAGATGCGCCGGCGATACGCCCATGCCGCCGCCGTTCCCTCCGCCCTGATCGAGACCGGCCAGACCGTCGCCGCCAGATGCGAAATGGCATGGCGGGAGGCACGCAAAACCGGCGACTTCGCCATGCTGCTGCCGCTCTGGCGTCCGGTGATCGAGAACACGCGTGAGATCGCCGTCGCCAAGGCCGAGGCGCTGGGAGTCTCGCCCTACGACGCGCTGATGGACCCCTATGACCCGGGTCGGCGGTCCGCGCAGGTCGCCGCCATCTTCACCGACATGGAGCTATTTCTGCGCGACGCCTTGCCCAAGGTATTGGAGCGGCAAGCCGTCGAACCGCCGCCGCAACTGCCGCCCGGGCCCTTTCCCGCGGCGCAGCAGCACGTGCTGGGTAAGCGGCTGATGCAGGCGGTGGGCTATGACTTCAACCATGGCCGCCTTGACGAGACGACGCATCCGTTTTCCAGCGGCAGCAGCGAGGATGTCCGCGTCACGTCGCGCTGGGACGAGGCGGACTTCACCTCCGGCCTGATGGCGGTGCTGCACGAGACCGGCCACGCGCTCTACACCCGCGGCAAGGCGGTGGAGCGGCGTTGGCAACCGGTCGGCAGCCATCGCGGCATGACGATCCACGAGAGCCAGTCGCTCTGCCTGGAGGTGCAGGTCGGGCGATCCCGCGCCTTCACCCAATTCTGGGCCAAGCTGGCGCGGGAGGCGTTCGGCGGCCAAGGGTCGGCCTGGGATGCGGACAATCTGCACCGTTGGGCGACCAGAGTCGCGCCTGGCTACATCCGCGTCGATGCCGACGCCGTCACCTACCCGATGCACATCATCCTGCGCTTCCGGCTGGAGCAAGCGCTGGTGGACGGCTCGCTCGACCCTGCCGATATGCCCGAGGCCTGGAACGTGGAAATGCAACACCTGCTCGGCATCCGCCCGGCGGACCATTCGCTCGGCGGCCTGCAGGACATTCATTGGTTCGCGGGCCTGTTCGGCTATTTCCCCACCTACAGCCTCGGCTCGCTGGCGGCGGCGCAACTGTTCCAGGCGGTAGAGCGGGCATTGCCGGACTTGCACGACGCGCTCGCCAAGGGCGACGCCAGCCCGCTGGTCGCCTGGCTGCGCACCAACGTGCACGAGGTCGGCTGCCTGCATTCGCCGGACGGTCTGCTGGAAGCCGCGACGGGCAGCCCGCTCGACTCCGCCGCGTTCAAGCGGCATATCCAGGATCGGTACTTCTAGGGCATCTCTTCGGCCGCCCCGATTATGCGAGCGTAAAGGCAAAGGCTCTCCATGCGCTATATCTCGACCCGCAGCCAGGCGCCGAGCCTCGGCTTTGCCGACGTGACACTGGCCGGCCTCGCCAGCGACGGTGGCCTCTATGTGCCCGAGGCGTGGCCAAGGGTCGATGCCGAGGCCCAGCGCGCCTGGCGCAATCTCTCCTATCCGGACCTCGCCGTCCAAGTCATGCGCCCCTTCATCGGTGGAGAAATCCCGGACAAGGCCTTCGCCGCCATGGTGCGCGACGCCTACGCCACTTTTGAGCACCCCGCCGTCACGCCGCTGGTGCAACTCGACTCGAACCTCTGGCTGCAAGAGCTGTTCCACGGCCCGACCCTGGCGTTCAAGGACGTCGCCCTGCAACTGCTCGGCCGCCTGTTCGATCATATTCTGGCCGACCGCGGCCAGCGCATCACCATCGTCGGCGCCACCTCCGGCGACACGGGCTCTGCCGCCATTGAGGCCTGTCGCGACCGCGACGCCGTCGACATCTTCATCCTGTTTCCAAAGGGCCGGGTCTCAGCCGTCCAGCAGCGCCAGATGACCACGGTGCCGTCCGCCAACGTCCACTGCATCGCCGTCGATGGCACGTTCGACGATTGCCAGGATCTGGTGAAGGCGCTGTTCGCCGACGTGGCCTTCCGCGACGAGGTCAGCCTTTCCGCCGTCAACTCCATCAACTGGGCGCGCGTGATGGCGCAGACGGTCTATTACGCCTTTGCGGCCCTGCAATTGGGCGCGCCGGAGCGGGCCATCGACGTCGCCGTACCCACCGGCAATTTCGGCAATATCTTCGCGGCTTATGGCGTCAAGCAGATGGGCTTTCCCATTGAGCGACTGATTGTCGGCTCGAACCGCAACGACATCCTCACCCGGTTCTTCCAGGCCGACGACATGAGCCTGCAAGGGGTAGAGCCAAGCCTGTCGCCCAGCATGGACATCCAGTTCTCATCGAATGTGGAGCGCCTGTTGTTCGACCTGTTCGACCGCGACGGCCGCGCCACGGCGGAGGCGTTGGCGGAGTTGCGCAGCGCCGGCCGCCTGACCCTGGGCGAGAACCGGCACGCGGCCGCCAAGGCCACCTTCACCGCCGCAAGCTTCGACGACGCGGCGACTTTGGCTGGCATCCGAGACTGGCAGGCTCGCGCCGGCTATACCCTCGACCCGCACACCGCCGTCGGCCTGCTGGCCGCCGAGGCCTGCGCGCCCCAGCGCGAGCGGCCTCTGGTCGTCGGCGCCACGGCCCACCCGGCCAAATTCCCCGACGCAGTCGAACGCGCAACGGGCGCGCGGCCCGCTCTGCCCGACCGCCTCGCCGACCTGTTCGAGCGAGAGGAGCGCTTCACCGAAATGCCAAACAATGTGGCGACCCTGCAGGCGAAGGTACGGGAGGGGCGGCGGGGCTGACGCTTGCCGGCCTTCCCACCTCCATTCCCTCCCGCGTCAAGCGCGGGAGGACCACCAAATCGTCCAGGCCATCAAGGCCAGGTCCGCCTGTTCGACTGGCTGGTAGCCGATCCGGATAGCGGCAACCTGCCTCGAACCGCTGCCTTTTTAAGCACTCCTCGAATTCAGACTAGCCGCTGGCGGTGAGTCCGCGCTAGGCTTTGCCGCCCTAAGCGGTTCGATATGGGAGGAACCGCCGGGCGCACGCCGTGTTGGCGACTGCTGGCACGGCGCTTGCATTGATAACCTGTATGCCGAGTGTCGGCATACCAATCGCTTAAC
>CAXBDI010000117.1:0-11969 GCA_963974445.1 uncultured Alphaproteobacteria bacterium
ATCTTCAAATTCGAATCCATCTCAACCCTCACCGCAACAGCGTCGTGTACTGTGGAACTCGCGATGGAATTTCTCTCAAACCCTTGGAATATTTGGAATTCTAATAACCTGCGCCTACAGCGTACCGTCCTGAAACTCGCTTTCACTGACCGGATTTCGTACTGCCGGGAAAAAGGACTTCGAACCCCGGATATCACCTTACCTTTCAAGCTCTTAACTGACCTTCAAGAGGGCAATTTAGAAATGGTGCGCCCTGGAGGATTCGAACCCCCGACCCGCGGAGTAGAAATCCGCTGCTCTATCCAACTGAGCTAAGGGCGCATGGTGGCTGGCTTTGAGGTTTGGCTCGTGGCTCTCCCTTACACTTGCCGGTCCCAGCGGAAGTTATCGGCGTAACTCTTCGGCTTTACCGCGCGGATCCGCTCCGGCAGGACCGTGTAGCCGATGCCGCAGCGTTTTGCGTAGGCTTTAGCCTCGTCGACCGACGCGAACTCCAGCCGGACTTGCCGACGGGTGTCGCCGCCGCCGGCCCATCCCATCAACGGGTCCGCCCGCAGCGCTCGCGCCGGCTCGAACTCCAGCACCCAGCGATCTGTCTTGGCGCGGCCCTGCTGCATGGCGGTGCGGGCCGGGCGGAAAATACGTGCATGCGGCATGAGACGCCGAGCCTCCGGTGATGAACATCGTGAATTCTAGTGCAGTTCTATAACCGGACATTCCCCATTTGCAACGCCTCCGGTCAGGTTATTGTGGCAGCGTCCAGAGTCTTTCGCACATTTGGTCAAGCGACGGCGGTTCCCTGGTGGTTGTTTAGGGCCTCGTGCGATGGCGTCATGTTCATGTATTTGCAGGTAGACCATTGCGTGCCGGCGATGTGGCGGAGCCTGGCCGCTGCCAGGTTCAGGCAGGATTCGCCATCCGGGAACGCGCCTGCCACCCGTGTCCGGCGTCGGATCTCCCGCATGATCCGCTCCAGCGGATTGTTGGTTCGCAGCTTAATCCAGTGGCCGTCCGGAAAGCTGTAATTGGTTAGGGTCTCGGCCACATGGGCATCGACGAGCTCTGCTGCGCGCCCCATACGCTGGCGGCGGAGCTCGTCGACGACGGCACCGGCCTTTGCCAGGGCCGCCGCCCGGTTCTCCTGGGCGTGGATGGCTTTCAGCATGTGGCTGACCTCCCGCACCTTCGCCGCCGGTAGATGGCTGAAGACGTTGCGGTAGGAATGCACGGCACAGCGTAGCCAGCGGGCGTCCGGCAGGTACTCTTCGACGCTTTCCACCAGGCTTCGATCTTGGCGTAGATCTTCCTATTCAGGTTCGAGACCGTGCTCGGGCTCACCCGCGCGCCCCACAGCGCCTCGGTAATGTCCCCGGCCCGCCGGACCGAGACCCCGGCCAGATACATCTCGATCAAGGCCTCTTCGGCCGAACTCTCCCGGCGACGGTAGCGCTCGATGATCGCTGTCTCGAAGGTTTGACGCCGCAGCTTCGGCATCTGCAACCGCACCATCTCACTCAGGTGATCGCGGATGCGGGCTTCGTCGATCTGGATAACCTCGCCCATCGGTTTTCGGTCTGTCTGGTCGTCCATCTTCGGTTCCTCTCAGTCAGTCTGATCGGAACCACCGCGCTCAGCAAATGTGCGAATGATTATGTACGTTATCCATTTCTACGCCGGCTTCAACACCATTGCTGAGGCGGTGCTGTATTGCGCGTCCCCGGACGCCACCGCTCCCCACTATGGCGCCATCCCGTTCAAGGTGTTCGACAAGCCATATTGGCCAAAGGTCGAGAACCCGTTCGCTTAAGCAGAAACTGTTACTCCGCCGCGTGCAGCTTGCGGTCGACTGGCAGGGCTTGAGCGCCCAGCATGTCGTTGATCACCACGTCTCGCACCAGCTCCGGATCGAGGCCGTGCGCCTCGATCTGGGTTTTCGATGCGGCGAGGATGGCATCGGCGTCGCGCATCAGCGTCAGTTGCTTGAACAGGTCCGGCCGGGCTATGCCCATGCTCTCGCCGATCAACTCCATGTAGTTGGCGACGGTGAACGGCCATTCGGACTCATGCCCGGCAAACTCCCGATGATCGCCGTGGTAGATGGTGACGAGCGTATCGACGCCGGCGGCCTCTGCGTCATGCAGGGCTGACGCAATGGTGGTCTTATGGTAGTTGCCGAGTGGCGCCAGCGCTGTGCTGGTATAGCCGATGCTGGAGGTCTCGATCTCGACAATCTCAACCCCCGGCACCGCTGCTAAAAGTGTACGGACCGCCGGCATGACGCCCAACTCGCCGGCATATTCGTAGAGCGCAACCCGCCGTTCGACCCGGCGGGTTAGGTGCGGCCGCAACTCGTCCAGCCTACTGGCCAGATAGACCGGGAACATGGTCATATCCAGCGAACTGCCAGTGACTTCCCGGTAGCTGGGAATCATGGTTTCGCCGAACTGGATTTGGCAGGTCGGACACCAGGACAGCACTTCGGAAGTTTTCGAAGCCGCCATCTTGTCCAGCGTACCGAACGCTTGCCGCCCGCCGTTCGCCGTATCGCCGGGCCGCGACGGCAGGATTCCGCAGCAGGCGCTGGGGCCGCCTTGCACCTCATAGGTCGTGCCCAACCGCTCCAGCACATCCAGGCAGAGCAGGCCGATATGCGGCGTCTTCAGCATGTTGCAGCCGGTATAGAATACCAGGTCCGGCACCTCCGCCTGTTCCGGGTGCGAGCGTGGGCTGAGTTTCTCCAGCAGGTCCGGCGGCAGCGACAGGCGCGAGAGCACGCGAACGCCGCGGCTCATCTTCTGGAAGGCAGCCTTGCCGGCCTTGCGCCGCTCGTCTTCGGCATTGCGCTGGGTGAGGGTGCGCCGCGCCATGGTCAGCATGAAGCGCGGGTTGATTCCCTCGGGGCAAACGGTCAGGCAATTCCCGGAGCCGCAGCATGACCTGGCCCAGGCTTCAGAGGGCTTCGGCCCAGCGCCACTACGCAGGATGTCCCGCACCCCGGCGGTCAGTGCCTCAGGCTCGCTGTCATCGATGCCGGCAATGGCAAGAGTCGGGCAGACGCGGGCGCACGCTCCGCAGGCCGTACAGGCATCGGCGATGGCGTCGACCCGACGGTCGAGGGACTCGATGAAGGCGTCGCTGCGATTGGACATGCCGGGCTCCTAAAATGGTCGCCCAGCTTATCACAACGTCCGGCTGGCTGTGAACTGCTGCGGCCCGAAAGTCTATCGCCCGTGGCAGTGCTTGAACTTCTTGCCGGAGCCACAGGGGCAGGGCGCGTTGCGCGGGACCTTGCCCCAGGATTCCGGAACGCTCGGGTCCATCAGCGTCGCTGGCGCCGCTGTCCGCACTGGCTGAGGCCTAGGCAGCGGTTGCGAGCCGTCGCCGGAGAGGGTCTGGCCATCCTCGGCCCCGGCCATCACCAGTTCGCTGCCGTCCTCGTGGGTTTCCTGCCAGGATGCGCCGTCCGGCGAGCGCGGCATCGCCACGCCCTGCTGCGGCCGCAGTTCCAGGTGGGAGAGTGCGCCGGTGGTCGCCTCGCGCAAACGCGTCAGCATGGCGTCGAACAGTTCGAAGGCTTCGGACTTGTACTCGTTCAGCGGGTCGCGCTGCGCATAGGCGCGCAGGCCGATGCCCTGGCGCAGATGGTCGAGGTGGAGCAGGTGCTCCTTCCAAAACTGGTCGAGCAATTGCAGCAGCACGCTCTTTTCGGCAAGCCGCATCAGGTCCGGCCCCCAATTGGCAGCCTTGCCGGCCATGCGCTCGTCGATGGCGCGGGCGATGCGTTCACGCACCTCGCCATCGGCGATGCCCTCTTCCTTTGCCCAGTCGGCAATCGGCAGGTTCAGGCCGAACAGGCGCTGCACCTCCAAGTGCAGCGTATCGATATTCCACTGATCCGGCAGCGCCTTTTCCGGCATGTTCGTCGCGATCAGATCGTCCAGCACGTGCTCTCGCATTTCCAACACGTCCTCGTGGACGTTGTCGGTGTTCATGATCTCGCGGCGCTGTTCGTAGATGACCTTGCGCTGATCGTTCATGACATTGTCGAAGCGCAGCAGGTTTTTGCGGATATCGAAGTTGCGGGCCTCGACCTTCTGCTGGGCTTTTTCCAGTGCCTTGTTGATCCACGGATGGATGATCGCCTCGCCCTCTTTCAGGCCGAGGCGGCGCAGAATGCCGTCCATCCGCTCCGACCCGAATATCCGCATCAGGTCGTCGTCAAGGCTGACGAAGAATTTGGAGGCGCCGGGGTCGCCCTGCCGGCCGGAGCGGCCGCGCAACTGGTTGTCGATGCGGCGGCTTTCATGCCGCTCGGTACCGATTACGTAGAGGCCGCCGGCGGCCTTGACGATTTCCTTGTCGCGTACGACTTCTGTCGCGATCTGCTGAGTCAGCCGGTCGACCTCTGCCTCGTCGGCGATATCCCGAGAGCGCTGCGCCGCCATCATCTCCGCATTGCCGCCCAACTGAATATCTGTGCCGCGGCCGGCCATGTTGGTGGCGATGGTCACGGCGCCCGGCTGGCCGGCCTGAGCGATAATCATCGCCTCCTGCTCGTGATAGCGGGCGTTCAACACCTTGTGCTCGATGCCGCTCGCCTTCAGGTGCGCCGACAGGGATTCCGACCGCTCGATGGAGACCGTTCCGACCAGCACCGGCTGCTGTTTCTTATTGCATTCCAGGATTTCCGCGACGATGGCGTCGTTTTTCTCCCGCATGGTGCGGTAGACCTCGTCGTCATAGTCCTTGCGCACGACATCGACGTTCGTTGGCATATCGACGACTTCGAGGCTGTAAATTTCTTCGAACTCGCCAGCCTCGGTCATCGCCGTGCCGGTCATGCCGGCGAGTTTTTCGTAGGCCCGGAAATAGTTCTGGAAGGTGATGGAGGCGAGGGTCTGGTTTTCCAACTGAACCTCGACGCCCTCCTTGGCCTCCAGAGCCTGATGCAGGCCCTCGGAGTAGCGCCGGCCTTCCATGGCGCGGCCAGTGAACTCGTCGATGATGACGACCATGCCGTTGCGGACCATGTAGTCCTTGTCGCGCTCGAACAGCATGTGGGCGCGCAATGCCTGGTTCATGTGGTGCACCAGGGAAATGTTGGCTGTGTCGTAGAGGTTGCCTTCCTCCAGCAGACCGACATCGCGGAACATCTGTTCGACAAACTCGCCGCCATCTTCGGTCAGGGTGACGCTGCGGGACTTCTCGTCCTTTTCGTAGTGCTCCGGCTGCAAGCGCGGCATCAGGCCATTGACCCGCACGTACAGCTCCGAGGACGTTTCCGCCGGGCCGGAGATGATCAGCGGCGTCCGCGCCTCGTCGATCAGGATCGAGTCGACCTCGTCGACGATGGCATAGTGGAACGGCCGCTGGACCATTTCCTCCAGCCGGAATTTCATGTTGTCGCGCAGATAATCGAAGCCGAACTCGTTGTTGGTGCCATAGGTCACGTCGCAGGCGTATTGCTGGCGTCGCGCATCATCGTCGAGGCCGTGGACGATGCAACCGACCGAAAGGCCGAGGAACTGATAAATCTGCCCCATCCAGTCGGCATCGCGGCGGGCCAGGTAGTCATTGACGGTGACCACGTGGACGCCGCGCCCCGTCAATGCATTCAGGTAGACCGGCAGGGTGGCGACCAGCGTCTTGCCTTCGCCGGTCTTCATCTCCGCGATCTTGCCCTGGTGCAGGACGACGCCGCCCTGAAGCTGCACATCGTATGGGCGTTGGCCTAAAGAGCGCTTGGCCGCCTCCCGGACTGTCGCGAACGCGTCTACCAGCAAATCGTCGACCGTCTCGCCGTCGGCCAAGCGCTTGCGGAAGGCGTCGGTGCGGGCCCGCAACTCCGCGTCGTCGAGCGCCTCCATCTCCGGCTCCAGCGCGTTGATCGCGACCACCGCTGAACTGAGTTTCTTGACAACCCGATCATTGGCAGACCCGAATAGACGTTTCGCGAGCGCGCCCAGCATGGCGGTCCTCGTATCAATTTCATGAAATATGGTGCTGGAACACAGCTAGTGTCCAGCCTGAAGGGCTCATGCCCCACACGCCCGCCCGCATACCAATTAGGCACCATAGCGGATATTGGCTCAGATAGGACTGGACAGTCGATAAGTCAATTGCGGCCTAGCGACCGGCACGTGGCGCGGCTTGCTCCACGCCCTAACCTTCGGGTGGCATCTCCCCCGGCCCCCTGGCCTGCCCGGTCTCGCCGGTTTCCAGCCGGGCTTTCAGGGTGGACAATAGCGGAAACAGCGCTGCCATAACCGCGATCAGCAGGCCATAGGCACCCTCGCGATAGCCCCGGCGCTGCACATAGCACTTGAAAAACCGGGTAAACAGGCGGCGCACATCACCGGGAAGCGACCCCTGAATGCCCTCCTCGCGCAGGTCGCGGGCGCGGTTGGTGGTGTAGCGGTTCAGGCGGGCGATCATGTCGGAAATGTCTTTGTCGACATAGTGGATCATGCGGCCCGTGAGGTTTGGCCCGCGCTTGCCGGTGAAGGAGACGCCAGGGTGCGAGCGGGCAATGCCCCATTGCTTGGCGCCTTTGCGGAACAGCCGCATCACACCGCTGGAGCCAAACGAACCGCCCCAGCCATAGCGCACCAGCGTCTGGCCGACATAATTATCGAACGGGATCAGCGCATAGTCAAATGCAGCATTGGCGTCGTCGATCTTGCGGATTTCGGCGGCTAACTCCGGCGTAATGCGTTCGTCGGCGTCGAGTTCCAGGATCCAGTCGGCGGTCGCTGCATCGATGCCGGCGTGGCGGCGCGCGCCCTCGTTCGGCCAAGCACCCTCCACCACCCTTTCGGTATAGCGCCGCGCGAGCGCGACGGTGTCGTCGGTGCAACGGTCGGCGACCACGACGATCTCATCCGCCCAGGCTGCCGCATCCAGGCACTGGGCGATCTGATGCGCTTCGTTGTGGGCGCACAGCACCACGGCTACGGTCATTTGGCGGACTCCAATAGGCGGCGGGCGGCCGCGACAACGGCATCGACGCTTATTTCCCCCATCAAGCTGCCGGTCGTAAAGCGGTTGTAGCCGGGTGCGGTGACGAATTCATCAAACGAGGTCTTGGTCTGGACGATGGCGCTGTGCTCGCCCCAGGGGGCATAGAGCTCTGGCCGGGAGGGGCCGAACAGGCCGACGGTCGGGGTTCCAACTGCCGCTGCCATGTGCATCAGGCCGGAATCGTTGCCTATATAGAGGCGGGCAGACGCCAGTGCGGCCGTCAGCACCGGCAACGGCCAGCCGAAGGCCACGAGCGTCCGATGGCTCGGTAAGGCTTCAAAGACCGGCGCAGCCATGGCCTCCTCACCAGGCGCGCCGGCAATTAGTACGTTGCCGTCGGCATAGAGACCGCCCGGCGCGATCAGCGCCTTCGCGACCTCGCCGAAGCGTTCTGCCTGCCATTGCTTGCCGACCCAATTGGCGGTCGGACCGATGGCGATCCAGCTTCGCGCGCCGCCAAGCCGCCGCTCGGCCTCCGCCGCATCGGCCTCTCTCCAACTAAGCGTCGGCGCAAGCGGCGCATCGGCGCCTAAGGTTTCGGTCAGGTGCATGACTCGATGCCGCCGGCTGCGATCCGGGCCCATGACGGTGCGCCGCCGGCTGGCGACCGTGAATGCGAATGCCGAGCCGCGCAGGTCGATTACATGCACCCAAAAGCGGCCGATGGCCCGTTTCCAGAGGCTCCACCAGTGCCGGCTGCGCGGTTGCTTGTCTATCCGCCAGACCTCCTCGACCTGCGGCATCGCCTCGAACAGAGGCGCAGGCAACGACCCGCAGGCAACGGTCAACCGCACGCCCGGATACCGCGCGGCCAGATAGGGCACAGCCCCGGTGGTCAGGACGGCATCGCCCAGGCGGTTGGACGTAATGAGGAGGGCGCGCATCGATTCCAGTAATACCGATTCGGACAAAGTGGCTAGCGGCAGCGGCGAGGCGTCTCTATAGCACCGGCATCGATCCCGCATAGTCACTTCCCCCCCAACCGAAGGACTGTTGAGCATGACCGACCGGGCCGCATTCCCATCCGATGCGTCGCTCATCGCTGCGACTGCGCCATTGCGCAGCATCGACGCCAGCGACCGGATTGCAGCGCCGCCCAGCCGAAGGCCGATGGGTGACGGCCGCGAGTGCCTGGTGCTATGGCGTCCGGAATCGATGGACGACGACTGGAGCCTAGTGTTGTACGGCCGCCCGTCCGATGCATCCGACACGCAAACGCCGGTCGCGCGATTGGCTTTGCACCTGCCATCGAACGGTAGCGACCCGTCGGTGTATTGGGAGGATGCAGACCCAACGTTCCGCGCCTGGGTAGAGGCCAACCTCGGCGACATATCCCAATCGATCGCCGGCCAGCAGCCGCAGCACTTGGCCGCGGCGCGCCAACAGGCGGGCCTTTCGACCAACCTGGCGCAGAAACTAGGCGAACTGATACCGCATGTCGTCGTGCTCGGCGGCCTGACCGCCTTCGCCTACATGTTCGGTGTCGTTCACATCAAATAAGCGACAAGTCGGAGCGCTTACAGCGTATCCAACGCCTCGTTGAGCAGGGCCATGGCCTCGACGGCGAAGGCGAACATGTTGGCCTCGCGGTCGTCGCTGGCGGTTTCCAACGTGCGGGCTGTGGAGACCGCTCCGGATATCGCCACGCAGGTGTGCCCGGCCGCGTCGCCATAGCGGTTGCCGGTCGGGCCGGCAGCGCCGGTTTCGGCAAGCCCCCAGTCGGTCTTGACACGTTCGCGCACGGTCTTGGCCAGCAGCGCCGCATAAGGCTCCGACGAGGAGCGAATGCCCTCCAGGTCGGCCCGTTCGATCCGCAACAGGCCGTCGCGGCTCCACTGCGAATAGGGCACGACGCCGCCGCGCATATAGGCAGACGCGCCGCCAATGCTCAGCAACGCCGCGGCGATCAGACCGCCGGCAGACGTTTCCGACACTGCGACGGTCTCGCCGCGCTGCTTCAGCTTGCCGCCAATTTCTGCGGCGAGGCGGGTCAGGTCTTTCCAGTCGGCCATGGGGTGGCCTCCTTATATTTTTCGGGCTTGGATCAGGCAGCTTGCGGCTTCCGCAGCTTCAATTTCAAGCCTGCAACCTGATAAATGTCCAGTTGCGTGATGTCGGCGATTTCCTTCAGCGACATTCCCGTCTCCGCCAGCAGCGTGTTGGCGAAGATGATCGGATTGCGGCGGCGGCGGCTGCGCGGCTGTTGATAGGTGCGGGCCTTGGCGCGTTCCCGCTCCTTGGCCGCAGCCTCATCCAGACCGCGAGCCCGGGCCTCTTTCCACGCGCGCTCCCAATGGGACTTGTCGGCCTGCCGGGCGATTTCCTCTTCCCGCGCCCGTCGGATGGATTCCTGCTCCGCCTCGCGCCGAACCTTTTCGGCCTCCGTCGGCTCCGGCTCCCAATCGACCGGGTCGCGCTGCGCCGCCTCATCCAGCGTCATGCCGTGCTTGGCGACGAGCCGCTCCGCCGCCAGCAGAGCGGCGACGCGCTCGCCCTCATATGGGCTTTCGGCAGCCAGCTTCAGCAGATTGTGGAAGCGGTCCTGCTCCTTTTGTGTCAGACGGGTGGCGATGATAAACGACTCCGGTAGCCAAGTACGAAATGCAAAGCCGCCAGTATACCCGAACCTGCTCGAAAAATCGACCGCCTCCAGGCCGCACTCAACTACCGGGTACGATCCCGGCCGGCAGGTTGGCGATATGGGCGGCGATCTCACCCGGTCGGGTCAGCCAGATGCGGTCGCGATTACGGTCGATATGTTCGAATACGCGCCGCAGCGCGCGCAGGCGGTAGGGCCGTCCGACGACGAAAGGATGCAGGCTGATCGGGCAGACGAGGGGGTATTTCGCCGACTGCTCCAGCATCTCGTCGAGCTGGTCGATCAGCATTTGAGCAAATTCTTCAGAGGTATAGCGAAACCAAACGATGCCGCGATTGTCGTTGCACTCGATGGGGTAGGGCATGGAGAGAATCTTGCCGCCGCGCGTCGCCATCCAGATAGGCTGATCGTCGGTCGTCCAATCCATGTGGTAGAGATAGCCCGCCTCCTGCAACAGATCGAGCGTCACCGGTGAGTTCGAAAGCCACGGGCTCATCCAGCCGGTCGGCGGCTTGCCTTCGTTGCGGGCAATGGTGTCGGTGCAGGAACGAATCAGCGCCCGCTCCTCGTCCTCCGGCAGGCCGCCTTGCTCGTCGGAATTGGTGTAGCCGTGGCCCAGGAACTCGTCGCCGCGGGCGCGGTGGCGGGCTGGAATGTCCGGGCACTCGTCATAGATGGCGGTGTTCATCTGCGCCTCCGCCGGCAGCGCGTATTTGTCGAGCGCATCCATCAGCGTCCAGAAGCCGACACGGTTGCCGTAGTCGCGCCAGGAATAGACCGAATCGCTGACCGCCTGATCCGGCGGCGCGATGGCCGCCCCTTTGCCGACGCCATAGCGGAACACCTCGACATTATTGGCAATATAGACGGCGAGACGCGTGCCGTTCGGCCACTCATAGGCCGGGCGCGATTCGATGGAGGAATAGGCATAGCGCACCTGGCGCTCGAATTGGGTCATGGATGCTGGTTCCCGGGCATGCGTTCCGAAGACAAGACGGTAAACCGTACCCCGAAACGCGAGCGGTAGGCTATGGGCAAGCGCTGGCGATGCCCGGGCCGGTCAAGGTCGAGCATGCGGACGATCACTATGGCGGCAAGGGAGTACTGGGCTGTCCGCGCTCCAATGCTGGCTTGGAGACGGCAGCCAGATGGCTGTGTGACCAGTCTCAGGCGAACCGGTCTCGGCAGTCGCCACCGTGTTTTCAGGGAACAACAGGGAATTTGTAACTACTCCGCCCCCTTGCGCTTCAGGCGAAGCTGCAGCGCCCGTCCAAGACGTCTCGGACATCGTCAAAACCGCCCTCGGCCGACCGCAAGGCCAAGCGCTCAGGGTCAAAACTTGGCGGCGCCAAGCCGGGGCACAAATGCCATTCCCGGGCCCTTTCTGAGCATCCGGACCGGACCGTCGCGCAATCGGCCTGCCGCGTGCACCAAGTGCGGCCAACCATTCGCCACCAACCAGACGGGCCGCGTGATCGCCGCGCACGAGACGCTCGACCTGCCGCCGATCCGGCCGATCGTCGATACCGAGGCTCTGGCCGGCATTGGCTCGTTCAAGGCAATCCGTTCCGTCGTTGCCGCGTGATTGGGCCCAAATGACAACGGGTGGGTAGTTACCTAACCTTTACCCATCGCGGCAATTCGCCCTGGCAATTCCTGTTGACCTTTTTTGCAATTTAATCAAACAATTACAAAAAGAAGCGATGTTAGATTCGCGTGTAATAGCTGGAAAATTGTTGGAATTGATTGATGAGGCTTTTCATTCGCAAGAGTTTGGGTGCTGCATTTCGACTTATACGTCGCCAGGTCTCATATACAAAATTGTTGGCATTCGGCGCGATACCGAGGCCCGTCGAAGTCAAAAACCCGTCTGGGTTTCGGTTTCGCCAAGCGTCGGCAGATGAATTTGCAACGGCCCAGACCGCCGCCGATCGTCGTGTGACTGTGCACGGTGTGGCAACGGAGGCAGCGATGCTGCACTCTTGCTTTGGCATGTTTGCCGAAAATGAGGCGCTTGCCAGCTATGGCTGGATGTCGGGCTGTGTGAGCTTGTCGCCCGAAGCTCGCCACAACGGCGACTGCGTGGTTCCTTGGGAGTGGCGCATGACGTTGGAGGTCACGCCGGACGAGGCGTATTTGTGGGACTATTGGACCCTAGAAGCCTTCCGCGGTCGACGACTTTATCCCGAATTGCTGCAAAGACTGATTGACAAGTCGCACCAAACCGGCGCGAAAATTGTCACAATTTATTGTGACGCGGACAACACCGCGTCCGAAAAATCGATTTTGCGCGCGGAGAGCTGGTCCCGAAAAATTGGACAAGGGCTTAAGGTGTGTTCCGCCGTTTATC